>JANWJD010000261.1 GCA_025449555.1 Chloroflexota bacterium | reverse complement strand
CCAGGCCCATGGCCGAGTGGTCCCACACTGAACGGGGTCGAAGTGCGGCGATGATTCCCACCGGAATTCCGATCAGGAGCTCCACGAAAATGCCGGCGACCGTGAGGACCGCGGTGTAGGGGAAGCGCGCCATGATAGCGGTTAGCACTGGAGTTTGCAGTTTGTAGGAGGTGCCGAGATCGCCGCGTAGGGCACGGCCCAGATAGTCGAGATACTGCACTGGCAATGGTCGATTGAGCCCCAGTTGCTCCCGGATGTGCGCTACCGTCGCGACCGAGGCGTTCGATCCGGCGTACACCCGCGCCGGATCGGCCGGGACGAGAAAGGCCAGCACGAAGGTCATGATCGACACGCCGAAGACCACCAGCACGGCCATCAGCGATCGACGAGCCACATACACCCACATGGCTCAGTTCCTCCGCCGTGGATCGAGGGCATCACGGAGGCCATCACCCAGCAGGTTGAACCCCAGCACGGTCAACATGATGGCCAGGCCGGGGTACATCACCAGCCAGGGAGCGCTTCGGTAGAACTCCTGCCCCTCGCTGATCATTCCGCCCCACGAGGGTGTCGGTGGCTGCACGCCCACCCCCAAATAACTGAGCGCGGCTTCGAAGAGGACGTTGGTCGCGATGCCCAGAGTGGTGTACACGATGATCACGGGCAGGATCTGCGGGAGGATGTGCCGGCCCAGAATGCCGGCATGTCCAACGCCCAGGGCACGTGCCGCATCCACGAAGTCTCGATCCTTCATCCCCAGAACCTGACCGTGAATGATGCGGGCCACAGGAGCCCAGTACGAAAAGGCGATCACGAAGATGACGATCCAGATACTGGGTTTCAGGACGGCAACCAGGGCGATCGCCAGCAAGAGGATGGGGAAGGACATCATGATATCCGTCAAACGCATGGTGAGGACGCTTACCCATCCTTTGAAGTAGCCGCCAATGGATCCGATGCCGATGCCGATCAGCATGGCGAGACCGTTCGCTGCCACCCCGATCGTCAGCGAGACCCGGGCGCCATAGAGGATGCGCGAGAGTTGATCGCGCCCGAGGGCATCTGCGCCCAGCGGGAACTGGCGAGTGGGTCCAGACGGCGTGCCATCCAGATTCAACCCACTATCGAAGATGGTCGAGGGGTCGTGGGGCGCGAGCCAGGGGGCGAAGATGGCGGCGAGCACGAGCAGTGACACAATCGTCGCTCCGAGCAGTGCGACTTTGTCTCGCCTGAAGCGGTGCCACACCAGATTCCACTGCGAGCGATGGCGAATTTCTTCGTACTCTTCGCCGACCGCACCGGACAGAGGTCGCTCGAGTTGTTGAGCCATGGGGATCGTCTCCGGTGAGCCGAATCGCGATGAGGGGCAGGCGCTCAGGTTCTACCGGAGGCGGTTCCACCTCGTCGTGATTACCAAGGAATATAGCACGCGGCTCTCTTTTTTGGCTCTCTGCCTGGATATCCGCCGCTTCCGCTGAGGTGCCGGCGCGAGATAGCTCGACCAGCGTAGACCGCATTCGATGGAATTGGGCCCTTCGCCTGGGCGGATTTCTACATGTTGTAGATGCGTGGAGCTGTCATTTGAATGTCATCCGGGCCGATTCGGAATGAGGGCCGAAAGTCCTTTTTTGTTGACGTTTCCCTCGGTTCTCCATACAGTGACGCTTGGCCTGATTGGCGCCGTTGGCATGATGTTAAAGGGGGGGATAGATGGTGAGGAAAATTCTCATGGCACCTGTGCTGGCGGCACCGTTGCTCGGTATTGGATGGCATTCGGCTCTGGCGGCTTCGAGAGCAAGTCACTACCTGCTAAACACTAAATACCTGGATCCGCAGAGCCGTGACAAGCAACGTCCGGTGCCCCCGACTGCTTCGACTTCGTAGGGAAGCGTCACCCGAGATACTCTAGCTGCCCCTTTCGTCTGGTTGGATGGAAGGGGCGACTTTTTGAGTCTAGCTTGCCAACTTCCTGTGCTCACTGTTCATACAACGATCGTCTACAACGCGCGCATTCGGTTATTCCGATGATTGTGTTCGACCTCTGCCAGGCCGAGAGCCTCCAGCAGCGGGGGGACATAGACACCGAATCGACCGCGCAGCCCTTTCTTGAGTCCATACCATCCGCCCACCGGGTTCTCGGGCGAGCGCCCCCAGGCCTCGACTGTCCCTTCAGCTGCCGGTTTCTGCTCGTCGGCGCCGCCCAGCGGCACCCAATCGCCCCGTTCTTTCAGCATGGCGTGCAGGTCCTCGATACACCTTAGGTGGTAGCGCAGCTGCGTTGACCCGACCTGGCAGATCAGTGCCGGTGGATCCGCTGCCCCATCTCGGTACATTTGGTATTCCGACGTTTCGGGTGGCGTCTTCAGCATCCACGGTCGCTGCTTGGTCCCGTCACCGGTGGCCCGTACCATCGTCGCGCTCCTTCAGGCAGATATGAGGTATCCCATCATTGGGTGAACGGCGCCTTCTCCGCAACTCCCTTACACTGATCAACAAAGGAGCCGACCGTGAAGGTTTGGGGGCGATATCTGGCGGTCAGCGGGCTGCTATTGGCGACCACTCTCCCAGCATCGGCGCTGCTCGCACGATGGTATGGAGCCCGTAAAGCGCGGCGCTTCGGCGACACGATGGCAGGCGTTCTGATCGCACAGCAGGCGTCGGTAGGAGTCGCCCTGAATGGCCCCGGTCGGAACCGCGAGTCCAGTCAGGTTCACGTGCTCTCTGTTGTGGACTTCATCACACTCAGTCGGGGCGCCTCGGCAGCAGTGCTGGTTGGGTTGATGGTCTCCCGGCTGCGCGACCGACGTGGCTGCGCCGGGTGGCTCGGCTGGCTGTCTCTCCTCTATGGCGCCATCCTCTGCGACTGGATCGATGGGCCGATCGCGCGTCGATACGGCGCGAGCGAGGTAGGCTCACTCTTTGACATAGAGTCCGATTCCTGGTTCACACTCTGCGCGGCCGGTTCGGCTGTCGCCTGGGGAGACTTACCGACCGCGGTGACCGTCCCACCGCTGTTGCGCTACCTCTTCAGGTTTTCCGGCCGGCGCGCTGCCCGGGACGCCAGCGTTCACGTCACCGAACCACCCTGGGCACTGCCGGCAGGAATGGTGCAGATGCTGCTCTTCATCGCCGCCCTGGCTCCCTTTGGAGGGCGGGGAACCTGGGCGGTGGTACGGCTGGTGTGCCCGGTTCAGACGCCCCTGCAGATCGCGGGGATACTCCTCCAGCAGCGTCGTAGGAGATAAATATGTGGCCGGACAAGAAGCATGACTCGGCGCCCACCCGGGTTGAGATCGCCGGTTGGGTCGGGTTTCTGCTGTATGTCGGCCTGGTATACCGACCCCGACGTACTGCATAGTGCACGCCCACGCCGCATGATGGTCGCCGGACCTGCCGCCCGGCCACACGGCACCAGGGCGGCGGGCCACTGCGCTGCGCGCGGGCCTGCCCTACAGGCGCGGCCAGGCAGCCGTGGGGCATGTCGCCCGAGTGAATCGGGGCAGGGTTATCCGGCCTCACCGCCGGTCGGCTGAGGTTCGGTCGCCTGCAATGGAGCCACGTACACCGGGATCTGCGTGTGGTGAGTCAGCGAAGATCGGACGTCGGCGTGGGCGAGCCGTCCGAAGGCATGTGGCCGGCGCCCGCCCACGACAATTTTCGACGCTTTGACTTCTTGCGCCACTTCGCACACCGCCGTTCCGATGGCAGTGCCGCCCAGGAGGCGACGGGTGACGGTGGGTGTCGGGCGATCGAGTGCTGCATACTCGGCGCGAAGAGCCGACTCGGCCCCAGCCAGCACCGCCTCGGCCTCGTTCTGGGTCTCCCTCATCGGCACGGGCAGTGCAATGCTCATCAATCCCTGTGCCACCACGTGATTTTCGACGATGTGCAACAACACGATCGTGCCGGCATCCTCCTCCATGGCGACATGCGCTGCCGCTGCGCCGACGATGCCGGCCGTAGCCGTGTCTTCCACCGCCACCACAATCGTTCGTTCCGATGACATACTGATCCTCCTCTCAATAATCTGTGAATTGTGTCTTGCGCGGATCGGGCTCCTGTCCCACCCGTGTGGCGCGGGCCAGACCGGAGTAACCCAGCACAAGCGCCTCGATCTCCTCCGGTGTCATCGACAACAGGAGATGCACCAATCGTTCGCGCCGCGCTTTGACCAGGTGGGCCCGGGCGCGGCACCCCTCAGGCGTGAGCGAAAACATGACTTGCCGTCCGTCGCGATCGTGGCGATGGCGTTGCATCAGTCCCTTACGTTCGAGGGCATCGACCGCCCGTACCACCGTGGGCGGCGCCAGGTCGAGCTCCAGCGCCAGGTGACGCGTATTGAGACCCGGGCTCGAGTCGACGGCGTCAAGAATGGCGAACTGCGTTGCCGTCAAGCCGTCGGGCGTGCTTTGCCGCTTGAAATCCCTGGCGGCCCACCGACTCACGATGGTTCGTTGTGCCAGCACCTCGTCCGCCACGGTTTCGAGTTCGCGCTGCTGCTGATTCATCACCGGCCTCCAAATACACAGAGGCAGAACTAGATCGTACTACTACTCTATAGTACCACGATGCATCCGAGATTGTCGCGTCACGTCGATCAAAGCACTCCTGGGACGGATTATTTCTCCGGCGGCCAGGCGGGAGGTGCATACACGTAACGGTGCTCCGTCTCGCGCATGAGCCGTGGTTGGAGCCCGTGTGTCTGCGCCAACAGCGTCTGAAATGTGTCTCGATCCAGGGTGTAGAATTCGGTCGGCGTGAAGGCATGCACCGAGGCAGTGCGAGGCACGCTCCGCAGTAACGCCACTTCGCCGAAGTACCCGGCCGGGCCCAGCCTTCGCACCGTTCGGCCACGGATCGAGACCTCAACCTGCCCACGTCGGATGATGTAGAGCTTGTCGCCGGGTTCGCCTTCCCGCACGATAGTGTCACCGTGCGCGACCCTACCCGTTTCAAAGCAGGGTGCGAGTTCATCCAGCAGCGGGCGCGACAGACCGGCCAGCAGGGGAACGCTCCGTAGAAATACGCGTAATCCCAGAACCTCCTCGAGCGGGCCAAGCAGCGGCACGGAGAGAAGCAGCAAGGTGAAGCCGGCTCCGGCGAACGAGACAGCCGCGAGGCGGGGACCGGCAAGGCGAATGAGCGGTCCTACCGCCAGCGCTCCCACCAGCGTGGCGACGACCAGCGATGCCTCGAAGGCTGTGAAGACTCGAGCCAGCATGTCGCGCGGGGCGGAGGCCTGCAGGATCGTCGTGCCGCTCACCTGCACGATGACACTGGCAATTCCCACCACGGCGATACAGAGGAACGGCGCAGGTCCGCCCGGACTGAGCGCGAGGGCCAGGACGCCGAGCGAGCTAAGAGCGGCTCCGAGGATGAAGAGGTGTGCGACACGCCGTCCTCGCAGCAGAACTCCCACCAGCAGGCTCCCGGCAAAGTTCCCGACTCCGTACACGGCATCGAGCCAGCCAACGCCCTGGTCTCCGAAGTGAAAGCTCCGTGTCGACAGCACCACAGCGAGCGAATAATAGCCGCCCGCCAGCAACGCGAGCCCGGCCGCCGTCGCCGTCAGACCTACCAGCACTCGCTCGTTCTCACGCAGGACAAAACGGAAACCCGCCAGCAGTTCTTCCAGGCTGATCTCGACCGGTGATTCATCGGTTTCGGCCCGAGCCGGCATGCGGGCATAGAAAAATGCACCTCCGGACAGCAGGAACGCTCCGGCCGTGACCAGCAGAGCCGAATGGGTTTGGTGAAGCAGCACGAAGGCCCCAGCGAGCGCCGGGCCGAGGACATGCGCGACTCCATCCACCAGAGTGACGAGACTGTTCGCCGCGACGGTTTGCTCCTCCGCAACGAGGCTGGGAATGGTGGCGTTGACGGTCGGCCGAAGGACACAGGACAGGGACGAGGACACAAACACCAGGGGAAATGCGAGGGGAAGCGTCGCCGGCGAGTGAACCACCAAGAGGCCAAGCATGCAGAGCGCCCGTCCCAGGCCGAGTGCGACCACGAGCAGGCGACGGTCGATCCGATCGAGGACAACGCCCGACCAGGGGAGCACTAACCCATACGGCACGAGCCGCGTGAACGAGAGCAACGCGACCGTCGTGCCTGAATGGCTGACATCGTACACCAGCACCGACAACACCACGGCCAGCAGCCAATCGGCCAGGGACGAAAACGCCTGTCCCACCAGCAGCAGGGACAGAGCTCGGTTTCCACGCAGCACCCGCCGCGGCCCGGCCGAAGTGAGGGATCTCATGACGAGGGCGGGTCGGATACGGGGTCTGGACATTGCATCTTCACATTGTGCCTGGCATCCCTTTGCGATTGAAGCTACCCCTCCACGCGTCGTATCCACCCAGCGGTAAGGCCGGGCGCTGCCCCCGCGGCGCCTCCACACAGTACGGAGAGTTCCGACAAAGTGCTTTACTTTGAGAGAGACTTCTGATTGTGTATGCAGTACATCTACCCAGGTAATAGCTCCGGGCGGAACGGCGGCGGTACGAGGAGATCGGTACGTGCAAGCGAGTGATGAGCAGTACCGTCTCCTGGTGGAGACATCTCCCGATGGCCTCGTTCTCACCGATCTGAATGGCACGATTCTTACCGCGAACGCGGCGGCGGCCAGGCTTCACGGCGCGCAGAGCGGTGATGATTTGCTGGGGCGAACGGTCGCAAGTCTGTTTGCAGCCGAGGATCGGGACCATGTTCGAGCCCTCATGGAAGACGCGTTGGAGTCTGGGCGTGTTCGGAATGCCGAATGTCGACTCAACAGAGGAGGCGACACCGTGGTCGCAGAGATTGCGATTGCCGCAGTACAAGGCGAGGTTGCGAACCCTACCGGTTTCGTACATGTGATGCGGGATATCACCCGGCAAAAACTGCGTGAAGAGCAACTCAAGGATCAAGCCCTGCACGATTCTCTGACGGGTTTGCCCAATCGAGTGCTCTTCAACGATCGTCTCACGCAGGCGATTGAAATTGCTCGGCGCACCAAGACGCAGGTAGCTGTCCTGTACATCGATCTGGATTACTTCAAAGAGGTCAACGATACGTTTGGCCACGATCGGGCGGATCTTCTGTTGCAACAGGTGGCCCATCGTATGTGCAGCGCGCTTCGGGCTTCGGACACGCTGGCACGCCTGGGAGGGGATGAGTTTGCGGCGGTGCTGCCGCAGGCAGATGCGGCCGGAGCACGGGTGACGGCCGAAAAACTCAAAATCGGGCTGGATCACTCCTTTCAAATCGCGGATCACGGCATCACGATGGGGGCGAGTATCGGGATTGCGATCTACCCCATGCATGGTGAAGACCCTCTGACGATCCTTCGTCGCGCCGACATCGCCATGTATGCCGCCAAACACAGCGGACGCCGCAACGTCCTCTGGCGTCCCGAGCAGGAAGCGATGCTGGAGCAGCAACACGCCGGCGTGCACGACTCTGGTGTGCCGGTGCTGCAGGTCGATCCACGGGTGCTCGAATTGGCCCTCGACCGCCAGGAAGACGATGGCGGCGGAGCTCGCGTCCCGCCGTCGGAGTAGCGGCCGGGTCGAGGGAGTCACACCGCAGGTTCGAACACTGCCCCGTAACTTCTGTGGTACGATGACCTCGTCGATTTTGTCGTACTCATCGCTGAGGCAATCATGGGAGACATTCGCGAGCGAGATTGGCACTCGCTCGTCTGCACCCTAAACGGCTAGACCGCTGCTTGCGTTCAACGGCGTCGTTGTAAGCAGCGGGATGGACGCATCGGAGTGCACTGCGCACTCCGTGCCACGGGAACCGGCTTTTTGCCCCGTGGGCGTACCCTCCTGCAACCATTCGTTTTCAGGAGGATCTTGCCATGCCCATGTCTCACCGCACTCAAATGCAGATCATCAAGCGCCGGATCTCGGGGAAAGAGGGCAGCGAGCGCGTCCGCGAGCTTCGCACCATCCTCGGCGAGCTGCCCGGCTACAAAAATGGCCCCTACGCCGACCTCCGGAAATGGGTGCAGGCCCAGATCGAGGATTCACGCGCCCGCTCGCGGGTCGTGCATCGTGACTCGATCGCGGTCCGGCATGAGGGAGCCGCTCAAATCGCACTGGTCGGCGCACCGAATGCCGGCAAGTCATCGCTCTTGCATGCCCTTTCGGACGTGCAGATCAAGATCGGCGACTACGCCTTCACCACCCTGCGGCCGGTGCCCGCGCTCACTCGAATCAATGGAGTGCTGCTACAACTGGTCGAGATCCCGGGGTTGATCGCCGGCGCCTCGCAGGACCGTGGGGGTGGTCGAGCCCTGCTCGGGGTGCTGCGCAACGCAGATGCCATCGTCTTCTGTCAGGATGTGCGGGCACCCCTCGAAGCACTGACCGATGTTCGAGCGGAGGTGGCTGCGGCCGGCATCGACCGGCCGGCGATCCTGGCTGCCACCAAGCTGGATGAGGCGCAACCGGGTGATCTCGCTCGCCTGCGCGCCACGGTGCCCGAGATGACGGTAATCGGCGTCTCGGCCATCGACGATCAGAGCCTGGACGCATTCAAGGACGCGCTCTGGAAGCTCTCCGGTCTGCTGCGGGTCTACCTACGACGGGACGGCCAGGCGACCGGTGAGCCGATCGCGTTACCACCGGGAGCGACCGTGGCGGATGTGGCAGCGGACATCCACCACGAGGTGGCCGCGGCCTGTCGCGGTGGCCGCATCTGGGGGCCGTCAGCCCGGTTTGAGGGACAGCTCGTCGGTCGGGACCATGTAGTGCGCGACGGCGATGCGATCGAAATTGTCACGTGAGGGTGGGAGGGATCGTTGTCCTTCTAATTTGTCGCTTCGAGCTCGTTAAGCAGCGTTTCGAGTCGATCCATCGATTGCTGGATCGGCATCGGGGTCGTCATGTCCACGCCGGCGTCGCGCAGCAGATCGATCGGGGAACGCGACGAGCCGCTGCTGAGAAAGGTGAGATACCGCTGCACCGCCGGCTCACCCTCTTCCAGAATCTGGGTGGCCAGCGCCAGCGCCGCCGACTTTCCGGTGGCGTACTGGTAGACAGAAAAATCGTAGTAGAAATGGGGGATGAAGGCCCATTCCAGGGCGAGCTCTTCGTCGATGACCAACTCGGGTCCGTAGTACTGGCGCGCCAGGTCGACGTACCGGACTGATAGCCATTCGCTGGTCAGGGCCTCGCCCGCCTCCGCACGCTGGTGAATCGTCAGCTCGAATTCCGCGAACATCGTTTGGCGGAAGATGGTGGAACGAATCCCCTCCATTTGCTCCACGATCAGGCGCCGGCGCATCGCCGGATCGTCCGAAGTGGCCAGCAGGTGAGCCGTCAGCAGCGCTTCATTGAGGGTGGAAGCCACTTCGGCCACGAAGGTCGTGTAGTCGCCGGAGATGAACGGCTGATGCCGGCGGGTGAAGTAGGAGTGCAGCGAGTGACCCAGTTCATGCGCCAATGTCGCCACGTCGGCCAGTCGATCCTGGTAGTTCAACAAGATGAATGGTGGCGTGGTGTAGACGCCGCCGCTGTAGGCGCCGCTTTGCTTGCCGACATTTTCGTATACGTCGATCCAGCGTCGACCCAGCACCTGTTCCAGCGCCGCGGCATAGTCGCCACCCAGGGGAGTGAATGCCTCGCGCACCATTCGCTTGCCGGTGTCGTAGTCGAACGTGTCGTCCACATCCGGTACCAGCGGGGCGTACAGGTCGTACGGGTGGAGATCGTCCAGCCCCATGAGGCGCTTCCGAACGGTCATGTAGCGATGCAAGAGCGGCAGATTGGCATGTATGGTCGAAATCAGCGTGCCGTAGACCTCAACCGGAATATCGTTCGGCTCCAGGGAAGCGGCCAGTGCCGACGGATACTTCCGCAGGCGGGCGGTGAGAACGTGATCGCGCACGGTAGCGCCCAGCGTGGTCGACAGTGTGGTTTTGATGCTTCCATAGGTACCGAAAAACGCTTTGAAGGCATCCCGCCGCAAGCGACGATCGGTGGACCGCATGTAGGTGAGGTAGCGGGTACTGGAAAGCTGTACCGGCTGCCCGCGTTCGTCGTCCACTGTGGGGAATGAGAGATCGACGTTGGTCAGAGCCTCGTAGGCATCGACTGGGGCGCGTGTCACGTCTCCGAACTCCGCGAGAATCTCTTCCACTTCGGCCGAGCGTACGTGGGCCTTCAGGCGCATGAGGTGCTCCAGGTAGTACGTGTACGGCTTCAGTCGGGGCTCGCTCGCCTGCCAGGTGACCAGGGTATCCGGCGGAATCGTGAGAATTTCCGGTTCCAGAAAGGAGATCGCGGCGGCGATCTGTGCGTAGAGCGAGGCAGAACGCGAGTCGAGTGCTTGCGCCTCGGGATCCGTCCCGTCGCTATCTTTCCGCATGCGTGCATACAGATAGACGCGCTGAATGATCATGCTCGCTTCTTCGGTCAGCTTCAGTGCATGCAACAAAGTGACTGCACTCTGGGCCACCGTGCCCTGTAACTCCGCCAGCGCGGGCTTCAACGCCTCGACCTCGGCCACCGCCCGTTCCCATGCCGCGTCGTCTT
>JANWJD010000260.1 GCA_025449555.1 Chloroflexota bacterium | reverse complement strand
CGGACCATATCCTCTTCCGAAATGTCCTCGTAGCCGCGGGCTATGAGGTCGGGAAGCTCATCGACCACGGCAAACGGGCGTTTGTCGCGTTTGAGTCGTTCGATGGAGTTGCGTTTGAGCACCAGCTCAATGGTTGGTGCGTCGGGCATGGGGCGTCCTTTCTAGATCAGTTGGCCGCCATTTGGGTAGGGCCAGGCCGGCGTGCCTGGCTGCCCCGTGGCGTATCCGGGAGGCTCGGGCGGATCGCCACGCCGGGCGATCCCTACGTATATCGGAAAATGTCAAGATCGATTCGGAGGCGTCATTGGTCGTAGCTCGGCGCTCCGTCGCCGAGGCAACGCGCGTCCTATCGCAATAGTCATTCGTCGGAACGCATTTTGGAGGGAAGCGCGCCGGGGACGGAGCCCCGGCCTACGGCGGGTTGGGTCGCGGCTGGACGTGCGGAGTGGACACCGTGACGTGGAGTGGGCATTTAGACGGCCTCCGCCAGAGTGAGGAGGTCGGAGGTGGCGATCATCTGCGGGAAGCCGGCGACCTCGCCCACGACGATGATGGCGGGAGAACGGAGGCCGGCTGCGCGCACGGCTTCCGGCAACGCGGAGAGCGTGGAGAAGACCGATCGCTGTTGTGGGAGTGTGCCGGACGAGATTGCGGCGGCCGGCGTGCCGGCAGATTGGCCTTCGTCTATGAGCCGGCGGCAGATGGATTCGACTCGTTCCAGTCCCATAAGGATGACGAGCGTGCCGGGAGCGCGGGCCGCCCAGGCCCAGTCGAGCGAAGACTCGAACTTGTCGGGGTCCTCGTGACCGGTGATGACGGTCAGGCTGGAGGCCAGGCGTCGATGCGTCACGGGAATCCCCGCGGCCGCGGGGACGGCCAGCGCGGATGAGATGCCGGGGACGACCTCGTATGGGATGCCGGCGGCGACCAGGGCCTCGACTTCCTCGCCCCCACGGCCGAAGAGGAAGGGATCGCCGCCTTTCAACCGCACCACGTGTTGTCCATCGAGCGCGCGCTCGATCAGGACGCGTTCGATGTCCCGTTGCGACATCGAGGCCTGGCCGGCTGCTTTTCCCACGAAGATGCGTTCGGCTTGGGGCGGCGCGTGATCGAGTGTTCGGGGATCGATCAACCGGTCGTAGACCACGACTCCGGCTCGCTGCAGACAGCGCACCGCGCGCAGGGTCATGAGCTCGGGATCGCCTGGCCCGGCGCCTACCAGCGTGACGGTGCCGACGCGGCGCACGGATCAGGCCCTCTTCCAGGGAAGAGAACTGCTGCCGGCAGGGCGCTCCGGGTCGGGCGGCGCGGTTACGGCAGCGTAGACGCGCTCGCGCGCCCCGTCGGTGACACCGCGCGGCAACTGGGAGAAAACCTCCTCGCCGATCGCCGCCTGCCACCGTTCGTACGGGGGCGTCGCGCCCTGTGCGCGCAAATCTTGCCGCACATCCGCCAGAGCGTCGAGTACACCCCCGAACGCCTTCGGAATCCAGGCGTCGAGATATTCGCGCACCCAGCGGGCAAAGGCGGGGCTGCGCCCGTTGGTCGAGATGGCGATCTGGAGATCGCCCCGGCGGACGATCGAGACGGCGAAGAAATCGCAGTTGGGAATGTCGTCGACGGCGTTGACGATCACACCGAGGCGCCGGGCGTCGGCCGCCACGCGGGCGTTTTCCACTCGATCCTCCGTGGCCCCGTACGCCAGGTAGATGCCGGCGAGATCCTCAGCGATATATGGACGCTGCTGGAGGGTGAGTTCCCCACCCGCCGCCAGGTAGGCAATGGTGGGGGTCACCGTCGGGCTCACGACCGTGATCTCGGCGCCCGCCACCAACAGGCCCTCGACCTTTTCCGTAGCCAGGGTGCCTCCGCCCACCACCAGGCAGCTCTTCCGTTGGAGATCCAATGCGACCGGATAGTAGCTGTGCGAGGTTGTCATTCCCTTCTCCTGCTTCTTGTGCTCGAATCCCGTGAAATAAAAAAACGGCCGGCTCATCGAGCTGACCGGTGTGTCTCCGTGTGCGTTGACGCTCTAGCGACGCGCCTCCCCGTTTGAACACAACCATCCCGGCCAGCTCGAGGGCTGACAACAACAACAGCAGCACATGGCGCCGATGGCGTGAGGACGATGTGTTTGGTTCATGCCTATACCGTACCCGTGAGGGCACAAGCGAAACAAGTGGGTGATTTAGCCCGCAAATGCACCGGCGAAACTATAGAAACTGTCCAGTATTGACTCAAGCGGCGTCAGGCAGATGCGATGTGGCGATTCACCGTGGTGAGACCTGCTAGACCCAGCTCTATGGCCGCGATGGTCAGCACAGTGGCACGCGCACCCCAGGTCTGAATCACCAATCCGCCAAGAGCGCTGCCGAGCGGGATCATGCCAAAGGCAAACATTCGCACGGCGCTGTTGACGCGTCCCTGCAGTGCATCGGGAATCAGGGCGATCCGGTGGCTGAACTGGACGGTGGTGTAGATCGGAGCGACCAAAAAACCGAGACCCATGAGCGCCCCGAGCGCGACAGTATTCGGTGCCACGGCCAGGAACGGTACCACCAGCGCGCCGATCCAGACGGTGGTCACGATGACCTGGCGATAGCCGAAGCGTTGCTGGATGCGAGGTGCGACCAGGGCACCAATAAAGCCGCCGAAGGCTGAGATAGCGAACATGCCGCCGATGAAAGCCGGCGATGCGCCCTGCTGCTGGGCCAGGATAAGCAGGACGAGAATCAACGCGTTATTGCAGAAATTGAGCACGCCGCTCACGATCGTCATGTAGCGAATGAGTGGCTGGTGCCACAGCCACGCCACACCCTGCCCGATTTCGTGCCAGAGATGCCGGTCACCGGGTGCGCGCTCGAGCTGGAACGGGACCCGGACGGCCAGCAATGAGAGCACCGACACGCCGTACGAGAGAGCGTCGAGCAGGAATGGCGCGGTCTGGCTCACCGCCTGAAAGAGCAGGCCACCGAGCGGAGGTGAAACAAGCCCCGCTCCGGTCTGTGCCGCCTGGTTCTGAGATGCGGCTTGCGGGAGCTGGGATGAGGAGACCACGCGCGGCAACGCCGCCACCTCCGCCACGTTGAAGAAGACAAAGGCAGTGCCTTCGATCACTGCCGCGAGGTAAATCTGTGCCAGGGTGAGATGACCCAGTGCGGCCGCGGCCGGAATGCTCGCCATATTCACGGCTCGGAGCGCATCGCTGACGATCATGACGCGCTTGCGGTTCCAGCGGTCCACCAGGACCCCGGCCGGCAAGCTGAAGACGATGTACGGCAGGCCGAAGAGCGCCGCGGCCAGGCCGGTGCGGCCGGGAGAATGGGTCAGCGTGAGGACAAGCAAGGGAAATGCGAGTCCGGACACGCCGCTTCCCAGCGTAGAGACGGCTTGCCCGCTCCAGAGCAGCAGATAGTCGCGGTTCCGCCAGAGCGAGCGCGGGTCTTCCACAACGGCTGTCTGGTCCGGATCAAGGGCAGGTGGTGAGGGCTTGTCGCGTGTCATTGAAACCTTCACGCTGTTGCCGCCTTCCAATGAGATGGAGCACAGTAAAGACGCAGCAAAGAACGAACGGAGCCGATTACATTAGTGTATCTTAGTCGGTTAGCATATACTAGTTGACGGAAGAGATTTATGGTGATACGAGAAGACCAGGTCGACGAGACCGGCGCCACATTTGTCCCCGCGCCCTACATCGAAGTGTCGGAACCGGCACAACTCAAAGTGTTTACCGATCCGCTGCGGATTCGCCTGCTGAACGAGCTCTCGCGGCGCGAGGCGACCAATCAACAACTGGCAGATTCGCTGCATGAGCCGACGGCAAAGGTCCTGTACCATGTTCGTTTCTTGTGCACTTCCGGCCTGGTGCGCCTGGTGCGCACCGAGGTGAAAGGTGGGAACGTCGAGAAGTATTACCGCGCCGTCGCGCTCGGCTTTACACTGTCACCGGCGCGCGACGGATTGCCGGAGTTCGAGCTGGGCGCCAGTGGCGCGGTGCTGGAAGCGGTACGGCACGAGGCGGTGGCGAGCCTGGCCAGATGGCCGGAACAGGACTCTTTGGTCGAGCGGCGCCCCGGATACTTCGATCAGTCGCGGCTGGAGGAGTTCTACGCGCGCCTGGAACGCCTCATGGATGATTATTGGATTTCAGTGGAAGGCGGGCCGCAGCCCGAAATGCCGGAGTCGAACGGAGAGCGCTGGCGTGTGCTGGTAGCTGTGTACCGCGACCCCACCAGCCAGGCATAAGCCGATACATCGTGCCGCAAACCGAGCCGGCGCGGGTTTGTGTCGCTGTGCTTTTCGCCTAGTTTTTACCACGATCCTGTGGTTAAAGCGACCACCGTTTCAGTGCGCGTTATGTCGCTAAGCTTGAGGTAGGTCCTCCGTCCTCCTTCAGGTGTGGTCGGGGACGTTCGCGGACGTCCCCGACTTACATTTTTCCTGGGGGCCGGAGTTATGACAAGATAGTAGAGCGCGACGATGGAGAATAGTAGGCGGCCTCTTTAGCGATCGGGGATGGTGCAAGCCCGAGACCGGCCGCCGAACGGGCTCCTGAGCGATTCCGGACTATCCGGACGGCGGCTTCCGATACCAGCCGGCAATGAGCGGCCCCCGCGGATTCGATCTTTTATGGGGGCAACCAGGGTGGCACCACGGGCAGAGGGCTCGTCCCTATGAGGATGAGCCCTCTGCTTTTGTATTTCAGGAGGACTGTATGACCAAGGTGGTGCTGGCCTATTCGGGCGGTCTGGACACATCGGTTGCCGTGCGCTGGTTGATGGATCACTACGATCTGGAAGTAATCACGCTGACGGTGGATCTCGGCGGAGAAATCGATCTGGAGGCCACCCGGCAGAAGGCGCTGAAAGTGGGCGCGGTCGAGGCGCACGTGGTGGACGCGCGCGAAGAGTTCGTAAAGGACTTCGTGCTGCCCGCGCTGCAAGCCGATGCCCTCTATGAGGGGATCTATCCGCTGGCGACGGCGCTGGCACGCCCCTTGATTGCCCAGAAGATGGTCGAGGTGGCACGCCGCACCGGCGCCAGTTTGATCGCGCATGGCTGTACCGGCAAGGGCAACGATCAGGTGCGGTTCGATGTAGCGACGACCGCCCTGGCACCCGACCTCAAGGTGATCGCGCCGATCCGCGAATGGAAAATGTCGCGCGAGGAGGAGATCGAATACGCGCAGAAACACGACATCGAGATTCCGGTCGGCAAGGCGTCGCCGTATAGCACGGACGAGAACCTGTGGGGCCGCAGTATCGAGTGCGGCATCCTGGAGGACGCGAACCAGGAACCGCCGGACGATGCCTACGCCTGGACGGTGAGCCCGCAGGCCGCTCCGGACGAGCCGTGCTATCTCGAAATCGGATTCGAGGCGGGTGTGCCGGTGGCCCTGAACGGGAAGCGGCTGGATCTTCTGCCGCTGGTAGAGGAATTGCATCGCCTGGCCAGGGAGAATGGCGTGGGGCGGATCGACGCCATCGAGAACCGCTTGATCGGGCTGAAGTCGCGGGAGATCTATGAGGCGCCGGCCGCCGTCGTGCTGCATGCGGCTCACCGAGCGGTGGAGGACATGACGCTGGCGCGCGACTCGCTGCGTTTCAAGGAAAGTGTGCGCCCGACGTACGCCGACCTGATTTACAACGGTCTGTGGTTTGGGGCGCTGCGGCGTGATCTGGCGGCCTACGTCACCAGTTCGCAGCAGCATGTCACCGGCTCGGCCCGGCTCAAGCTCTATAAGGGCTCCGCGACCGTGGTGGGACGCCAGTCACCGTACTCGCTGTACGAACGCGATCTTGCGACGTATGGCGGAGGCGACATTTTCGACTATTCAGCGGCGGAAGGGTTCATCGCACTCTGGGGTCTGCCCCTGCGGACCGAAGCCCGCAATCAGACAGCGAAAGAGCTGGAGGTAATGCCGGCATGAAGATGTGGCACGGGCGCATCGATGCGCCTGCCGCCAATCTCTTCGAGGCCTTTACCTCATCCGTGGTCCAGGACAGGCGCCTGGCGCCGTACGACGTGCAAGTCAGCATGGCTCATGCCCGGGCCTTGCAGCGTGCCGGGCTCATCTCGCCGGCCGACGCCGACACGCTGGACCACGCACTCGGAGAGATCGCGTCCGAGATCGACGCCGATACGTTCGCCTGGCACGACGAGCTGGAGGATGTGCATACCCACGTCGAAGTTCGCCTGCGCGAGAAGGTCGGAGCGGTCGCCGACGTGTTGCATGCGGGTCGCTCCCGGAACGATCAGGTGGCGGCCGATCTCCGGCTCTATGTGAAAGATCGGACGCGCGATGCTCTCGGCGCCATCCTCGATTTGCAGACGTCGCTGGTGGGATTGGCCGCGAAATACGCCGATGCCGTGATGCCGGGCTACACCCACCTGCAGCAGGCCCAGCCGCTGCTGATCGCACAGCCGTTGCTGGCCTACGCCGCCATGTTGGAGCGCGACTGGGAGCGTTTCAAAGACCATCTGGCTCGGGTTAACCGCTCTCCGCTCGGCAGCGGTGCCCTAGCCGGATCGACCTTCCCGCTCGACCGCTCATTTCTGGCGGAGCAATTGGGGTTTGGCGGGGTGATCGCCAACAGCCTGGACGCGGTGAGCGATCGGGACTTCGTGGTCGAGTTCGTGACCACGGCCGCGCTCTGCATGACCCATCTCTCACGCTTGAGCGAAGACCTGGTGCTGTGGTCCTCCGTCGAGTTCGGGTTGATCCGACTGCCCGACGCCTTCTCCAGCGGCAGCAGCATGATGCCCCAGAAGAAAAATCCCGATGTGGCGGAGTTGGTGCGCGGCAAAGCAGCGCTAGTGATCGGCGATGCGACCGGAGTGCTGGCACTGGTGAAAGGGATACCACTCGGCTACAATCGCGACCTGCAAGAGAACACGACACCGCTCTATCACGCGAGTGATAGCCTGCTGGGATCGCTCAGCATCCTGGCTGTCATGCTGCCGGAGATCGAATTCGACACCGCGAGGGCGGAAAGCGCCATCTCGGGATTCGCCTATGCCACCGATCTGGCCGATCTCCTGGTGGAGGGTGGGATGCCGTTTCGAGAGGCACACGCGGTGGTGGGTCGGATCGTCTCGTACTGCCTGGAACGGGGCCGCGACCTGACCGATCTCACACTGGCGGAGCTCCAGGCCGCCGTGCCATGGGTGCAGGAGCTGCCGGAGTGGACGGCCAGCGCCTCGGTACGACGCAAACGTACGGCGGGCAGCACACACCCGGACGCCGTGGCGGAGGGTCTGCGGGCCGCACGGGCTGCCATTGACGAACATCGGGCGTGGCTGGCGGCCGGCATATGAAACTGGCCGTTCTCATTTCTCAGGTGCGACTCGAAGAGAAGCTGATCTTCGCCGCGGCGGAACGTGCGGGACTGGAGCTGGTCAAGGTCTTCGATAAAGAGCTGGTGCTCGATCTGTGCGAGCCAAGTTTTCCGGAGGTGGATGTCGTGCTCGACCGGGGGCTGGTGCATTCGCGGGCCGAATACAGCTTGCGCTATCTGAGCGGGATGGGGATTCCGACCGTCAATTCGTATGAGGCAACCATCCTCTGCGACAACAAGTTCCTGACCACTACCATCTTGCACGAGACAGGTATCCCGACCCTGCGCACGATGATCGCGTACACCCCGCAGGCGGCGCTTGCAGCAATCGAGCGGCTGGGCTATCCGGTGGTGCTCAAACCGCCAGTAGGATCGTGGGGACGGTTACTCGCCAAGATCAACGACCGCGAAGCGGCGGAAGCCGTGCTGGAGCACAAGGAGATTCTGGGCTCGTATCATCACTCGATCTTCTACATCCAGGAGTATGTGCCGAAACCGGGGGGCGATATTCGGGCGTTTGTGGTGGGCGATCGCATCGTCGGCGCCTCCTATCGCGCCTCGCAGCACTGGATCACCAATGTGGCGCGCGGCGCCACCTCGGCACCGTATCCCGTGACTCCCGAGTTGGAAGAGATCGCACTGCGTTCCGCGCAGGCGGTGGGGGGCGAGATTCTGGGAGTGGACCTGGTGGAGACCGATGAGGGTTTGAAGGTGATCGAAATCAACACCGGCGCCGAGTTCAAGGGTCTGATCGAGGCGACCAGCGCCGATGTGCCGGAAGCAATTGTGGAGTACGTGCGGACAAGAGCGTAGCCGG
>JANWJD010000259.1 GCA_025449555.1 Chloroflexota bacterium | reverse complement strand
CGACCCGCGCGTGCTCATGATCAACCTTCCGGGCTGCGATACGTACGGTCACAGCACGGGAGGACCGAACCGACCCGACGTCATGTCGAAATTGGTGGCCGGGGTCGATAAGCAACTCGGCCGCTTGATCAAGGCGTACACTGACCGCGGACTGTTTGATCAGACGATCTTTGTGGTGACGGGCGATCATGGCATGGTACCGAATACCTACCAGGTGCAGGACACAGCCATCAAAGAGGCAATTCGCGCCGCCGGTGGCGACTATCTCTTCCACACCGGCGGAAGTGCCGCCTTCATCTGGTTACAAAACCCTCAAACCGCTCCCGTTGTGGCTCAGCGTCTGGTGGATGCTGTGCCGCATGCTCGCGTCGCACATTACCAGACGATGCAGTCGGGCGGATATAGCCATCACGCCGTCACTCCCACCGGGCAAGCGCTGGATTCGGTGCTGGATGCGGCTCATCAGTACCTGCTTGGTACCTGCGCAGGCCCTCTGTCACCCGACATCACGCTCACGCTGGTAGAGAACATGGTGGTTCGGAATCGGCTGCAAGGCAACGCCTCGAGCGCGCATGGGAATCATAGCGGCCCAACCTGGGGTGTTCAACACATTCCCCTGGTGATCGCCGGGCCAGGAGTCAAGGCAGGAGCAGTCCTCGATTTTCCGGCCCGCTTGATGGATATCGCTCCCACCGCTCTGACCTTGATGGGCATCCAACCCACCCGTATGGACGGCGTCGAATTGAGCGATGCGCTGCTGCGTCCAACCTCGGCCGCGCAGCGTGCCACGGACGATCTCACGCCCACAATCACAGCGTACCAGCGGGCGATCAGCGCCCAATCCGCCACCGACCTTCAGGACCAGAGGGCCGCCGCGGCCGCACCGTAAATCTCAGGCGTATGGGGCCGGACGCTACGGCAGAACCGGTTCAGCCATGGTGGGAACCACCATGGAATAGAAACCCGAAGCGTGGTTATCCACCCGCACGGGCACGGCAAATGCCTCGGACAGGTGCTCGTCCGTCAGCACATCCCCTTTCGGGCCGTCGAGGTAGATTTTGCCTTCTCGCAGCAACACAACACGTTGCACTTCCGGAATTATTTCGTGCAAATGATGCGTGACGAAGATGATGGTCTTGCCGCGGCGAGCCAGCCGCTGCAGCGAGCCCAGGAACCGCGCAGTGGCCACCATATCCAATCCGGTTGTCGGCTCGTCCAGCAGGAGGGCCGGGGGATCCGGCACCAGCGCGCGTGCGATCAAGACCCGTCGAGCCTCTCCCGTCGACATCTCCGGCACAGGTTTCGCCGCCAGGTGGCCGGCTTCCAGTAACTCGAGCGCCCGGTGGCCTGCCTCCCACATCTCCGTGGACACATCCTGATATGGCTGCACTCCGCGCGTCGCGACGAAGCCGGAGACCACCACCTCGAGAGCGGAGAGCACACGGCCCTCTGCTCCGGCGGCCAGATCGCTCTGCACATCGGGCGACACGATACCCATAAGGCGGCGCAATTCGAAAATATCCCACCTGCTTCGCCCAAACAGCTCCACCGTCGCACCCTCTTCCGGCGAAGCCAACGGCCGGTAGTCCTGCATCAGAAGCTTGATGAGGGAGGATTTCCCGGAGCCATTCGGCCCCAGAATCGCCGTGTGCTGCCTCTGGGATATTTCCAGGGAGAGGTCGTCCAGCACTGCCTTGCCCCTTCCGGGTCCTTTGAGCACGGTGGCGTGACGAATGCGAAGCAGAGCGGGCTGGTTAGGTTCGATCATATGCACCTTTCGTGAGCACGGTTCCCACCAGGATGACAAATCGGACGGCAAAACTCCCAGCGATTTCATCTTGCTCTATGTCCGTTACGGACGTATACTGGGCATCGTGGAACACACGACGCCGCACACCGTCTTGACCCCGGCAGTTTTTTACATCCTCCTGGCGCTGTCCGATGGAGAGAAGCACGGCTACGAAATCATGAAGCAGGTTAAGGCCGACAGCCAGGACACGGTAAAGATGGGGTCCGGGACTCTGTACGGCTCGATCAAGCGGATGCTGGCGGCCGGGCTAATCGCCGAGGCGGGCGAGCGGCTGAATCTGGCGGGGGACGATGAGCGGCGACGTTTCTATCGTCTGACGGATCTGGGCAGGCGCGCCCTTCACGCAGAGGTGCGTCGGTACGCCGCCGTAGTCTCAGTCGCGCATCAGCGCCGTCTGCTTCCCCACCTTTCTCCGGAGGCCCGATGATGCACGACCAGGGTCAGCGACGGGCCAGATTACGCGCCCTGCACCTATATACGCTGCTGGTGCGTCTCTACCCTAAAGCGCACCGCCAGGCCTTCGGCAGCCAAATGCAACAGACATTTGTCGATCACTATCGAGATACCCGGACCAGCCAGGGCCGGGTTGGAATCGCCTTCTGGCTCGGTGTGCTGTGCGATGCCGTATGGAGCATCGGTCGTGAGCACCTCGCAGTGGTACAGAGTGCCGTCGGTTCTCGCGGACTGCGGCCGTATGTTCCGGCTGGCTTCATCATGTCCGGCGCCGTGGTTGCTGCAGCCGCAGGGGAGAGGAGCGCTCTGCTTGTTTGTACGCTGCTCGCAGCCCTCGTCTTCGCTGCCACGAGTTCGGCCGACATCGTGCCAAAAGCGGCGGTCTGTGCTGCTGCGCTGGGCTTGGCGCTCGGTGGAACTCTCCTGGCCTCGCTCACCGGCCAGTGGCGCGATCTGTTTGATCCCATCCTGCTCCTGGTGACACTGTTCTTCGGAGCAAAGACTGCAGCCGGCATCCAGGTGCGGCTGGCCGGCCAGGAAGAGGCGCTCTGGAGACGTGAGGAATTGCTCTGGGGAACAATGGTCGCCTTCCTCCTGCTCGTGGCGTGCGGAATCGCCTTGCTCCCGCCCGACGATGCGTGGGTGTCACTGGCCACCGTGCTCGGTTTGATGTCGCCCACCGTGTGTGGAGGTGTAGGCGGACTGGTGAGCCGCGCGAGCAGCAGCATCCGGGCCGGATTCTTCGCGAGTGTGGCCGCGCTGGCCCTTGGACTCATGATGTGGGTCATAAGCCTACCTCCCGCGGTCGTTCTGGGCACCTGGATTACGCATGGCAACATCGGACTCCATTCAACAGACCCCTCCGCCTTCCACTTGTGGCAGACCTCTGCCGTCTGGGAGCAAAAGCTGCGAGTCATTCCAAACGCGTTTCCCACGTTGCTGTTCATGGGCGTCGTGGGAGGATTCCTGGGCGCAATCTGTGGTTCCAGTCCGATCGAGAACGAGATGCATGGCATCGTGCCGTCAACGGCCGGAGACGCCCGACCATAGGGAACTTGCGCCGGATGTGGGGCTCAATCGTGGGAGAAAGCCATCACCTGTTGGTGCTGTGGACAGCAAAGCGTCGTTTAACTGGCCGCCAGATGGATCGGAGTGCGGCCACGAGATCCTATATGCATGAAGCCAAACGAGAATTCGGCGGTAGGACGACGAGCGGAAATCTCACCTTCGCTTGATGCATACAGGGCTGCGGGCGCGAGACTCCTGTCAGCGAGGTTGGGGTGCCTGAGCAACTTGCAGCCAGATGTTTCCACGCGCGTGGCGCCGGGTGACGTGCAGGCGCCAGCACCCCGCGGTCGGCAGCTTCCAGCCGGTTCCCCATTCGTCACCGGGCCGATTCCAGTTTGAACCGGTGTGCGGTTCGATCCAAAGTCGTCGGCCAAACTGTCCGCCCGGCCCAATGGCTGAAATATGGAACGGTCCACTGGCTGTCATCCTCACCACGATCTTGAGATCCGTTCCGGCCACGGCGGGAGGATGATAAAAGAGTAACGCCCACAGCTTCACGCCATGCGTCGCCACCCCACGGACCTCCGGGAAGCCGGATTTTGAGGGGCTGGGTTGTGCCTGCCCACACGTTTGTGCTGAAAGCACGCTCGCTTCCGTCGAGGCGCGCTCACCCAGCAGGAGGCCGGCAGATAGCGACACGAGCACGAGAGTCAGGCGCCATGCCACTCGCTGCTGAAACTGCATACTGACTCCCCGCTCGGAACTGGACCGGAACACCTCCACCTTATCCGACTGCGATCCAGTGTTCAAGTTAGGAGCAACGAACACCTGAAGTCAGACCTGAGTGATCAGTGTTCTCGTGTGGGGACAAGGCGGAGCACCGTTCTGCCGCTCGATCGAGTATCTCCGTTGCAAAGACCGGACCGACGGCTGGTGACCGCGAAATACGTCATTCGTCACATGGCCGATACAACCCTTGTCCCCACCGAAATCAGGGCACTTGCACGATGTTGGGCCACCGATTCCCTGTCAGACTGGTGATGATTTCGTACGTGCCCAGACGGTCTCAATCGTCACAGTGCTTGAAGGAGCTCAACAGTGTTTGGAAGGTTAGCCCGCACGATGTACCGGCGCCGCCGTTGGGTGGTAGGCGTTTGGGTGTTTGTATTCATCGCGTCCGCCGCCATGGCATCGCAGGTTTCGAAGGTTCTCGGACCGGGTGAGTTCACCATTCCCGGCAGCGACGCTGCCAAAGCCTCGGCCATCCTCGACCACAAGTTCAATCAAAACGACCAGAAAGTGACACTGGTCGCTCTGCAGAATTCTCGTCTGCTCGTCTCCGATCTTGCCTACCAAAAGTCGGTCAGCACGGTCGTGGCGCGCATCCGGGCCGACCGCACCCTGCACGCAAAGTATCTCGACAACCCGTTGGTGTCGGGGAACACACAGTTCATCAGCAAGGACCACCATGCGGTGATCCTGACCGTTTCAAGCACGCTGGCGGAGACCGATCTGGAGCAACAGATCGATCACCTGCGTACCCTCACTCACCTGCCGGGGTTCAAGACGTACGTGTTGGGGACGGCTGCCGCCAACCACGACTACGCGATTACCCAACAGAAGGATCTGGCCCGGGGTGACTCGATCACGATTCCGATCATGATCGCGGTCCTCCTCCTGGTCTTCGGTGCAGTGGTGGCGGCACTGGTGCCGCTGATGCTGGCCGGCTGCGCCATCGCCGTGAGCCTCGCTCTGGTGTTTGTCTTTGCACACTTCATGAGCGCATCCATCTACGTGACCAACGTGGTCGTCTTCCTCGGACTCGGCGTGGCCATCGACTATACGCTGTTCATCGTCTATCGCTTCCGCGACGAGCTGGTTGCGGCCGGTGGTGACCGGGAACAGGCGGTGGTTCGAACCATGGAAACGACCGGTCGGGCCGTGTTCTTTTCCGGCCTCACGGTCGCCATCGCGCTCGCGTCCCTGATCATGACGCAGGTTTCCTTTATGGCGTCGATGGGCCTGGGCGGCATGCTTGTCCCCCTGGCGGCACTGCTGGTGGCCATGACGCTTCTGCCTGCCGTGCTTGGCTTCCTCGGTCCCAACGTCAATCGCTGGCGTGTCTTGCCGCGACGATTCCTCGCTTCGTCCAACGGCGGTGTGTGGCGACGCGTGGCCAATGCGGTGATGGCCCGCCCGCTGGTCTCCGGCGGTCTGGTCCTCGCCGTCTTGCTCGGACTGGCGTACCCGCTGACGCAACTCAACTTTGCATTCGGCTCGCTGAAAAACGCGCCGCAGAACATCGAGTCGGTGGCCGGCTACGAGTTCATGAAAGCGCACTTCACCACCACCTCCGATCCGACGCAGATCACGCTGCAAGCACACGGGACCGGCTCACTTCGAGCCCTCGACCAGCTCGCGGGTATGCGAGCATTCGAGCGGCAACTCCGGCACGATCCCGAAGTCTCTGCGGTGAACGGTCCCGCAGACTTCATCTCGCCGACCGGTCAATCAACTGCTCAGCAGCGCTCGCAGCTGGGTCGGTATCTGACACCCGACAATCGCACCGCCATCATCTCGGTGGTTCCACGCCACGAAGTGGGCACCAAGCAGAATTCTGATATGGTCCGGCGCATTCGCACCGTCACCCAGCAGTTCGGGCAGGGCGCGCTGCACGGCGACACGCTGTACGTCGGTGGCGCGTCGGCCAACTACCTCGCCTTCGACGAGGCTCTCTACTCGAAGTTCCCGCTCATCATCGCGACCGTGCTCATCCTGACGTACGCCTTCCTGTTCTTCGCCTTCAGGTCTGTCTTCCTGCCCTTCAAAGCGGTGTTGCTGAACCTGCTCTCGGTAGGCGCGGCCTACGGCGCGCTGCAGCTCGTCTTCCAGCGCGGCATTGGCTCGAGCGTGCTCGGGTTCTCGCCGGAAGGTGGCGTGGCAGAGTGGGTCCCACTCTTCCTGTTCGCCTTCCTGTTCGGTCTCTCGATGGACTACGAGGTGTTCCTGCTCAGCCGCATGCGCGAGCACTGGCTGGCCACCGGCAAGAATCGCGAAAGCGTCGCCTACGGGCTCGAAAAGACCGGCCGGCTCATCTCATCGGCGGCAGCCATCATGGTAATCGCCTTCGCGGGTTTGCTCGCCGGCCATGAAGTCCAGATGAAAGAATTTGGGTTCGGCCTCATCGCCAGCATCGCGCTGGACGCAACCCTCATCCGACTCATCCTGGTTCCTTCGATCATGGAACTCATGGGCAATGCAAACTGGTGGCTACCCGGCTTCCTGCAGCGCTTCGCCCAAACATACGATCCATTCGGTGACGGTGCTCCGGCCGCGATCGAAACCGAAGAGGAAGAGCTCGAGTCGATGACGGCCTAGCACTTTTGAATCTCAGGCAGGCACGTAGGAGGGGCGCTCCTTCTACTCGCCTCGGACTCGACGTGTATCTCGCGTAAGATACCGGCATGAGCGCTCTTGCGGTAATCTCACGACCTCCAGCGCAGCGATGAGTACCGAGCGAGATTCGACCCTCGAGGAAATTCGCGGCTCCGGCGTCCGCGAAATCCGGGTCGCCTTCATGGATTACAACGGCCTGCTGCGCGCTCGCAGCGTGGCACTCGAGCATCTACCCCGAGTGCTGGAGCACGGTATCAACTTCAGCTCCTCGGGCGTGAGCTTTAACTCACGGGATCTCTTTCCGGCCGACGCCTCGTTCGATCTCGCTTCGCCCGACTTCTGGGCGGTCCCCGATCCGGCCACCTACCGGGCTGCAGCCGGCACGTCGGACGCCGGGGAAATGTATGCGGATCTAGTAGAGGCACGAGGTGAGCCATGGCCAGGCTGCCCGCGCACGGCGTTGCGACGAGCCATCGCTCGTGCTCGTGAGGCGGGACTCAGCTTCAACGTCGGCTTTGAGCCCGAGGGTTATGTGTTTCGACCGGCGAACGGAGAAGTGGAGTTCGTGGACTCCGCCAAGTTCGCCACGCTCGACGGTCTTGGGAGTCAACCGGCCTTCATGCATGAGCTCCTGTCCTATCTCTCCAAGGTTGGGATCGAGGTGGAACAGTGGACCGAAGAGTATGGCCCCGGCCAGATCGAAGTCAATCTGCACTACCGTGCTCCGCTGGAAGCCGCGGATGCCCTGACCCGCTACCGGCAAGCGTTTCGAACACTGGCAGCTCAGCACGGCCTGGTCGGGACCTTCATGGCGAAACCATTCGAAGATCAGGTCGGCAGTGGGTTGCATGTCCACCTCAGCGCCGAAGATGCGAACGGGTCGGGGATCAACCTCTTCGACGGAAACGACGACCCAGCGCTCGGCCTTTCCGAGCTGGCACGCCACGCCCTCGCTGGATTGCTCCGGCATGGCCCGGCGCTGACCGCGCTGGGCGCATCCACCGTCAACTCCTATAAGCGGTTTCTGCCGGGTTCGTGGGCGCCAACGCACGTCATGTATGCCTATGCCAGCCGGGCCGCGTTTATCCGCATCCCGGAACGGGAGACGGCTCGCCGCCTGGAGCTGCGCATTGGCGACCCGACCGGCAACCCGTACCTCTTTCTCGCCGGCATCCTGGCGGCGGCCCTCGACGGCATCGAGCAGCGGCTCGATCCCGGTCCTCCCATGCCCGGCGACGTGGGCCGATCCGGCGCCGGTGACGCGCCTCCCCTGCCGCGTACCCTCGAGCAGGCGCTGGACCGACTGGCAAAGGATGAGGTGATTCGATCCGCACTCGGCTCGGTCATTCTGGACGAATACCTTACGATCAAACGTTCGGAGTGGGAGGCCTTCATCAGCCACGTCGGCTCCTGGGATCGCGACTGGTATCTCGGGAGATATTGAAGAGATGTCATGGAAACCCACTCGACCCACTGCTTCAAAGGAGGCTGCCACATGCGCGTAATCTTCCTTGCCGTGCTCCTGGTCATCCGTCTGGGCCTGCAAAGCGAGCCGGCACTGGCGGCAGGTTTCGCCTTCCAAACTCCATCGAAGAATATCGGCTGTTTAGGGGGGAGTGGAGGTCTCCGCTGCGACATCGGCCAGAAAGACTGGCAATCGCCTCGGCGTCCAAAGTCGTGCCACCTCGCATACGGAGATTCTCTTGCGATGAGTGCTACGGGACGGCCCGAGTGGACATGTCATGGCGACACGGTGCGCCACGAAGGAAGTATCCTGCCTTACGGCACGACCGCGCGTTTCGGAGCATTTACCTGCATATCAAGGAGTATTGGACTTACCTGCACGAATCGCAGCGGCCATGGCTTCTTCTTGAGTAGGCAATCCTACCGGCTCTTCTGAATTATTCCACCGTTCTGTTGATGCCCCGAGAGCGGGTCCGATTACCCGGCGCTCCGCATGCGACTGTCCACGAGTCTGGCCAGGTTGCGCACGGTCGATACGGTTGGCGTACGGACCTGGGGCCAAGCTGGGCGCAGGTCCGTACGCCAACCGTATCGACCGTGCGCAACCTGGCCAGACTCGTGGACAGTCGCATGCGGAGCGCCGGGTAATCGGACCCGCTCTCGGGGCCGCAACAGAACGGTAGAGAAAATCAGAAGAGCCGGTAGGATTGCCTACTCAGAAAGAAGCCGTGGCGGCTGCGATTCGTGCAGGTGAGTCCAATGCTCCTTGATATGCAGGTAAATGCTCCGAAATGCGCGGTTGTGCCGTAAGCCAGGATTCTTCCTTCGTGGCGCACCGTGTCGCCATGACATGTCCACTCGGACCGTCCCGTAGCACTCATCGCAAGAGAATCTCCGTATGCGAGGTGGCACGACGTTGGACGCCGAGGCGATTGCCAGTCTTTCTGGCCGATGTCGCAGCGGAGACCGCCACTCCCCCCTAAACAGCCGATATTCGTCGATGGAGTTTGGAAGGCGAAACCTGCCGCCAGTGCCGGCTCGCTTTGCAGGCCCAGACGGATGACCAGGAGCACGGCAAGGAAGATTACGCGCATGT
>JANWJD010000258.1 GCA_025449555.1 Chloroflexota bacterium | reverse complement strand
GACCAGACGGCAAACGAAAGTGGGAAGGCGCCGGCTTCAACACGATCTGGCGGCCACATCCACTGGCCGAAGGCCAAGACCGCTTCCTCGAGCTGAACCTCACCTCCGAGAAGCTCGAATTCACGACGATCCCCGGCAAGATCCCCAACCGGGGACTGCTGATGCCCGACATCAACATGTTCGGTCTCACCTACATGCAGCAGATCGAAGGGGTCGACCCGCCGGAAGGGCTGCACATCGAGCCCGGCATCTGGGCGCATGTCCCACCAACGACCGACCCAGAGATGCCGCCCACGGTCGTGCGGATGGCCTCGATTCCACACGGTACGACGATCCTCGCTCAGGGAAAGTTCCTGACGGTTGAGGGCGGTCCGCAGATCGCCGACAACAACATCATCCCGTTCAAACCCGGCGATCCCGTTCCGTCCTTCGCCCAAGCCGAGGCGACATTTACCGAGCTGAACCTTGGAGTGCCGAGCAACTTTCGCCAAGCCTCCGCGGGAGTGACCGAGGCGATGGTCGAAAACCCGAACAGCGTGCTCGTCAAAGACATCGCAGGCCAGAACATTACAAGCACGACGGTGCTGATCATCTCAACCAAGCACGAACCGGTACCCGGAGGAGGCACCTCGAACACCGCATTCCTAGAAGCCGCGACTAACCCGCCAGGCGGCAACGCCACGGTCGTCTCAGTCGACGCGATCTTCTGGATCGAGACCGTCGCCGATCTATACGGGGGACCCGACACCCTTCAGCTGCAGTACACACAGACCGTCCAGCTTGTATTCAACAGACTGACCTGGCCGCACATCAGCGTTGCGACGCTCAAGGAGATCTGAGCTGCCACTCAGCGATCTCCTTGCAAACGCGCTATTAGAGGGGGTTCGTATGGAGCCAACCGAAGTCAACGCGAACCGCTCGGCGCGGCTCCCTGGCGGGCTTGTGTCACTCGATGCCCGCGTTCCGTTCTGATTAGTGGCCTCTCTGCCGACTGAGGAAGACCCCGACCGACCAGGCTGTAGAAGCAGTGGCAACCCCCGCGGCGATCGGAGTGGCGCCTCTGACTGGTTGGAGCACGAATAGAGCAAGGCTAGCCACTAGCACCATCGCAGATATCGCAAACGAGATGCGCCGCATCCAGAGATCGTCTTTTGCCCAGCGGAGTTGCAGATCCCGCAGCTCTTTGTCGGTTGCCAAGCGAGCGTTCTTTTGTAGCCAGTCAGGGGCCATTATGAAGCTGTGGTCGGCTCACCATGACCTCGTGAGGCTGTCTCTCCCTGCACTTCGGTAAAGCCGTCGCCGTCACGCCATACGAGGCCGACGCCGACGCTCGTCAACAAATTCAGGAGATCATCACGTGGCCTCGACGGCAGCAACACTGCTAGTCGAGGCGAAGGCTCGACGAATCGGCTGTAGTCCATCAGCTGTCCGATCGCCATTCGGATGGCTCCGCGCTCTACTGAACCCTTCGCCTCGTAGAGCGTGTTCGTGGTTCTGTCAATTAGATCCGAGAACAGCGGCTTAGCCTCGCCCGGGGGAACAATCTGAAGGCGTGCGACCTTATGCCCTTGCTGCAACAGGTAGTCACGAAACGTAAGCACGAGCTTTTGCTCTCGCCGGTCGGCCTCATACGGTGCGTGACTTGGAGCCACGAACACCTTCTCTGTCCATTGCTCCTCAACAGGTACGTCTTCGATGCCGTGCAGGCCAATGCGATCCAGCTTCGAGGTGCTCGGCTTAGGTTGTGCGTCGACGGGCTGAAGCCGGAATACGATCACGCTACGCACGGGCCCGTTATTCGTCTCTATGGCGTCGGTCGTGTAGAACGGTTCCTCTCGGGCAAGCTCGAACTCGCCCTCATAGGTGACCCGCCCTCGTGCGCCTACGAACAGTCTGAGCGCGCGCCCCTCGCTCGCGTGATTGAGAATCGCGGCGTTACCAGACTTCATTCGCTGGTCGCCGCGTTGTCCTTCGCCCGTGTAGTGGAAGTATCCGTCAGCTCGCCAGCCGTCGAAGTATCCGTGGGGCTCGCCAGCGATCGGGTCGGAAAAGACGAGGACGTTCGGCGAGCTCTTGGACGGTCCGATTCCGCCCTGAGTTCGGCCCCCATAGCGCTTCTGCAACTCCTTCCGCTCGACTTCGTCGCCGGGCTTCAGCGCCCAAACGGATGGGTCGTTCGGCGAGCTCATCTCTCGCTTATGCTACCACCGGGCATCGGCGTGTGATATCGGGATCGGATGCCGAAATTACGTGTCCGATTGTTGGAGTCCAAACTATTGAGGGGAGGGCTTGTCTCCCCGCGTCGGCAAGCTAAGCGCTTGACCGGCTGAGGTGAGGCGCCGTGAGCACGCGGTGTCTGTCGATCGATGCCCGAACCCGCTATCACGGCGCACCTGGCCTTGGTCATGATTCACGGGCCGGTAGGCGAGTAGAGGAACACTGATGGTTCGACTAATGGCCGCTTTATGGGCGAAACTTGTCGGCGCGCAAACCATGCGCTGATGGCAGCGCCGGCTGTAGCGGTCGTGTGAGTTGGCTGCTTTCGGACGACCTACGGTGTATCGGGGATTTTGAGCTCGGCAATGCTGCGCTCGTAGACTACGTAGAACCACGGGCCTTGGTCGCGTGTGCGGATGATGTTCTCCATCTCATCCCAATGGCGCACGAGCCAGGTCAGCCATCCCCAGGTCGTGGTGTCTCTCTTGCCGCCAATGCGAAACACTCGCAGCCCTGCCGTGACGAGTTGCTGCACCTCAGCAGGGCGAGTCCTGATGCGCTTGTCTCTCCCGATGACGATCAAGTCCCGTGCGGCGACGGCCTGAATCCACTCTGGGTCAAGGGTTCCGAGCGGGCACTCCGGGATCAGCGGATGCCCGGCGTGGATCACATCTTCGCGCGCTGCAGCGAGCGTCTTGCCTAGGCCGAGGGCGCTCTCGTCAACGTAGAATCTGAGTCGATCAGGGTTGGCCGCCACGCTGCATCGTCAAGCCGCCACACGCAGCAGCTCGTATCGCACGGCCGCTTCCACAGACTCTCGTGGCAACTCGTACACCTCGGCGATCGCGTCCTGCGATTCACCAGCCTGCACCAGCTCGCGGATGACCTCGGTCCTGACGCCACGTACGACATGCTCACCGAACCCCAGCAGCGGATCGACTACCACCTCGTTGATTCCAGCGACGGGCCGCAGGCGGCGCGGTTCCGCGTCGTCGCTGTCGCCGGTCCACTCGATCGCGGTGCGGAAGCGGTCGGCCTCAGCCGACCATGCCAACGCCTGGCCTGTAGGTACGACCACGAGCGCCAAATGCGGATCGAGGTTGACCTTCTCTTCAACTACGCGCACGAGATCGCGGCCCTCAGGGCGCAGCCACGTTAGCGCCGAAGCGAGCGGATACGGCGTATTCAACTCCTGGCGCAGCACTTCAACCGCGGGCCTCATCCGAATCATCGGCACACCAGCGTCGCGGTATTCCGCGAGCAGCCTAGTCTCGATGAACTCGCCCCACGTAGCGATCTCCTCGCCGGTGCTGTGCTCCCGCACGACCGGCGCGTACGGCTTTCCGCCACGACGGTAGCCGTCGATCCACCGGCGCGCCGTACCAGACTGCAAGCCAAGGAGCGAGTCGATCTGCGCTAGCCCATACGTTGGTCGGTTCAAGAGGTCAACAACATTGCCCATACGACCATCATCGCATCTCGCTCCGTCGGCCAGAGTTTTCGCCTTCGCTCAGCCGTTAGCTTGCGTCGGTGCACGGTCAGCAAGTGGGATGATGCGTGGATGAACGCGGAGAACCGATAGGTGGCGGAGATCACCAGCAGGCGCCGAGGAGAACTCGTGCGAGGCGTGTTCGAGGTGCTCATGGACAAGCCGGATGGGGTGCCCGCGGCGCAGGTACTCAAGGCCGTCGAGCAGACGGTGCCTCCCAGCGAGTTCGAGCGGGCAACCTACCCGCGCAATCCGAGCGTGCGGCGCTACGAGAAGACGATCCGCTTCGCCACGATCACCTCGGTGAAGGCTGGATGGCTGGTCAGAAGCGGCGGCAGTTGGTCGCTGACAGAGGACGGCAGGCAGGCGTATCGGTCGTTTACGGACCCCGAAGCCTTCGAGCGGGAGGCGAACCTGCGTTACCGCGCGTGGGAGAAGGAGCGGCGGCCCGAGCCAGCCGAGATGGAGGAATCGAGCGAGGTCGCCGAGAGCACCGGCACGCTTGAGGAGGCGCAGGATTCCGCGTGGGCCGAGATCCGTGGCTACCTGACGACCATGCCACCGTATGACTTTCAGCGCCTCGTCGCCGCGCTGCTCAAGGCGATGGACTACTACGTGGACTGGATCGCCCCACCCGGCCCGGACGGGGGCATCGACCTGATTGCGCACACCGACCCGCTGGGGACCACTGGGCCACGGATCAAGGTCCAGGTCAAGCGTCGAGATACCGAGAAGGTTTCCGCAGAGAGCCTACGCGCGTTCATGGCCGTCCTCGGCGACCAAGACGTCGGCATCTATATCTCGGCTGCTGGCTTCTCCGCGCAGGCGGAACGCGAGGCGCGCTCGCAGGAGAAGCGCCGTCTGAAGCTGATAGACCTCGAGCGCTTCGTCGAGCTTTGGGTCCAGCACATGCAGGGACTCCCCGATCCCGACCGCCGCCGCCTGCCTCTGAAGCCCGTCTACTTCCTGGCGGTATCCGAGTAGGCGGCGGTTATCGTGGCACCGGCCCCCAGCTCCGCCTGATCCAGAACGCGCAACATCCATCCGGGCCGGATGCAATGGTACGTCGTTATGGCTGCTTCGCTACCGATGAAGACCACTGAGACTGACCTGGAGAAGATTTCTAACTACTTGAAGAGTCAGGTCGGATGGGTCGAGCTCGCCAAGATGCGGAAGGCGATCCCGGCAAAACACACGAACAACATGAAGATTGAGGCCATGCGGCACCTGGGGCTGCTGGAGCGTGATGGCGAGAACGTAAAGCTCACGCCCGATGGTCGGGAATACGCCGGCGGTGATGCGACCAAGCGCGCCGAGATCATGCGGAAGCGGCTCCGGGCGGATCCCCTATACCTCGCCACTTTGGAGTGGTTGCACTTCAACGATAAGAACACGGTCACGAAGACCGACCTCGCAAACTACTGGCACGACAACCATGCTTCGGATCTCAATGGTGCAAAGGGCGACGCACTGACCGATTCGACAGTCTTCTTTATGCGTATGGTCGGTATCTCGGAGCTCGGCCGGTTCGTTCCGGCCGGAGTTGGACGCGAGACCCACTTGGTCATGGACGAGACGATGCTTAGGGAGTTTGCTACCGGGGAGTCGCCACCAGTACAAGACGAGGACCCGAGAGAGGATCACCTTGAGCCGCCGCCATCTGCGCCACGAGCCACGCCGAGCGCCGTGAGTGTCGGTACGGGCCTGAATGTGAATGTCGAGATACATATCGCTGCTGACGCCAAGGCGGCGACGATCGAGGAGATCTTCAAGAACATGCGCAAGTATCTTCTAGACGCTTCGCCCTCGACCGTCGATGGCGGCTGACGAACTCGCACCGAGTGTTAAGCAGCTGCTCACTGGCCTTAGTCGACTCCAGGCTGACTTCGGCCGTGAGATCGCCGATGTCCAGGAGGAGTCGCCCGCAGCGGCCCTCGACTCACTCGTAGCGGCCATCGCAGTGGCTCCGTCGGACTACAGACCG
>JANWJD010000257.1 GCA_025449555.1 Chloroflexota bacterium | reverse complement strand
TTCAAGATGCTTTCGGCGATGTCGTCGGCCGTCCCGGCGCCGAAGCAATCACGAATTTCTTCCGGATCAGCTGCGCGATGAAACCAACTCGAGGTCAAGGCCAGTACATCGCCGGCACCTATTTGATCTCGAAACACATTGATTTTGGGTCCTGATGATGCTCCCAGAGCGCGTGAAAATGGAGAACTGCCCTCAACCACGGCCGATACGCTGTGGAGACCGCCGGCATGCACGACGTACACCTGCCCGGGCGCAACTTGAGCGAGGTAGATACTGTCACGCTCGACTGCAACCACACTCATGCCAACCGAAACATGTCCCTCGAACTCGCGGAGAATGGCCTCGTGGCACGCTTTGAGCGCCGTTCTCAACCGTGTTGACGGTGCCACATCACCGTGTGCCGCGTACTCCTGTGCCACGGTGTCCGCGGCGAGCTTTCGAGCCCGCGGCCCCATCTGTCCGCCCGTCGTGGACTCCGTCACGACGTAGAGAGCCGCTACTCCGTCCGGGGAGGTGTCGGATCGCAAACTCGGATCGACCCGGAAGGTGGCCGCGTTGTCCTGTCTGCGACCGCCCGCCAGGTTGAAGTAGGAGGTGAGGAGAACTAATTCGTCTTCCATATAAATATGGTCGCCGGTAACGGGCAAAGTATATCGTGCGCTGGAAAGGCCTGCCAACCTGGCCAACTGTCAGACGACCGATTCCGATCGCCGACGAGACATCGTTACTCCGAAAGACGCATGCGCTCGGAGCGTCCGAATTTGACTGAACTGACCAAAAAGAGATACACTTGTGGGTATATACGTGGACTTTAGGTAGAAAAAAGGTTGTAACTGGATGGAAGCTGCCGATCGCATCGACGGAGTAAATATCGAAAAGGAGATGCGCGAATCGTATCTCGATTACGCCATGAGCGTTATCGTTTCGCGCGCTTTGCCTGATGTTCGCGATGGATTGAAGCCGGTTCATCGCCGCATTCTCTATGCGATGCATGAGATGAATTTGACGGCTCGATCCGGCTACCGGAAGAGCGCCGCTGTCGTGGGCGAGGTGCTCGGTAAGTATCATCCGCATGGCGATGTGGCCGTGTACGACACGCTGGTTCGACTGGCGCAGGATTGGAACCTGCGATATCCACTGGTCGATGGTCAGGGCAACTTCGGCTCGATTGACGGCGACAGCGCGGCCGCCATGCGATACACCGAGTGCCGCATGATGGCCATCACGGACGAGCTGCTGGCGGACATCGACAAGAACACGGTCGATTGGTACCCAAACTATGATGGCCGCGAAATGCAGCCGGTCTCACTCCCCAGCCGCCTGCCAAACCTCCTGATCAACGGCTCGACCGGTATCGCCGTGGGTATGGCGACCAACATTCCGCCCCACAACCTCCGGGAGGTGACGGACGCCACCATCTACTTGATCGACCACCCGGAGGCGACGAACAGCGATGTGGCCGAGTTCGTCAAAGGGCCGGATTTCCCGACGGGCGGCATCATCATCGGTCGCGAGGGAATCGACCACGCCTACGGCACCGGCCATGGACGCGTCGTGGTGCGCGCCGGACACGATCTGGAAGAACTGCGGGGCGGGCGGTGGGCCATCGTGGTCACCGAACTCCCGTTCCAGGTAAATAAATCGACCTTGATGGAACGTATCGCGGAACTGGTGCACGAGAAAAAGATCAATGGCATTTCTGATCTGCGCGACGAGTCCGATCGGCGCGGCATGCGGATCGTGATCGAATTAAAGCGCGAAGCGCAGCCCAAATCGGCCGTCAACCAGTTGTTCAAGCACACCAGCTTGCAGACGACCTATTCCATGAACATGCTGGCTCTGGTCGGCCAACAGCCCCGCGTGCTCAGCCTCGACATGATGCTGCGGCACTTTCTGGACTACCGTCGTGAGGTCGTGCGCCGGCGCACCGAGTTCGACCTGGAGCGCGCCCGCGAGCGAGCCCATATCCTGGAAGGATTGAAGATCGCCCTCGACAATCTCGACCGGGTCATCGCCACCATTCGTCAATCACAGACGCCGGACGTAGCTCAAAAGAACCTCATCGAAACCTTCTCGTTGAGTGAAGTGCAGGCGAAAGCGATTCTCGCGATCACGCTGTCGCGTCTCGCGGCACTGGAGCGGCAGAAAATACTCGACGAGTACGCCCAAATCTTGAAGACCATGTCCCGGCTTGAGGATCTGCTCGGTCATCAACGCAAGATGGACGCGTTGATCAAGAACGAGCTCAAAGAGCTGCGCGACAAGTACGGCGACGAGCGACGCACCAAGATCGTGGCGGAAGAACTCGGACAGTTCAGCGAGGAAGACCTTGTTCCCGACGAGGAAGTCGTCGTGACGATGACGCAGAAATCGTACATCAAGCGGATCCCGAGCGTCACCTACAAACCGCAGCGACGCGGCGGCAAAGGCATCATCGGTATGGTGACTCGCGATGCCGACGCGGTGGAACGGCTGTTTGTCACCAATACCCACGACAATATCCTGTTCTTCACGAATCGTGGGCGCGTGTTCCAGCTCAAGGTGTATGAGGTGCCGGATGCCAGCCGTCAGGGCAAGGGCACTCCGGTGGTGAACCTGGTGCAATTGGAGCCGAACGAGACCGTGTCCACCGTCTTGACTCTCCCCAAGGGCCAGACCGAGGGCTTCATCGTCATGGCGACAACTGACGGCACGGTGAAGCGCACCTCGCTCGATCAGTTCAAGAACGTCCGGCGCAACGGCCTTCGTGCCATCACACTGGAAGACGGCGCGGAGCTTGCGTGGGTCGAAATCGCGAGCGGCGATGAGGACGTGATGCTGGTCACCCGCAAAGGGCACTCGATTCGCTTCCCGCAAGAGCAGGTGCGCGCCATGGGCCGGGAGGCTGCCGGCGTCAATGGCATTAAGTTGCGCAAGGATGATTACGTCATCCGCATGGACCTGGTCGGCAAAGAAAGCAAGTACCTGCTGGTCGTCACGGAAAAGGGCTACGGCAAGCGGAGCCCGCTCAGTGAGTACAAGGACCAACGCCGTGCCGGACAGGGTATGTCGGCACTGAAATTGACTGCCAAAACCGGCGATCTGGTCGCAGCTCGAGTAGTTGGCGAAGATGATGCTGAGGTCATCATGATGTCGGTTCAGGGGCTGGTGACTCGCACCGACGTGCGCAGCATCCGACGAACCGGGCGTGCCACGCAGGGTGTCATCGTAATGCGCCTCAACAAGGGCGATTCGGTCGTGTCCATGGCGACGCTCAGTAAGGCCGAAGAGCTCTAAACCTCCACATCCACCAACGATTGCTCAGAGGGAGACCGGCCCCCGCGGGACGGTCTCCTTTTTCGTCGCGACCACCGAGCACGAGATGGTCGATTGGTACACTGAAATGCGGAAGGCATCGACAGGTCGCCCTGTCTTCGAGTTCATGGCGGGCATGGCGACTCGACTGTAAAGGATGCAGCGCGGACATATGCAAGGAGATCGAACAGCATGATGGAGATGAATCAGGATGCCGCGCAGATACTGACGCAGCGGGTGTCCCCTCGTCTCATCGCCGCGAATCACATTCTCGAAATGTCGTCGCAGGACCTGCAGTCCGCGATCTCGAGTGAAATCGAGGACAACCCGGCACTCGATCTGCTCGATTTGGTAGTGTGCCCGACCTGCGGTCAGCCCATCGAGGGCGAATCCTGCCCCCGCTGCTCTCGCAAGCAGGACGAAACCCCTACCATCGATCCTACAGAGCAGTACCTCGAGAATCTGGCGTACAACAGTTCCGCGATTACTCGAGATGAAGAGTTCGACCCATTGACGCTGGTCGCGGCCCAGGAGACGCTCGAGGAAAAGCTCATGCGTGATCTCTCGTCATTTCTGTCTGAAAATGACATGGCGATCGCCGAGTACCTGGTAGGCAGCCTGGACAGCGACGGGTATCTACGCGCCTCGACCTACGAAATCGCATCGCATTTCGACGTTGAGCCCGAGTAGGTAGAAGAAATCATACAGGCACTTCAGACCCTTGAGCCGCCGGGAATCGGGGCTCGCGACATCCGCGAGTGTATGGTCCTGCAACTGAAGTATCTGGCGGCACAGGGCGTCGAACATCCATTGGCGATCACGCTGGTTGAGAATCACCTCGAGGATCTTGGGAAACATAAGTTCAACCGCATCGCTCAGCAGCTCGAAGTCGATGTGGAAGACGTGGAAGAGGCATGGGAGTTCATTAAATCGAAACTCAATCCTCATCCGGCCCAGGGTTCAGATGGCATTCCGACTCGCTCGGGCCCGCGCCCGGTCCAGGGTTACGTGATGCCCGACGTGACGATTGTCGAGACCGAGGACGGGTTCCAGGCCGAAGTCATCGAGTCGCGACGATTTGCCTTATCCGTGAATGGGATGTACCAGCAGCTGCTGACCCAGGCGAATAGTAACGGTGTTGCGTACACGGAGCAGGATCGCGAGCACATTCAGAATTACGTCTCGCGGGCCAAGATGTTCATTGCGAACATCAACCAGCGGCGCCAGACCATGCAAAAGATTTCCGACGTCCTGGTGACCTATCAGGAGGATTTTCTGCGGCATGGTGTGCGCCACCTCAAGCCGCTGACCCGAGCGATGTTGGCGGATCAGACCCACATTCACGAGTCGACCGTCAGCCGCGCCACCGCAGCCAAGTACGTGATGCTCCCCAATGGTAAGGTCATTCCGTTCAGCAACTTCTTTACCGCGTCGCTGAGCGTCAAAGACATCATCAAGGATATGATCGCATCCGAGGATCGGGCGCTCACCGATCAGGAGATTGCCGAGAGGCTGCAGGACTACGGCTACAACGTCGCGCGGAGAACCGTCGCGAAGTACCGCGATCAGCTCGATATACTTCCTTCTTCGCTGCGATAGGGTCCAGCGGAGCCGAATAGCGAAAAGGCGCCACCCGACCGGATAGCGCCCCCTTGTTGCGTGCCTGCGGACTACAACTCTCGAATGACCGTGACGACTTTGCCCTGAATCATCAAGTCTCCCGGCTCCACGAAGATAGGCTGCATCGTCGGATTCCGTGGCTCCAGACGCACGCGGTCCGGTTCCTGGTAGAAGCGCTTGAGCGTCGCCTCCCCGGTCTCGCTCGGACCGTTGGTAATGAGCGCCACGACGGTATCCCCGTTGTGGGCCGTGCTCTGGCGGCGGCAAACCACGATGTCGCCGTCGTCAATCAAATCTTCGATCATCGATTTGCCGCGCACCCGCAGGGCAAACAGGTTCTCTTCCGCCACTCCCGGTACCGTCACGTACTGATCGCGCTCGAGCACCGCTTCGATCGGCCGGCCGGCAGCAATCGTACCCACCACCGGAACCTGCTGGCCGCGCGACGGAAAGTACTCGCGTTCCAGCGCGTTTGCCAGTCCGATGCCGCGGCTCTTCTTGGGATCGTGACTGATCTTTCCCTGCTCCTTCAAAATCCGCAGATGGTAGTCGATGTGTCCCGTGGACTTGCCTCCGAGGTACTCTCCAAGCTCGCGGTTGGTCGGCGGCCGCCCGTTAGTTTCTGCGAGTTCTCGAATGGCTTCCAGGATGCGCGCCCGCATGTTGTCGCCTGTACGTCTCATCCTTCAACCTTTCCAAGCTCTAGAACGTCTGTCCCACATCGTATCAGGAATGTGCAAACTTGTCAAGGAGGGTGCGCGCCGCATTGAATCTGCCCTAGGACTTATGCTCCAGGGCGAGCGTCAGGTGTTCACAGCATAAGCGTGCCGGCCGGTTCATCGGGGTGAATCCAATTTCTCGCCGCTCCCGGCCCTAATCGGCCGGCAAGCGGTTACCGGGACGGAGTCCGCTCTCCTGTTTGCTAGAGTACGTTCAGAATCTCCGTGCCAGGCGAATCGACCGATTGATAAGGATCCGCGCATGACCCTTCGACGTGTGCTCGGAATCGTGGAGCGGCAGATGCTGGGCGCGATCATGGGAGCGATTCTGTTCGTGCTGGAGCGCATGCTCACGTCGCCGCACGATATGGAACGCGTACAGCGGCTGGTGCACCGGGTCACAGATCGTCGCTAGTTCCGTCGCCGCGGACGATGGACCAGGAGCGCACCGGCCAGCGCCGTGCCGACGCTTCCCATGATCATGGGAATCCAGCGGGGTGTGCGCTCCGAGTTGGCGGTCATGGCCGTCACGGCCAGGGCGCCGCTCGCGCTGAGGGCGAGCGAGAGTTGTCGACTGGCTTGCACGATGGTGTCTTCAAGCCGCTCGGTGCCGCGAAAGTTGACCTGCAAGTTGCTGCCTGGTCGGGCGCCGACGGCTCCTTCGAGCGCTTCGACCACGCGCGAGATTCTCACCCTTGCCCGTTGCGCTTCGTAGAGCACGGTCTGGGGATCGAGATACGCCACTGCTCGACGCAACACGCTCCGCAAGATATATGACTCCGCAACTTTGAATGGATCGAGGGTGGGGTCGAGCTCGGCGGCGGCCAGCTGCATCTGCGAAAAAGCTTTGCCGGTCAACGCCAGCGAGGCCGGCAGACGGATATTGTGTCGGATGGACACGCTTGTAATCTCTTGCAGCATCGGGCCCAGCTCGATTTCCTGCAACGAGAGATTGCGGTACCGCTCGATCAAGACTTCTAGATCCGCCTGAAACGCGGATGTATCGCCAATGTCCCGGTTTCCTTCTGCTCCCGCCAGCAAGAACACGATTTCGCTCAAGAACTTGGCGTCTCGCTGTGAAAAGGCCAGCAAAAGCATCAGAATAAGCTGCCGCACGTCGGCGTCGACTTCGCCCACCATGCCGAGATCGAGGAGATAGATCTTGTCCTTCCACCACTTCATGTTGCCGGGATGCGGATCGGCGTGGAAGAAGCCCTCGGTCATCACCTGGTGATAGTAGCCTTCTAGGAGTTGTTGAGCGGCTTCCCGCCGTTCCGGACCGAGCGGAGCATCTCGAATTGCCACCCCTTGAATCTCTTCCATGACCAGCAGCCGCGACGTCGAATACTCTTCGTAGACGGCTGGAACGTCCAATCGCGAAAACGGCTTGAGCACGTCACGCATGCGCTTGATGTTCGACGCTTCCTCTCGAAAGTCAAGTTCACGCCGCAGCGAGGCAGACAGGTGTTGTACCATCACCGGGACGTCAAAAACCCGACGTAAAGCGGGCCGCTCCATTGCCTTCTCGGCAAAAAGTTCGAGCAGGCCGAGATCCTGTAGGATGTCTTCCTGCGCCGTCGGCCGTTGCACTTTGACCACGACGTGGTCGCCCGACTCGAGTGTGGCCCGATGGACCTGCGCGATGGTACCGGCTGCCAGCGGCGATGGATTGATACTCTCGAACACGTCCTCCCAGGGCACCCCCAACTCACTCTCCATCACTTCGACCACCTCGGCCTCGGTGAGTGGCGTGACCCGTTCCTGCAAAGTCGATAACTCGTCGATGAAGGCGGGTGGAATGAGGTCTGGACGGGTTGACAGGATCTGTCCTAGTTTGGCGAAAGTGGGACCGAGTTCGTCCAGGGCCTCGCGCACCCGCACGGCGGCGGCACGAGCCGCATCCTCGCTCTCGAATCGCGAGCGCGACATGATCTCTCGCACTCCGGTCTTCACGATCACGCGTCCAATCCGCCAGGCTCTCCCCAGTAACACTCCTTCGAGCCGATCGGGCAACGGACTTTGCCTTGACCGTGACTTGTGCCTGGCTCCGGGGGGATTTTCGTCAGGTCGGGCCGTGTTCACGATGACCACAGTGCAATGTGCGTTGTGGGAAATCCGGTTCGGTACATTTCCGAGCAAGAACTCTTTTCGTCCGGCCATGCCCACGTTGCCGACCACCACGACGTCGACCTGCTGCGCTGAAACCGCGTCGATCACCGCCTGCGCCGGATCGGATTCGACCACGACCAGCGATCGGCCTCGCGGGCCGGCGTGTTCCTCCGCGAAACGCTGAAGTTGTATGCCCGCTTGCGTGCGCAGTTCCTCCGGCACGCTCTCCGGGTTGCCATCGTGAGGAACGAGGATCTGTAAGAGAAGAAGCTCGGCGTCGTACGACGCGGCCAGGTTGGCAGCCCAGCGTACGGCCCGATCGGCCGTCGCGGACCGGTCGGTGCCCACCATCACACGTTTGACCGATGGCCCTTCCGCCCTGGGTAACGACCCGTCGCCCATTCCGTCCCCCCACGCCTTTGCGGGCATTCTACCAACAGCGTGACGTCATTCCCCTGCATGCACGGGTGCCCGCCACGTTAGATTGCGCGAGTTGTATAGCTCCGCTGAGTGACCAACCAGGGGCAAATTTGGTCTCCGACGGTCCGAATATCGCGTGCAGACGGCGGCGAATCGTACAATAGGCGTCGTCGGCCCAGAGTATGGGACGGCCGGGCGAACGTGTGACCGGGTTACAACAAGCCGTTTCGGACCCGTTTAAGGGGGCGTTGTGGGCGTGCGTCGCGAACCCAGCCTGCGGCCGAGCCTTCCGATCGGAAGCATCATCCCCGGTCCAGCGCTACTCGAACAGTACGACTCGACCACGCTGGTGCCATCGGATTGGACGGCGCGCGTCGATGAGTTCTTCAAGATCGAGCCAAGGGCCACTCCATCATGAGGCGGCTATGGTTGATGATTCCACTGCTTGCCTCCGGCGTGACTGCCTCCAATGCCTGGGCTGCCGGTCCAGCTGCCATCCAGATCCACGCCCGCCACAAGACAGGCGCAGTGACAATCCGGGGTGTCGCCAGCCATGTCGGCTCGAAGGGATTCACCTTGCAGACCACGACACACGGGACGTATGTCGTGAACGATGCCCCGCCTACCCAGGTGGTCGAGAAGGGACGGACCGGACACCTGATCGTCGCCGAAGGGAATCACGTCGGCGTGCGCGGGTATGTGCAGGGTAGGACGATTCGCGCCATTCAGGTCCGGCTCTATCCCGTCGCCCCCAAGCAGATCAGCATTCGAGGAACAATCGCGAGCGTATCCGGCAATCAGGTGCGGGTCCATACTGCGTCCGGTTTCACCACAATCATGGTGACCGGGAGTACCGTGCTTCAAACCAGCGGCGGCATTCTCAGGGTGTCCGATCTCCGTGTAAACGATCGTGTGGAGGCGCGCGTCGTACCGTCTGGTCAAGGCATCGTCGCAGTCCGTATCCATGTCTACCGCACGAAGGTCACGCTGCGTCACGTTCAGGTGCGGGGGATAGTCGTTGCAACCGACGCACGCCATGTAGTCGTACGACAATCCGGGACGACTCTGTCGATCGCCCTCAATTCACAGACCCGGTACTACTCCGGTGCGACGACCGCGTCCGAATCCCTGCGCGTGGGCGAGCAGGTCACCGTCTACGCATGTTGCGCTGGGCATCCCCTCGTGGCTGGAAGCGTGCATGTGCGCCGCTCGAAGTCGGTGGTCCACCTGACGGAACTACGCGGAACGGTCGTCGCACTCGGTTCCGGGAGCCTTCGGCTAGATACACCCCATGCGCCGACCATCCATCTGCAGGCATCGACCGTTTTCGAGCTCGGCGCGCTTCGCACGTCACAGAGCGCCGTCCATCTCGGCGACCTCGTGTCCGTGCGTGGAAGCGTGAGCGGCGGCGAATTCAGGGCAACCCGCGTCCACGTGTTTCTCGCATCTCGTCGGGTGAGCACGATCCGAGGAACGGTGACCGTCGTTTCCGCCTCGTCGCTGCAGATGACGGCTCGCGGTACTACATATTCCGTTGCATGTACCAGCCGCACCGCGATACGTCTCTCGGGACGCCAAGTGCCTGTGCAACAAATTCATCCGGGTGATCGTGCTCGGGCGGTGGGTCGCCTGCGTGGGAATCAGTTGCGGGCCACTTCCGTGGACGTCAGCCGTCCCACGGCAAAGGTCGTCACCGTGCGGGGCGTGTTGAGCGCTGGTGGTGGGGGTTGGCTGCAGGTGACGCGCTCGTCAGGCGCGAAGGACATCGTGCGGTTCGATTCTCATACCCACATCACTTTCCAGGGACGTCAGATTGCGGGCACTTCACTCTTCCCGGGGATGAAGGTCGTGGTCCGCGCCACGCGGTCGGGGAACGAGCTTCACGCGTCCAGTGTAACGGCCGGCGCGAAGCTCTTGTCTGAGACCGGCAGGCTTGTTGCGGTGACCGGATCTACCATGCAGCTCAAGCGATCGTCGGGAGCGACCATCCGCATTGATATTCCTATTGGAATCGTCCCCCGCGACGGCGCCCGACCTGTGGCGCTCCGTCAGATCGGTCATGGAGCGTACCTGCACGTCAGTGGATACGTCTTACCCACCAAGACGTTGCGCGCGACGTCGGTGTCCGTGCTCCATCCAACCATTTCCGTGCGAGGCATTCTCTCCTGGCACGGGAGCAGCGTCTCGGTCCTGACGACGACGGGAGAGCAGTACAACGCAGTCGTTGGCAAGAACACTGTGGTGGTCGCGACGCACCTCGACGCGACGCTCCATCCCCAGGACATTCCCAGTGGGACCATGGTGCTCGCATCCGGTACCGTCGGCATCTCGGGCTCATTGGCAGTGCAGACCCTGACGGTGCGGTTGCAAAGCACAACGCTGCGAGCGAAGGTGGAGTCGCTTCAACCCAGCGACCTGACCGTGATCGTGGGAGCCGGAGCGGTCCACGTACGACTGAATCCCAGTACGGCCATTTCGCAGGGCAGTCACACCCTGGCCGCCGGTGATATCGTCGTCGGGGACGATAT
>JANWJD010000256.1 GCA_025449555.1 Chloroflexota bacterium | reverse complement strand
CGAGGCCAGCGCGACCAGTGGATCGATCTCCGCCAGGGGAGTGAGCGGCGGAGTAGATTGCGGCAGCGGCCCGCGTGGTCCGAACTGCTGAACGGTCTGCGATCCCCAGTTCTCCAGGTACAGCGTGAGCAGGGTGATCCCGACGCCCAACAGCAGCGCGATCAAGTTGCTCACGACCATGGCCAGCGCCAGCCGCCGGGTCAATGCCGAGATACAGAGGCTCAGCACACCCAACAGAAGCACCGTGGCGAGAAACACTATATACGTATGAGCAACATCATCCGGAGCCACACCTCCAAAGAGAAACACGAGGCTGAAGAGGGGCAGTGAGGCCAGGATCAACAAGAGGTCGAACGCCAGGCCGGCGATCAGCTTGCCCCACACGATCCCAAATGAGGAGAGCCGCGTCACCAGCAGCAGATCCCAGGTTTGGCGTTGCCGCTCGCCGCTGATTGCCCCTGCCGTGGAGACCGGCGTCACGAACAGAATGAGGAAGAGCTGGAAGATCGCCATGGTCTGAAACAGCCGCAATCCAACCTGCGAGGATTGTCCAGAAGTAGGACCGGCCTGCTGCAACAAGAAGGCAATGGCAATGATTCCCAGAATCGCCATATACGCCGTCAAGACCGCGGTAGACCGCCAGCCCCGCATCCGTAGACGGAACTCCTTGCCCACGACCGAGTTGTGGAGGCCGGCAGTGAGGCGGATCATTCCCTCACCTCACTCAGTTCTGTAATCTGCAGGAAGACATCCTCCAGCGTATTCCCTTCCACCCCGAACCCTGTCAACTGCACCCCGGTGCTTACCGCCTGCACCAGGAGGGCAGCCAACTCGTCGTCGCCCCCACGATAGAGCGCGATCACCGAGCGATCGCCGTCGGCCACCACGTTCTCGCACAGAGGGTCCGCCTCCAGCAACGTGACCATCGCGGCAGTATCCTGAGCCGAGAGCACCCGGATCCGCAGTCGAGCTCCGGAGGTGAGGGCGCCGATCACGGCATCCACCGAACCTTCGGCAATCATCTCTCCCGCTCGAATGACACCGATATGGGTGCACATCTCCGACAATTCGGGCAGAATATGCGAGCTGATGAGGATGGTCTTATCGAGTTTGCAGAGCTCGCGCAAGATCTCCCTCAACTCGATCCGAGCCCGTGGATCCATACCGGAGGCCGGCTCGTCCAGGAGTAAAACATCAGGATCGTGAACCAGGCATCGCGCCAGGCCAAGCCGTTGCTTCATGCCGCGCGAGAGAGCCTCCACCGACTCCGATCGCTTGTCGGTGAGATCCACCAACTCCAGCAATTCACCGCACAATTGCCGTCGCCGTGGAACCGGAATGCGATGGCTGGCGCCATAGAAGTCCAGATACTCACTCACCGTCAGGCTCTCGTACACGCCAAAGAAATCCGGCATGTAACCGACACGGTCCCGCACATCCCCCGCGTTCTTCCGGACGTCCATCCCGGCCACCCGAACGGTTCCCGCATCGGGTTTTTGCAGTGTGGCGAGGGTCCGAATGGTCGTGGTTTTACCGGCTCCGTTGGGCCCGACGAAACCGTACACGCTCCCACGGGGTACGTGCATGGACAGATTGCGCACGGCGACCGTACGGCCGTAGGCTTTGCGCATGCCCTCGATCTCAATGGCATACTCCGGCGCAGCGGGCACACCCTCCACCGGATTCTCAAGTGTTTGCGCCATCACCCCACCGTTCCGGCACCGGAGATTTGCAACTGCCGGTGCACGTCACCGATCACCACTGGTCCAGAGTTAATCGTCGTCTGTAGTTTCACCAGCAGGGTGCTGCGCGGTGATAGATACTCATTCGGGTGGGGAAGGCCGGCCCAGCCGGTACTCAAATTCACCGGGTCCCACCGTCCGCTACTCCAGTTATAGACGTGACCGATGTCGTCGCCGGTGGCGCCGCCGGCATTGACCGCGAGCGCGAGGCTTCGAAACTGGACGTGTTTCCCGGGGATGTCAAACTGAAATGTCGCCGAGCCTCCCAGACTGAGGTACAGCGGTTGCACCCGCGGGTCGAACGGGCAACATCCTCCACTCGACGAATCGCCAGGCGAGGACTCCATCAGCCGGGCACTCAGCACGCCGGTGGGCAGAGTAAACGCACCACGTTTCAGATGCACCGAGAGCGACGCCATGACGAGGCTCAAGTCGCGCCGCTGCGGAGCCGTACCATCAACGGTCACCGTGCCGAGCGAGCGCTGCGTCCAGGCCAGGAGCGTCACTTCCCCCGGCATCGTGCCCAACTGCGTGTCGGGAAGTGCAGCCGCCACGTTTCGAATGCGATCGTTCAGGGTATTCTCTTTCGGCGGCAAGGGGCCGGGACAACAGACACCACCGTTTCCCAGGAATGGCACACTGTTTGAACCGAAACCTTGCCCGTAATACATCGGTCCGCCCGAGAATTGCTGGGGCGACGGCTGCCCATAGAGTCGCTGCCAGAGCAAGTTCTGTAGCGTCGTCGAGTTTTGCGGCTTGATCCGTACCGCGATCGTGCGGCCACTCGAGATAGCAGGAAGTCGGGCCACGGCATTGCCCGCCAATACCACCGGTCGTAGAAGATCGAGGCTGGTACCGTTGTGAATCGTCCCGGTGAGGTAGCCCGCACTGTCGAGTGACAACTGCGAACTCAACGCGCCCGAGATATCGACGGACGTGCGAAGCGACACTTCGCGCATCGACCACATGTTCATGGAGAGGAAGTCGACGTGCGTCTGCGCACCCTCCCTGAACTGTAAGGTGACGGGATTGTTGATGGGTGTTCCTGGACCGTTATAAAAGTACGGTTGGGCAAGCACCGCGGGGAGCGACGGCCGGTCATAGGTCAGGTGATAATCCCCGCGCAGCGGTGCAAAGAGCCCGGCATACATCGTGGCTGGATACGGTCCGTGGTTTCCCTGCAAGGTGATAGTTCCAACGGTATTGATCAGGACGGTGTTGCCCTTCAAGTGGAATGCCACGCCGAACGTCGTGGCCATACACAACGCCGCCAGAACCGGAATGGTAACCCAACTCCACTCTCGACGCCGCAGTCGCCGCAGCACAAGGAAGTTCAGCGGGCCGAGCAGCAGAACGTAGAACGCCGTCAGGATGATAAAGAGGATGAGCGAGGGCAGGGCAGCGGCCGGTACATTCGACACCTCGGTGCTGAGATCGACCGGACCGCAGCAAAAGAACATTGGCCCCCCGGAGTTGAACGAGTTCGGAAGGTTGGCGCGTCCGATGGCGAGCGGAGCAGCCCATTGCATGAGGGTCGTGGCAAGAGTCGCGCGATCCTTCCAGTGTGCGACCGGATCAACCTGGGGATCGAAGGCCAGGTAAAGAATCTGTCCGGCGCCAACCGGACGCTGCACGACCAGCGGCACACCTCCCTGGCCGGCGCGTACCGTGCCGCGAGGATGCGTGAGGACGCTGATGATCGTGCTCTTCCGGGGCGGAATGGAACCCGCCACGGTGCTCAGGCCCGCCAGATCCGATACCGTCTTCGAGCCGGCGAGAGTGCCTGGGACGAGCGCCGAGCGGAGCGGGCCGAGCGTCTCCTGCCAATCCGGCCCTCCGACGAGGACCACTGCCCCGCCAGTGCGCACGTAGCTCTCCAGCGCTCCGATTTGATCCTGGCGCAACTGCGAGGCATCGATCGCAGTCAACACGATCAGATCGAAGCTGGCCAGCGCCTCGGGAACGGGGTCGACCGTGGCCGGAGTGAGGCGTGTCACGGTGACCAGGATATTTCCGCCGGTGATCGCATTGATCCATTTTGTGCTCTGCGGATCGGCGGCGAGGGTCCCGATTGAAATTTCCTGCCGTTGAATCGGATTCGGGTAGTCGACGGCCGTCACCGTCTTGAAGGAGTGGTCATCCGGCTGAAACGATGCACTCACGGTGGATAGATCGTCGAAGCCGGGAACGTAGAGTGTGATCAGTTTCGTCGCTCCGGCAGGAAGCACCAGGGCCGCTTGATAGAGCGTGTGATACAGGGCAGAGGGACCGCCATTGCTGTTCCCATTCTTATCCGGCACGGTGACCGTACCGCTGATCGTGCCGGCGGTTCGGTTGTGAACGGTAGCGCGCACCGGGATCCAGGCTGAGGTGCGATATTGCTCCCCGTAGCCGGCCGTGACGGCAATGGTCAAGGGCGCTGGAGGGGCATGATGTCGCCGTAGGGTCAGGCCGGTCCCATGCGTAGCGGCGCTCGCTGTGGATAAACCGGCCAGAGCCGGCATGAGCGCAAGAACCGCTGCCCCGAGAAAACCGCGCATGTAAAAATACGTGTCCCATGATAGAACGCGGAGCGGACGCGTTCGTTACAGGTCAGTACGCAGTAATCCTGTTGCTTCTTCATACCGTCATCCTACCGCCATGGGATTCACAAGTCACCGTGAAACTACGGCAAACCAGCTGGTGGTTAATTCGGAGGCATAATAATAGTGGCAGGGGGCAATCATGGACGACGCGATCAATCTGGCAGAGAAGCTGGCTCAATTCTCCACCTACTGGGCGCCACGGGTCGTCGCGCAACTCAACAACTACGACGTGATGGTGGTCAAGGTCCAGGGAGAGTTCGTGCGCCACACGCACGACGACACGGACGATTTCTTCCTGGTGCTGGAGGGACGACTGACCCTCCGTCTGCCGGATCGCGAGGTGGTGCTGCAGCCCGGTGAGCTGTTCGTGGTCCCTCGAGGCGTGCCACATCAACCCTTCGCGGAAGAGGAAACGCATCTCCTGCTAATCGAGCCAACCGGCACGCCAAACACCGGCGATCCCACTACCGCCGCGCCCCGAGTGACGTTGTAGATCCCGCACTGAGGGGAGCGACTCTGTAACCGCCTTCGAAGGTACAGAGTGTGCCGGCATTTTTCTGTGCATGCTGCTGGTGCATCAGGGCCCGCTCGACTGGCATGCTAGAGGAGAGCCCACTTGCTCAGCGGACGCCCGGGATCGAAGTACCTGACGCCCTTTCCTTTCCATATCGGAGTTACAGATCAATGGACCACATACTTGAAATACTTGGCGGACTCGCCGTCTGCTATATCGTCGTCAGCATCACCGTCTACTGGTTGGCACGGAACTAACACACCGTTTGCAAGGCGCCAGGAACCTCCTACACCGGGACCGTATCCGGTACGGATCGAGCGGCGCGAATATGAGGGTTCACCGAGGTGATCACCGCCAGCACGATCTCCATCGCCCCAAAGACGAGAACAGCCGGCACGGCGCCGATACTCTGGATCAGCACGCCTGCCAGCGCTGTGCCGAGCGGAATAGCCCCATACCCCACCATACGGACCGCGCTGTTGACCCGCCCCTGCAACCCGTCGGGAATGAGCGACACCCGATAGCTAAATTGCACCGCGTTGTAGATCGGCGCGGTCAGGAAACCAACCGCTCCCAAGGCGCCGAGCACGAATGGGTTTGGCGCCAGGGTATATAGCGGGATAACCAGCGCTCCGATCCACACACAGACCACGATCACCTGAGCGTAGCCGAACCGCTTCTGAATGCGCGGCGCGACGAGCGAGCCTACCAATCCACCGATACTGGCGATGGCAAACATTACTCCGATGAGCGCCGGCGAAGCTCCCTTTTGTTTCGCCAGGATGAGCAAAATCAGAAACGTAGCGTTGCCTGCAAAGTTCAGACCGCCCGTAAGGAACGTCATATAGCGGATGAGTGGCTGGTTCCATAGCCATTCCACGCCTTCGCGGATCTCAACCCGCAGACGTCTCTGCTCCGCCGTCCGTTCCAGCTGGAACTCGGTCTTGATAAAGAGGAGCGACACCACAGAGAAGCCATACGACACCGCATCGACCATAAACGGAAAGGAATGGCTCACCGTTTGAAAGAGAAACCCGCCCAGCGGAGGCGAAACGAGCGCCGTGCCCGCCTGTGCCGCCTGATTCTGTGATGCAGCTGCCGGAATCTGCGATCTATCGACCACCCGGGGCAGCGCGGCTACCTCGGCGACATTGAAAAAGACAAAAAAAGTGCCTTCTACCGCGCTATTCAGGTAGATCTGCGCGATCGACAGATGTCCGAGGACGGCGGCCAGGGGAACACTTCCCATATTGATGGCTCGCACCGTGTCACACACCAGCATCACGCGTTTGCGATCCCATCGATCTACCAACGCACCGGCCGGGAGACTGATGAGCAGGTACGGCAATCCAGATACCGCAGCCACAAATCCTGCCTGGGCGGGAGAGCCAGTCAGCGCCAGCACCAACAAGGGGAACGCCAGACCCGAAATACCGCTGCCCAGGGTGGAGACCGCCTGCCCGCTCCAGAGCAGCATATAGTCTCGATTGCGCCAGAGCGAAACGGTCCTGGTGGCGGGCGCCGAATCAGCTTTCACGGTCGATTATGGTACGTGTCACGCTGTGTGCGGGCGTGAAGCATACCATAAAAGGGGACATAGCCCTGTTCCCCTATGAAGCGAGAGATGAACTTCACGCCGTTACGAACCCTGGACAAACGCTTCTCCCGCTGGAGTGTGAGCGGAAATCATCCTGTGGCCGGGACGGTGGTTGGCCTGATCTTGACCGCGGCGCTCGTTCCCGTCTTGCAATACGTCCATGGTTCGACTGGGGCCCTCGGTCCCAGCATTCCCCTGTTCTTTCTGGTACCCGCGTTGCTCTCTTCCGCGATCGGTGGCCGCATCGTCGGCATAGCCGTCTCGGTGGTCGCCATCACGGTGTGGGACTGGTTCTTTATCCCTCCGCTCCACACCTTCACCGTGTACTATCCGCGCGATGTCTTCGCACTGATCGTGTTTCTGGCCGTCGCGTTGCTCACCGGGCAGCTCGCGGCCGGCATCCGGCACCGGGCACGGGAGGCATTGCGTCGCGCCGCCGGCGCCGAGGCACTGTATGAGTTGAGTACCGCGCTGCTCGCGCAGCGCGATCTCATCTCGGTGCTCGAAGCGCTTACCAGCCGGCTGCAACGGGCCTTCGAGCTGCAAGCCTGCGCCATCCTACTCTTCGATGGCGCCACCAATTCCTGGCGAACGGCGGCTGAAGCCGGCAACCTCCCGGCCGCGCTCCGCGTGGAAAGCAATCGAACCCTGCACGGCATGACCGTCTGGGTCAATGCCCACGGTGAACCATCGCGCTTGCCGGGTCAGGCGATCGAACTCCTTCCGCTACGTGCCGGCGAGCGTTCCGTCGGGGTGCTGCAGTTGATGGCGCCCGCCGGCGCACGGTTGGACGACGAGCGCGAGCAACTGCTCCGCACCTTCGCCAATGGGGCGGCCCTTGCGATCGAGCAGGCACGCCTGGCCCAGGAAGAACGGGTCGCCGCCATGGCACTCGAAAGCGATCGTCTCAAGACGGCGCTCCTGTCGTCCGTCTCGCACGACCTGCGCACCCCGCTGGCCGGAATCAAGGCCGCGGCCACCTCTCTGCTGCAGGAGGATATCCAGTGGAGTGAGCAGGATCGCCAGGCATTCGCCTCGGATATCAACGCCGAAGCGGATCGCCTGACTCGTCTGGTGTCGAACCTGCTGGATCTCTCCCGCATCGAGGCCGGCGGTCTGCAGCCCGATCGGGAGTGGGAGGATGTCGCGGAGCTGATTCAGCAGGTGGTGCAGCGTTCCGGCCCGCGGCTTGGCACGCATCACGTTTCAGTCGAGGTGTCGCCCAATCTCCCGCCAACGCACCTCGATGCGGTCCAGATCGAACAGGTGCTCACTAATTTGCTCGAGAATGCTGCAAAGTATTCGCCTGAAGGTTCACCCATCAGCGTTACCGCCGGGGTGGCGACCGGACCGGACGAGATCTCGGAACTGAGAATCGCCGTGACGGATCAAGGCCCAGGAATTCCGCAAGTCGAACAAGAGCGGGTGTTCGACAAGTTCTACCGAATGCGTGGTTCCAAGCGCCGCGCCTCCGGCACGGGCATGGGTCTGGCCATCGTGCGCGGTTTCGTATCCGCGCACGGGGGGCGCGTCTGGGTCGAAAGCGAGCCAAATCACGGCAGCACATTTGTCGTCGCCCTTCCGCTCGGGCATGAAGCACCCTCTCAGCCGTATGAAGAGCGGCTCGCTCCCCACCCCCTCGAGGGGATCCGCCCGTGAGTAAGGGAACCCTCATTCTGGTGGTCGATGACGAGCCCGCCATCCGTCGAACGCTCCAGACGAACTTAACGGCGCGTGGTTACGACGTGAACGCAGTCGAGACGGGCGAGGAAGCCCTACGCCGGGTCGAGGAGAGCCCGCCGGATCTGGTACTGCTCGATCTCATGCTGCCGGGGATGTCGGGCCTCGACGTTTGTCGAGCCATCCGGGCCGAATCGTCGGTCCCGATCCTGGTACTGTCGGCGCGCGGTGAGGAACGCGCCAAGGTTCGAGCGCTGGACCTCGGCGCGGATGACTATGTAACCAAGCCGTTTGGCATGGATGAATTGCTCGCGCGCATGCGCGCCCTGCTCCGCCGCACGCCCGGCACGACCGTCGAGACGGGCACCGTGCGAGCCGGCAATCTCAGCATCGATCTCGACGCCCGACGCGCGTATCGCGACGATGCGCCGCTCGAACTCACGGCACGCGAACTCGACGTGCTCATCTATCTCATGCGGCACGCCGGCAAAGTGGTGACCCATCGCATGCTGCTGGCCGAGGTGTGGGGATCCGAGTACGGCCGCGAGACGCAGTATCTGCGGGTCTTTGTCAGCCGGCTACGCCATAAGATCGAGGACGATCCGGTCCATCCGACACATATTCTCACCGAACCGGGTATCGGGTACCGCCTGCAGCCCGCCGACTGATCCTGTTTCCCGCGGGGGTGCCGCACTCCAACGATTGTCGCGGTGAGAGCGCGACATACGCCCGATGCCGTTGCCCATCCAGCAGCGTTTACTGAAGTGGACGGCAACACGGTCGCCGGCAGTTTCCAGAGAAGGGATGCCTGGCATCAACGTTCACATTCGTCCCAGAAGACCACAGAGAAAGTCCGTGACATCCACGGGCGCACCACACGAAGGAGTCACCATCATGCGTTTCCTCGTCACCACCGGTCTAGCCGCCATGCTGGCTATTGGCATCGCCTGCCCCGGACGCGTTCAGGCAGCGGGATCACACGCCGCCGCCGGTACAGCGAACTGCGCGATCCACTACATCAACGGCCCTGAGAGTTGCTACGCCCCAGCGCAGGTGCTGCAGGCAGAGCGACGAGCCCCCATCGCCGTTCGACCATCAGCAGCGGTGGCACGTCTCCTCCGCTTGAGTCTGGCCCAGGTCATCACCTACCGGCCGTACGGCGAAAGCCGAAGTGCGGACTCGATCTCGTACCTCTATGGTGTGCTGCGGAGCGACTACGGTCGTGCACCCGCCAACCCCAGGTCGATGGTCATCACGGAGTATGCCGTGCCCTACACTCGCTTTGTATCGAAATACACCCGAATCGTCGGTGGCGCCCGCTTCGAAATCTCGCAGGCCGCGCTGGACCACCCCTACTATCCGTGGGGACCGTGGTATGTGGTCGGCAACTTTGCCCATCACAACGGCTCGTTCACCATCACGGCCAACATCCCACAGGGGAAAATGCTCGAGCTCGCCGGCGCCCTTCGCCGGAAACGGTAGCATCCGCTCGATGAAGCGGGCACGAGAATGGACCATAGCATTGAAGGAGTATGCCCGACAGCCGGGATCAGTCGCCGGTGGGAACAACTCCCGCACCCTCGATCATGAGGATGACCGTCCGCTCCGGCGCCCTGGTGTTGTGCATGACGCCTCGCGGGACCATAAACCCCTGACGCGGTCCGAGCTCAACCGTGCGCCCTTCTAGATCAATCAGGAAACGCCCCTCGACCACGTAAAAGAATTCATCCTCCTCGTCGTGCTTGTGCCAATGGAATTCGCCTGGCATGACGCCCAGCCGGACCACGCAGTCATTTACCCGGGATAGGGTTTGGTTGTACCAGGGGTCTTCACATGCGTCAACCAGAGTCTGAAGGTCGACAAGTTCGAGGGGACCATATTGAGAGTTCAGGTTGATTGCATACGCTCCCTGATTATTCACAGCGCTCCTCTTCCATCGATAAACCTTCCAGG
>JANWJD010000255.1 GCA_025449555.1 Chloroflexota bacterium | reverse complement strand
CAGGAAGAAGAACATGGCGAACATGCCGGCGCCGCCCAGCCCTCCGGACAGGTTGGCGACGGTGATGTTGCGCTTCTTGAAGATCGCCAGATCGACCAATGGTGAGGCACTGCGCAGTTCGATCGCAATGAAGGCCGCGATCAACACCACCGCTGCAGCCAGGAAGCCAAGCGTTTGGGCCGAGCCCCAGCCGTGGGTAGGTGCCTGAACGACCCCGTACACCAATGACACCAGCCCGGCGGTGACGGTGAAAGCACCCAGCAGGTCGAATCCCTCACGGATGTCCGGCAGCACATCGGCAGGGATGAAACGGAAGGAGGCGACGGCCGCGAGCAAACCGATCGGCACGTTCACAAAGAGCACCCACTGCCAGCCGAAGTCCTGGGTCAGGAATCCGCCCAGCAGGACGCCCACCGCCCCGCCGGCCCCGGCGAGCGAGCCGAAGATTCCGACGGCTCGATTACGGTCTGCCCCCTCGGCAAACGTGGCGCTGACGATGGCCAGCGCGATGGGAGAAATGATCGCTCCGCCTAAACCTTGAATGCCGCGGGCGACGACCAGGAAGCCGGCGGAATTGGAAAGGCCCCCGGCAAAGGATGCCAGCGAGAAGAAGACCAGGCCGATGATAAACATACGCTTGCGGCCGAATAGATCGCCGGCGCGACCGCCCAGCAGGAGGAACCCGCCGAACATCAGGACGTAGATGTTGATCACCCACTGCAGATCGGACTGCGAGAAATGCAAGGCTCGCTGAATTGTGGGCAGCGCCACATTCATGATGGAGGCGTCAAGCACGACCATGAACTGCGCCACGGCCGCCACTGCGAAGGTCAACCAGGGATTGATGGCGAGAGGCCGCGCTCTCGCTTGCGTCAGTGTTGCCATTTCCTAAACTCCAGCCTATACTCCGCTTATCAGGACTCTGATATAGGACCATATTATCAGCACCCTGATAATGAAGCAACTGGAAAGATGGGTAGGATGAGTACGACCCTGTACAAAGGCGCAACCCAGGGCACGATGCCCGGGTATGCGGTAGCACAGCTTTACCGCTTGCTGCGCCACGAGACGGACGACGCGCTGCGCGAGTGCGATCTCACCACCCCGCAGTGGGCCGCGCTGGGATGCATGGCGCAGAACGCCGGGATATCGGGTGCGGAGCTGGCACGTGTGCACCGTCTGACCCCTCAGACCATGAACACGATCCTGCACAACCTGGAGCAGCATGAGATGATCCGGCGCAAGCAGCATCCCACGCAGGGAACCGTCCTGTGTGTGTTTCTGACCGATCTGGGACACGAGCGATTCGCGGAAGCCACACGCCGCGTTGAGATGGTCCAGCAACGGATGTTGAGCCGGTTGAATCCGGAGGAACGCGAGACGCTGGTCGAACTGCTGGAACGGTGTGTGGCCGGTTTGGAAGCAGAAGGGTTGATAGCGACGGACGATCTTACGTGCCCGGATTGAATTGAACAGAGGAAAGCTGTAGGCCATCCGCCCTGTCGGCGGCGCGGTGCAACGACAACCAGCGCGCCGGCCACGGAGGAGCAGGCCTACCCCAATTCTGCGGTCATGCATCAGTTGTGTTCCAGCCGCCGCTCGTCCTATTGACTTTCTATCCGGGTTGCCACCAAGATTTGGTGTCAGCTCTGAACCAAACAGATAGAAAAGAGGACGCACCATGACCACCTCCGAACCGTCCGTCAATGATCTGAGCCCGATGCTCAAGCCTGGTGTTGAAAAGGAGCCGATGCTTCTGCTGGATACCACGGGCAGCATGAGTTATCCGGTGGCTGAAGGCAGCACGGTGGAGCGCCGGCAGCTTATCGGCGAAGCCCTGGGCCGTATCGTCGAAGTCCTGGGTGCAGAGGATTCGCAGGCCGCCAAAGAGCAAGCCGCGGGCGAGGAAGCCGGTGGCCTCATGACCATTACCTTTGCCGGCGGTTCCGCTACCAACATCGAGGATCTCTCGGCGGATAACTGGCGCCAGAAATGGGCCCAGATTCGCTGGGGCGGCGGTACCCGGATTATGCCCGGCTGGGAAATGCTGGTCGAGCAGTATCTGGAGGAGTTTGGCGACGTGCCGAAGCTGGATCGCCCTCACCTGTTGGGACTGGTCATCACCGATGGTGAAGCCGACGATACCGACCAGTTCGCGCAGACACTGGCCCAGGCCAAGGGCGGCGTGTATGTCTGCATCGCCATTTTGGGCTACGGCCAGGAGCACGATCGAGCGTTGCAGGTGTACAAGCAGATCGAAGCACAGAACGACCACGTACGGGTCGTCACCTTTGGCAGTGAGACCAATCCGGACGTCATCGCCGACGGTTTGCTCTCGATGATGTCCTAGGAACAGATGCGCCGGCGAGAAACCAGAGAGGAGCGGCTGGGCTGGGTGAAAGCCCCGCCTGTGGTCGAGGCTGAGATTCGCGCGGTGTGGCAGGAAGACGAGCTGCCGGACGAAATCACGCAGGCGCCGGGCTTCCGTCCGTTCACGCTGGGACTCGACTCTCAAGAGTGGGTGGACTCGATGGCCGAAGTGGTGGACGGCGGCAATGGAGTGTACGGCCGCCCGAAGCCGGTACTGGCGCCGCAGCACCGCGAACTCACCACACCACCGCCGCCTCCTCTCGCGCCGGCGCCGCGGGCACCCTCGGCGCCGAGATATCCCTCGGTCAGCTACCAACCGCCACCAACGCCGCCCCCCAAACCGCGTATTCTGATGCCGGACATCGAGGAGTCGTCACCGCCCCCCAGGCCACGCGACACGATGCCGGAGATCGATCGCAAGCCGCCTCCCGCCAAACCCCGGCCTGTGATGCCGGACATCGACGCAGGGTCGCCGTCCCCCCCACCGCGCCCTGTGATGCCGGAGATCGACGAAGCGACCCGCCCGTCAAAGCCACATGCCGCGATGCCGGAGATCGACGAGGCGGCACGGCCCTCCAGGCCGCGGGCCGTGATGCCGGAGATTGACGAATCAACTCCGCCGCTCGCCCGCACGCTTCCCAAACGGGTGGTGATACCGGAGATCGGTGAGGAGCAGCAAGACGCGCCAAACCAACACCCGCCGAGCATGCCGGAGATTGGGTGAATCGATCAGATCTCTTCATACCGGTCATGGTGGCGCACCCAGAATTGCGGGTCGTCGTGGCCGGCCTCGTCGCGTCCCTTGGGGACCAGATCGAGGAACTGATAGGCGCCGTTCACCGGGTCGATGCCGCGTGCAAAGGCAGAGTAGGTATGGAAGATATCGCCGTGTTCGTCCCGGTAGAACACGCTGATGCCTTCACGATCCGGCATCCCGGCATTCCCCCGGCGATAGTTGTAGAAATCGTCTCCGGCGGCCAGTTGTTCGGGTGTGAAGGATACGTTGAAATCGTAGTTGAAGTCGGTACCGAACGAGGAGAGCCAGGTGAAACCCCAGCCCATACGCTGCTCGAAGGGTGCAATCTGCTCCAGGGGCGCCCGCGAGATGGCGACGAAGCGCACATCGCGCTGCGCCAGATGCAGGTCGATGCGGTCGAAGTTGTCGGCCCAGAACGAGCAATGGGGACAACCCTCGTTGTCGCCGGGAGCAAACATGAAGTGATAGACGATGAGCTGGCTCTTCCCGGCGAAGAGATCGGGCAGCGTGACCGGGCCGGAGGGGCCCGCGAAGACGTAGTGCTTCTCGACCCGTTCCCAGGGGAGATCGCGGCGCTGCCGGCTCAGTTCCTCACGTTGGCGCGCGAATTCCTTTTCACGCGTCAGGAACTCCGCACGTGCTGCGATCCACTCATCGTGCGATACCACCGTATGGGTGCCTATTGACTCGGCGACGTCAGCCATCTTCGTCCTCCCGTGGATAGTTAAGTCCAGGCTACAGTATACGTCGGTGCCGGAATCAATTCAACTTGTACTAAAATGTGTTGATGGACATTTTGCAGGTTGTGGCTGAGCCGCGGCGCCGGGAAATTCTCTACCTGGTGTGGGAGAGCGAACGTACGGCCGGGGACATCGCCCGGCAGATGGATGTGAGCTTTTCGGCGGTGTCGCAGCATCTAGGGATCCTGCATGACGCCGGGGTGGTGCGGGTACGTCGTGCCGGCAAGCAGCGCTACTACCAGACCGATCTGGCCGGCCTGGGGACGCTGAAGGATGTGCTGGAGAGCATGTGGTCCCAACAACTGGACCGCCTGGCGGTGCTCGCCGGCCAGGTAGATGAGACGGGCGGGGAGGTCGACGATGAAACGGCTCGATGAGACGGTGGTAGTGGAGCGCTACATTGCCGCCTCGCCGGCAACTGTGTTCTCGTTCTTCAGCAGTACCGAGCGCTGGCTACTGTGGCAGGGGACTGAAGCAACGCTCGAGCCGCGACCGGGTGGTGTGTTTCGCATGAACGTGAGCGGCGACGGATTCGCCTCCGGCCGCTTTCTCGAACTGGTCCCCGACCGGCTGGTGAAATTTACCTGGGGCTGGGAGATGCCGGAACGCCGCATCCCACCGGGGTCATCCACCGTCCAGATCGAGCTGCGGCCTGAGGGCAACGGCACGCTGCTCCGTCTCACCCACACCGGCCTGCCGCCTGACTGGGTCGATCTGCACCAGCAGGGGTGGGAGAAGCATATGGGTCGATTACAAGAGGTGGCGGAAGGTCGTGGCAGCGAGCCGTGATTTCGAGGCGGTCGAAGGCGGCCGTTGAGCAGCGGGGATGCCGGACACGAACCCCCTCCCCTGGCCCCTCCCCCGCGGCGCAGTGGAGGGGAAAGCATGTCTTGACGGTGGATTCGTAGGGGCAGCCCCCCGTGCCTGCCTTCTGTCCCCGTGCCTCCGGCTACGCGTGTGTGATCTGCTCTAGTTCTTCCGTTCGCTTTCCCTCAAGCTGGGTTGAAAGAACCGGCATAACCCGTCGAACGCCTCCAGGCGTGTACTCAAAGCGGGAGCTCCGGCCGCGACTGCTTCCAGATACTCCAGTAGCGAGACATCTCCTTCGAGGCCGAAATGCTGTAGATTGCGTGGCATGACGAGCGCGTACCAGTGCCACAACCCGTCCGAGCCGTGCTCGATACCCTGGAGGGCGGCATGGACACCCGCGGCCTGGGCCTCGACCTCGTTCCCGTGGTCGCTGCGTGCTGCGGACGGAGTTTTTGGCACCCAGGCATGCATGAGCGAATGGCGTCCGGTCGGGAACACCAGGCGTCGATTCCAGACGGAAACGCCCATGGCCAGCAGCCGGCACTCCCGGCAGAAGTAGGGGGACCAGCGACTGCCGCTGGGGAGGACGTTGAGTCCACAGCACCGGCAGAGCATTGCCCGCTGGTTGAAGTCTCGATGCGGCCAGCGTTTCCCGGCCGGCCGGCACGTGCACCGTTGCTCCTCGCCATCGGGCCGTGCCGTTTCGTACAGCTCGTAGCAAGTGGGACAGATGCGCAGGTACTCGTACTCATCGCTGTAGCCATAGGCTGAAGGAGAGGCCCGTTTCTCGTTAGCCATCGTGGCTGATCTGTTCGGCCCCCTGCACAATGCCTTCGAACTGGTCGATCAAGGAATCGGTCGCCTTACCGGCAGACGATTCCATCGTGCATTCCCGCGACGGGTCGAACGGGGTCGCCAAAATCGTAATTGCACCTGCGACCGCAGTCGATCTACCGATCGGTCAGGGCAAGTTTGGCTGCGAGCCCCACGAAGGCACCGGCGAAGGCACGACGCATCCACATCATGACGCGAGGCCGTGCGAGGAGATGGTTCCGGACCGATGCGGCGCAGACGCCATAGCCGATGAAGACGACCAGGGTGACCAGCATGAAGACACCGCTCAATTCCAGCATCCGGATCGACGCACCGGGGTCTTTGGCACTCACGAACTGTGGCAGAAAGGCGACAAAGAAAATCGTGAGTTTGGGGTTGAGGACGTTGATCAGAATGCCGGAGATGATCATTCTGAGCGGCGAGTGTGGGGCCGTGTCCTGGTGTATCGTGAGCGCTTCCCTGTCCCTCAGCGTGGACCAGGCCATATAGAGGAGGTAGGCTACACCCAGCAGCTTCAGAGTCTGAAAGGCCATCGCGCTTGCCTGGAGCACCGCGGCGAGACCCATGATCGCCGCGACCATGGGAGGAACGATCCCCAGGGTGCAGCCGATTGCAGCGATTATGCTTGCTCGGGCTCCGCGGGACAACCCAGCCGCCAACGTGTAGAGAACACCGCTACCAGGTGTAATGACGATGACCAGAGTGGTCAAGAGGAACGCGAGGCTCATACTGCCACCTCTGGGTTGTCCGGCATTATTGTCACTCGGCGGGTCTCCTCCCACAGCATAGTCGCACTTCTGTGTCAGAGAGGGAATAGACCAGGAGGCGACAATGATATCGTCTCACAGTGAGATGGAAGGCGGATGACGAATGGATCGAGCGGAGCGCATCGCGTTGATGATCGACGCCCTGACCACCAGCACAAAGGACGGTCACAACATCGTCCAGTTGGTGGAT
>JANWJD010000254.1 GCA_025449555.1 Chloroflexota bacterium | reverse complement strand
GCAACCACGTCGCCTGCAAATTCGTGCCCCAGTATCAACGGCGGATGCGCCCTACCCTGAGCCCACTCATCCCACTCATAGAGGTGCAAATCTGTGCCGCAGATGGACGCCGCCAGCACCCGTATCAGCACATCGTTCAGGCCGACGGCCGGTACATCGACCTCCACCAACTCTGCCCCGGGGGAGGCTGTCCCTTTTACCACGGCCTCCATTCGCGCCGGAATGGTCGTGGTGGTCGCTCGTTCGCGGCCGTCCGTCACCTCGAGCGCGGTCTCGTGCATACGTCACCCACGAAAGACAGAGGTCAAGATTGCAGCGGGCCGTCTCTGCCCCTCAATTCACTATATAGGTGACGAGCACTTCGCCACGGAGTCGCTCATGCCGCAGTTCGACATCACCCAAGATTCAACCGCTCAGAATATCTTGACATTTTCGGATATACGTAGCGATCGCCCGGCGTGGCGATCCGCTCGAGCCTCCGGAGGCGCCACAGGGCGGCCAATGCCGGCTCTGGCAGACAAAATATTGAAAGAGGGTGACCCTCCCAATCAGCCCACCGTATAGATAGCCGGAAGATTCCGATACCCTTCGTCGTAGTCGAGGCCGTATCCCAGCACGAACGCCTCCGGTACGGTAAATCCGATGTAGTCGATCCTGACGGCGATCCGGCGAGCCGAAGGCTTGTCGAGCAGGGTGCACAGTCGGACGGTGGCGGGCCGGTGGCTGGTGAGATGCTGTGCCAACCACGAAGCGGTGAGTCCGGTGTCGACGATGTCTTCGATCAGCAAAACGTCGGTGCCCGCCACGGGCAGGGTGATGTCGCTGTGGAGCCGCACTTCGCCCGTCGAGCCCATCCCGCTGTACGAGGATGCCTGCAAAAAATCCATGCGACACGGCAGGTCGAGCTTCTTCAGCAAATCGATAGCGAAAAAGCATGCGCCCTTCAGGACCACGATGACGGAGATCGGCAAGACGGCCTCGGCGTAGTCCGCCCGGATTTCCTCGGCCAGGGAAGCCACCCGCGCCTCGAGTTGTTCGGCCGAAATCAGCGGTTTTTGGAACTCGATCGGCGGCAACACTACACCACCACCTCGAAGAACGTCTGTGCCATCTCGGCGGCAACGCTACTGTTTGACCAGGCGCGCAAAATGTACTGTCCGGGTTCCAGGTCGTCCACCGGACGGGCGAGTGTGAAGCGACCCCGGGAGTCCACCTGCACGTTGCCGAGCACGATCGGTTTGCGCCCTCCGACGGTCGAATATGCGATCAACGTGAGCTGAAATCCTGGCACAAACTTCTTCCCGCTAATCGACAGCGTGCCGCCCCCGGCGGTCGGCGCCACGCTCGTCGCCAGCGATGCCAGCGAGACAATATCGTAAGTAGCCCGGGCATACGGAACCCCCTGCACCTGCGCCAGGACTCGATACAGTCCGGGAGCGGAAGCCGGCACCGAGAGGGAGACCCGCACTTTGCCCCGGCCATCGGAGTACCCGGTCGTGGAGAGCGGCGTCAGACGCGCGCTCAGTCCCCACAGGATGGTCACAGTCATGTCGTGTGGGAAGTTCGCGCCCACCACGGTTATAGTCCGGTCAACCGGCGGGCCGGTGTTGGGCTGGAGCACGATATACGGCCCAGCCGGGGCGACGAATCGCGTGGGAACCGGCGTCGGAGTGGGGCGGTGATGCGGGTGTCGCACGATCGGAGTCACCGCCACCTGGAAAGTCACCGCCGACGTGGGCGTGATGGTAGGCACGGGTGACGGTACCGGCGTGGGGCTCGGCGCCGCCAAAACGTCGCACCCGGCGAGCAATGTCACAGCACACACTACGATCGGCAGAATGGCGAGGACACTGCGCCATCGGCGAACTCTCCGTACGGCGGTTTCTTCGATCACTCCCAAGGATATACTGCAAATGGGCAACGATCCGGCGTTTTTCAGCCGGTTCAGGGAGGCACGCATGAAGCTGGCTGCGCGCATGCAACGACTGGGCACGGAAACCGCATTCGAGGTCCTGGCTCGCGCCAGAGCGCTTGAGCGCGAGGGCCGAAGCATCATCCATCTCGAGATCGGCGAGCCGGATTTCGATACTCCCGTGAACGTCGTCGCCGCCGGAGTCGAGGCGCTTCAGGGAGGCGCGACTCACTACACGCCCTCGGCCGGTATCGATCCGTTGCGGGAGGCCATCGCCCTTGACCAGGCACAGCGCAAGGGTTTGACCGTGTCGCCTGCCAATGTGGTGGTGACGCCCGGTGGGAAGCCGATCATGTTCTATCTCATGCTGGCCTTGCTCGACCAGGGCGACGAAGTGGTGTACCCGGATCCCGGGTTCCCGATCTACGAATCCATGGTCAATTTCTGCGGTGCGACCGGTCGTCCCATCGGCTTTGTCGAACGGGAGAGACGATTTCAGTGGGACGTCGACTCCCTGGTCAATCAGGTAGGCCCGCGCACCAAACTCATCATCGTAAACACTCCGTCAAATCCGGTCGGCTGTACGGTAAGTGACGCCGATTTGCAGCGGATCGCGGAGGTGGCGCGACGTCACGACGCGTTCGTTTTGAGCGACGAGATCTATTCCCGCATCCTCTATGACGGCTCCTTTACCAGCCTGGCGACTCTACCAGGCATGGCCGAACGAACCTGTGTGCTGGATGGTTTCTCGAAGACCTACGCCATGACCGGCTGGAGACTTGGCTACGGCATCATGCCGGAGTGGCTGGCTCCACAAATTGCACGACTCGCGACCAATTGCAACTCATGCAATGCTGCCTTCACCCAGTTGGCGGGGCTGGAAGCACTGACCGGCTCGCAGGACTCCGTAAACGCTATGGTCGAGGAATTTCGCGTCCGCCGCGATGCCATCGTCGCCGGACTCAACGCGCTGGACGGCGTCCGCTGCAGCATGCCGCAAGGCGCCTTCTACGTGTTCGCCAACATCGAGGGCACCGGTATGACGTCGCGTGAGGCGGCCGACTACTTCCTGTACGAAGCCGGGGTCGCGGTACTCTCCGGGACGTCATTCGGCGCCAACGGTGAGGGCTACATTCGACTCTCCTACGCCAATTCGCTCGATAACCTCAACCTGGCGGTCGTCCGCATGGCGACTGCCCTTGCCAGCCGACGGGGCGTAGCCGCCACCTGACGCCTGTACCCATCCCACCGTCCGTAGCGTCGACCCCCGTGGTCGACTCCGTGTCCGTGGTGCGCACCGTGATTCGGATTTCCGTAGGACCAGGCCGGCGTGCCTGGTCGCCCTGGGGTGTACCACGCGACCCGACGTGCCACCTGGCACCGCCACCGCGCCGCTCACCCGTTCCGCGCGACTTCGTCGAAATTGAGCGCCGTGGGCGGGCGTTCTCCCCGCATCGCGGCGATTACATTCTCCGCTGCCATGGTCGCCATGCGCGTGCGGGTGGCCACCGAGGCCGACGCGATGTGCGGCGTGATCAAGACATTGTCGAGCTCCATGAGCCTCGGCTCGACCTCCGGCTCGCGTTCAAACACGTCCAGAGCCGCGCCACGAATCGTGTGCGCGGTCAATGCATCCGCCAGCGCCGCCTCGTCGAGCACCGGTCCGCGTGACGTATTGATGAGGTACGCGGTGGGCTTCATCGACGACAACTCGGCCGCGCCGATCAGGTGAGTCGTCTCGGGAGTCAACGGCGTGTGGACCGAGACATAATCACTCGTGCGTAAGAGTGTGTCGAGATCGACCTGCCGCGCCGGCAGAAGCGCATCTGCATCCTCGGCCGAGATCACCGGATCGAAGTACTGGATCGCCATATCAAACCCCGACGCCCGTTTGGCGACCGCACGACCGATACGACCATATCCGACCAGACCAAGCGTCTTACCGTGAACGTCTTCGCCCAGCATCATCATGATGCCCCACCCATGGAACTTCCCGGCCCGCAAAAACGTCTGAGCCTCAGCGGTCCGGCGAGCGATGCCCATCAGAAGCGCCCAGGCAAAATCCGCCGTGGTTTCCGTCAATACGCCGGGCGTATTGCTGACCAGGATCCCCATTTCGCTGGCCGCCACCAGGTCGATATTGTCGTAGCCCACAGCCACATTGGCCACTATTTTCAGCCGGTCACCCCCGGCTGCAAGCACCGACCGATCGACCCGATCGGTTAACAGGGTCACCAGTGCGTCATGCGTCGACGCGAGCCGTTTGAGTTCGTTGGCCGAAAGCTGCCGGTCGTCGTCGTTGACCGTGACGTTGAGCTGTTCGCGCAGCAAGTCAATTCCTGGTTGCGGAATCACGCGGGTAACATACACGTCATGCGCCATCGCCGTCCCTCCTTCGTTGCCGGCTCGCGGCCGTCCCGCGGTCGTCAACCCGCACTCAGAATAGCAAGTGCAGATGGACGACACGGCCTGCCGTGAGGCATAATTGCGGGCCATGGCATCTCGAGCTTTACGCCGGCGTGCAAGCTATCGCGCCATCAACAGTCACAACCGTTCGCGTTCGCATCCCATTTGGCGTATCTTTCTGGTACTTTTTGTGGGCTTCATGATGCTTACGTCCGGCGCGAGCGCTGCCACCATGTTCTTCTACGGGCAGAATCTCCCGTCGCTCAAGAACTTCAAGGCGCGCTTTGAGTTCCAGAACAGCCTCATCCGTGATAGTCAGGGCCACGTTCTCTACGACATGGCGGACCTCTCGTCGAAGCGCGGCAAGCGTGTGGTCGAGCCAATCGTGGCAGCGGGCCACTCAACTGCTTACTATCGCGCCCAACACGAGGATTGGCTCGTGGGTACCGATACCGGACGCGGCATCCCGCTCATCCTGCAGGATGCGACGATAGCGACCGAAGACGCAACGTTCTACAACAACCCGGGCTTCGATCCGCTTTCGATCGCCCGCGCCGCCTTCGATGATGTCACGTCGCATCACATCGTCTCCGGCGCCAGCACCATCACGCAACAACTCGTGAAAGAATACATGCTGCGACCCGACCCGTCATTCAGCCGCAAGGCAGAGGAGCTCGTCCTGGCGACGGAGCTCACCCAGAAGTACCAGAAGACCAAGATTCTCTGGTACTACCTCAATAGCGTTCCCTACGGAAATCTGTCTCGCGGCGCCCAGGCGGCCGCTAAGACGTACTTCAACAAAAACGTGTGGCAACTCGACCTTCCCGAATCGGCTTTGCTCGCTGGGCTGCCACAGGCCCCGAGCATCTACAACCCGGTCGACAACCTGCCGGCCGCCAAAACCAGGATGGCCGAAGTCCTGCACCTCATGTTCATTCACGGCTACTTGAGCAATCCGCAAAGACTTCCCGAGCAGGCGGTGATCGACGGCATCATGAACTCCAAAGAGGTCAGATCCTGGCGGTTCGTGCCGGCCACCACCGTGAAGACCTTCCCGCACTTCGTGGAATACGCCGTGAACGAACTGCAGAACATTCCACAGCTCAAAGGAAAGATCTATACCGGCCTGGACGTATGGACGACCTTGAATCCTCAACTGCAACGGCAGGCACAGTCCATCGTCACCAACCAGATCAATGGGTTGGGCGCCAATCACGTCACCGACGGCGCTCTCGTTTCCATCGATCTGCGTAAATCCTGCTACGGCTGCATCCGGGCTATGGTGGGCAGCGCCGACTACCATAACGTGCAAATCAGCGGTCAGATCAATATGGCCACCACCCCGCGTCAGCCCGGTTCGTCCTTCAAGCCGTTCAACTACATCTACGCCTTCTCGCACGGGCTCTCACCCGCCACGACCGTCCTGGATGCGCCGGTCGCGATCCCCGATACGGGAAATCCCGCCGACAATGGTTGGTACGAACCCACCAACTACGACCACCTCTGGCACGGGAATGTGACGCTCAGGACGGCACTGCAGAACTCTCTGAATATTCCGGCGGTCAAGGTGGAACAGTACGATGCCGACGTTGGTGGCAGCGTCCGTGACACCGTGGCGCAACAAGCGGTGCACATGGGCATCAAGAGCCTGTTCTCGGATAATCCGAACTGCTGCGGCTGGGCCTTGACCCTGGGCGGTATGGAGCGCGGCGTGCGGCTGCTGGAAGAAACCAGCGCCTACGGAGCGTTCGGTTCCTTGGGCAACACGGTCCCCCCGGTGTCGATCCGGCGCGTGTACGATCGCACTACGGGCAAGCTGCTCTACGATTCACAGCGCGATGGGCCAAAGTCGGCCCAGGTGCTGAAGCCGCAGTACGCCTACATCATGAACGACGTCCTCTCCGACAATGCATCCCGCTGCACGCCGGCCGTGTGCGAATTTGGGCCGGATAGCCAGTTGAATCTCGGGCGTCCTGCCGCCGCCAAGACCGGAACGACCACCGGGTTCACCGACAACTGGACGGTGGGATATACGCCCGACCTCGTCACCGGAGTCTGGGTCGGAAACGCGGATGACAGCCAGATGGTCAATTCCACCGGCATCACGGGAGCCGCGCCAATCTGGCATGACTTTATGCTGCAGGCCTTCAATATTCTCAATTTGCCCCCCGTTCCCTTCCCGCAACCTTCCGGTGTCGATGCCGGCTCGACCTGCCGTCTGCCCGGCGCCTATGCCTCGTACTCCAGCATGGGGTACGACATCTTCGCCGGCATCGTCCCCTACTGTGGCGTGGGCGCCACGTACGCCGCCACCCTGCCGATTCCACAGGTGGGTCAGTCGCCGTACCAGGCGCCGGCTACCACGCAGGCTCCGGCAGTGCAGCAACAACCGGCCGCCCTGCCAACCACTGTTCCGGTCCAGTCGGCGCCCGTCCAGCAAGCTCCGGTTCAGGCGGCTGCTACCAGTCCTCCGGTCCAATCCGTGCCGCCGCCTGCTCCCGCCGCTCCGGTTGCCACCTCACCGCCGTCCGGCGGCGTGCCCGGAGTGCAGGCCTCCCCCTGAGTCCCAGTGCTTCCTCCACCTCTTCGGTAGAGCCTCGCCCCATCCCTCAACACACGCCGGTCCGCCTGATCCTGTGCCAGAGATGCGAGCTACATGCCGAGCGCCAGCCGCGTGGCCAGGGAAGACGGCAGCCCGACTGCCAGAATATGTTCCTGTGCGCTCCCGATATCGTACGGCACCCGCCGAGGTGTGTACGTTCCCGAACGCGAGTCGACCACCGCGTAGGCGGCCCGCGGGTCCCCGTCGCGCGGCTGGCCGACACTCCCCGGATTGACGATGCGTCGCGTCCCATCGAATAGGTCGAGTTGCTCGTAGTCGATTCGTTCGGCGACTCGCGTGGTTTCCGACCGGGCCCCGTCGGCTTCGAAGGTGCGCGGCACGTGTGTCTGGCCAATCAGGCAGACCGCCTGGTCGAATAGTCCGAAGTTGGCAGCGGCTTGTTGCGCTGTCTCAAGGTATTCCCAGACCGGGTCGCGACGGCTGGCATGTGCCAGCGCGATCTTCGCCAGGTCTCCGCTGGGATCCAGCTGGTTCAGGTAATCGGCATTGTCGGGCCGCAGCGCGTGCCTGGTCCATGCCAGTGCACGGCCCGCACCGGCACTAAACGTGGCTGCATCGATCCTCCCGGTTGCGCCCAGGTCGTGGTTACCCGCCAGGCAGACCAGATTCGGAAGGGCGCGCACCGTCGCGATGCACTCGTTCGGCTGGGCCCCGTATCCGACGATGTCTCCCAAACAAATTGCTGCTTCGAAATCCCCGGCATCCGCCAGCACAGCGTTCAGTGCGTCGAGATTGCCGTGTATATCTGAAACGATCAGTGTCCGCATTCTGGCTCCGGCACATGGTGCAATTTCCTGAGTTCGTTCCAGTATCGCCGTTTTGAGCAGCGGCGGATGCCCTACGACACTGTCGCGGAGGGGGTGCGGCTTCTCCGGTGAGGGGCCCGGACTTCAAAATCGTGCAGACGGCCGAGGAACAACCCCGGTCCAACCGTCGAAGACAGCGGCGATCCGCGCCGGCGTCCTCGGCGCGCCACAGGGCGACCGGTCACGCTTGCCGGGTCCTACGCAGATGGCGGTGCATGGCCGCGAGGGCCGACAGCTAGTGCGTGCGAGCGATCCGCCTACGAAAATCTCGACATTATTCGAAGTGTAGGTACGTCGCACACAAAAATACGCACCAAAAATACGTACTTTGACCCCTTCCCGCTATGTGCCGGCAAAGAGCCTCTCGATACGATCCGTGCAAGTCAGAACTGCTGACACAACTCCACAGATCGAGAAGGGGCCCATATCATGGCATACGCAGGACAGACTATCGAGAATCCAGTGACCGGTGAGCACATCACCTTCCTGACGACCACCAGTGAGACCAGAGGCGAACTCCTCAGCTTCGACTGTCGGGTCGAGCCCGGCAAAGCCCGGCTGGCTCCTCATCTCCATACCAGACAGACCG
>JANWJD010000253.1 GCA_025449555.1 Chloroflexota bacterium | reverse complement strand
AGGTGCGTGCCTCCGCGGCGATCGTGCGGCGCAGAGAGGCGGGGGTCAGGACCTGCACATGGCGTCCCCAGCCCAGCAGCCATCCCAGAATCTGGCTTTCCTGCCGCACGCGCAACGTCACCAGCAACCCCTTGGGCGTATCCTCCTCGGCGGTAGTAAAGAAGGAACGTGCCTCCCGCACCCAGCGCGCCACCTCGGGGGCGAAGAGAGCGTTCACCTCGACCGTTCGATCGTCGCCCCGCGGCCGTGGACGCTGCAACCCCTCCGGCCGGGTGAAGGTGCGCTCCAGCTCGGTTAGATCCTCCATGCGGTCCAATCGAAAGGTACGCACCTGACCCCGCAGCCCGTCGTGCCCCGTGAGGTACCAGGCGCCCTGCAGGTGCACCAGGGTATAGGGATTTACCTCGCGCGTGGCCGGTTCGCCCGATCCATCGGCACGATGCCGCGTGTGGTACCGGAAGCGGACGGCGCGGCGTGCCAGAATCGCCCCGCGCAGCAGGCTGAGGAACCGCTCCTCCGGGGTAGCACGCCCCGGGATAAAGACGATGCTCTCTCGCAACGCCGCCACCTCCGCGCGGAGCCCATCGGGCAGCACGCCGGCGATCTTGCGGCCCGCCGTTTCCGCCGCGGCCCGGTACTGCCGGTCGAAGCTCCCGACCATCACGTCGCTACCGAGCAACAGCATCGCGGCTTCGTCGGACGAGAAGGTGAGCGGGGGCAGGAAGTATCCCTCCATCAGGGAATACCCCTGCCCCGGCACGGCGACCAGTGGCACACCCGCCTCGGAGAGCGCCTCGATGTCGCGGTAGATGGTGCGCTTGCTGGTCTCGAAGGTGGCAGCCAGATCTTGGGCCCGTTGGCGGCCACGCGCCTGCAGTTCGAGCACGATGGCGAGCAGTCGATCGGTCCGGTTCACCTGCCCACCAGCGTGCCCATCGAACCGCTACTGGCCGGCCGGCAACTGGAGCAGGTTCACCGTATTCCCGGCCGGATCCTTGATGGCGAAGGCGCGACCAAAAGGCTCATCTCGCGGGGTGCTGATGATTTCGATGCCCTTTGACCGCATCGTCTGGTGCGTGGCGTCCGCGTCATCCACGAACCACCAGAGCTCGACCGGCTCGCTGCCCTCGTCCGTACTGAGCGCCAGCGTGGTTCCGTTGGTGGACTTGAACTGCACGAAGTTTGGGCTGTCAACTTCCACCGTATAGCCAAGCGTGTCGGTGTAGAACTGCTGTGTTCCGGCCATGTCGCGGGTATGCACGATGATGAAGTTCGGTCCGGTGCTCATGGTGTGTGTCCTTTCACCCTGTAATCGTGTGCATCGAGACAGATCCTCGATGCACCCTCACCATCTCACCCTCGAGTGACAACAGTATGTCAGTAGCGCAGGTGTGAGATCGAGCTGTCACACCGGCTTGCTTGGAACGTTTGAATAGTAAGACAACCATGAACGGCACCCAGGCGGGTGCCGTGAAGAGGAGTACATTCATGACTCGACCGTTTCGTTCCCTGTTCGGGGTAGCTGCCCTGGCCCTGGTGGCCCTGACTCCTGCGCCGACGCACGCCAGTTCGAGCCATGTGAGCGCGTCGGGTGTCGCACGCATCACCCATCACCTTCCCGCAGGCGGCTCCTCCGCCAGGGTCTTCACCTATGGGGTGAAGGGAGGCAGCCTTCGCCCCTGGAGCGTCGTGCTGTCACTCGACGGCTCGGTAACCGCCAACGGCGTCACTGCCACCACGCAAACGCTCACCTCGCCTCAGGACACCTTGAAGGGCTTGCTCGCGCTGGCTGACGCGGAAGGCTTTTTCTCCATGAGCAAGCAGATTGGGTGCCCGGGCGGCGGCAATCCTGATGTCTCTGCCCGCACCATCGCGATCACCACCTCGACCGGCACCAAGCGGGTGAGTGAGTTCGGTACCTGCAAAGCGCCGTTCAATCAGCTCTACGCCGTGCTCCAGCAGGTAGCGGGCACGAATCGCTAGGCCGACGGGTTGGTTCTATTGATGAAATGCCCGCCAGCACATGGGGATGATAACCGCGCACACAATCGCGATCGCAAACCCGACGAAGAAACCGGTCCAGCCGCCGAGCGCGTTGTTAATCACCAGCGCCGCTGCGATCACGACAGCGATACTCAGTCCCCGTGCCACGGAAGACATCTCACTCCAGGGTTCGTCGACTCGTTCGTGATACATTTCCATTGCTCACACTCCGCTCAGATCATCAATGCCCACGGTGTCAGAAGGAGCTCCTACTTCACTCTGAACCACAGATGCACGCGTGTCAGTGGTGCGGATCACACAGAGTGTGAAAGAATTGACACCTCAAGCCACGAAGCCAATGTGAGACTGCGCCCCGATCAAGGTTGCCGGGAGCTGGTGCCGGTTATGGGGCGTCTTCAGCGCCATCGGCCTCCAATAGGTCTTTGAGGGTGCCGACCTGCGCTTCAATCTGCCTTCGTCCCAGGCGAGCAAGCAATGGCTCGGCCACGCGAAAGAATCCCGCTGCTTCACCTTCAATGGCCCAGATCACGTGGGTACCTCCATCCTCCGGTTGCAGGGTCGTGGTGATCTCATACTGCACCGGACCCGAGGTCACCTTGCCGGCAAACACTTTTGGCGGATCGTACACCGTCACCACATTGTCGGTTTGAAAGCTCCGGCCCAGGAAGTGAGCCGTCGTGCGAAACGTGGATCCAACACCGAGTGGCCCGGTGGACGTGAGCGTCGCCTCCTGGACCACGGTGCTCCACTCGGGGAACCTCCCAATCTCGGTGATGTAGGCAAAGACGACGTCAATCGGACGATCGATATGAGTATCCGCCTGTTCTCGAATCATTGCTGCCTCCATCGCTATGCACAATCCCACTTCACTCTGAACTACTGGTGCACCGGTGTCAATTGGTGCGCCACAGAGCGCGCAGGTCGTCGCACAGGTCATCCGAAGGCGTCGAATGTAGACCCACCAAGTCGTCCACCAGGGACGACGCTACAAGCAAGGGGTGGGCCGCCACACCGATCGCCGGTTATGCTCCGCTGGATCGCGCCCCTTCGCTCGCGGAGAGTTCGCTCTGGGCCACGTGGCAAGCGGCTTCGTGGTCGGGACGCAGGGGACGCAGCCGGGGCGTGATCGTGTCGCAGGTGTCGATGCGATACGGGCACCGCCAGCGGAAGCGGCAGCCTTCACCCGGATCGATCACCCGCGGCGGCTCCCCGATGTCGGCTTTGGCTGTCGCATCCAGCGGAGCACGCGGATCTGGTACGGCGGACAGCAGCAGCTCGGTGTAGGGGTGCTTGGGATGCTGCAGCACATCCTCCACCGGTCCCTGCTCGACCACCTCGCCGGCATACATGACCAGTAAGCGGTCCGCGATGTACCGCGCACTGGCGATGTCGTGGGTGATATACAGGAAGGAGAGGCCCTCCCGCCGCCGCAGATCGGCCATCACGTTCAGCACGCCGATGCGGATCGAGACGTCCAGCATGGAGACCGGCTCGTCCGCCAGGATGATCTCGGGTTTGCTGGCGAGCGCCTGTGCAAAGCCGAAGCGCTGCCGCTGGCCTCCGCTCAGCTCATGCGGGAATTTGCGAATGTATTCGGCCGAGGGCGTGAGCCCCACCGATTCGAGGATGCGGATGGCCTCGTCACGCCGGGCCGCGCGTCCCAACTCCGGGCGATGGAGCTTGAGCGCCCGCGTGATGCCGTGTGAGGCAGGATACACCGGGTTGAGGGAGCTGTACGGATCCTGGAACACCATCTGCACGTGGCTGCGGTACGACCGCAAGGCGCGATGCGACCGTACCGTCGAGATCGATCGGCCGCGATACCGGATGTCACCCGAGGTAGGCCGGTAGACACCGGCTAACAGCCGGGCCACGGTGCTCTTGCCGCTCCCGCTTTCACCCACGATGGCGACGATTTCCTGCGGATGAATGCGCAGGTTCACGTCGTCCACCGCATGCAGGTTCCGGCGCGAGAGGAGCCCACCCACGCGGAAGTGCCGCGTCAGGTGATCGGCCTCCAGCAGCGGTGCGACCGCATCTGCTGTCCGCTCAAGCGTGATTTCACGGAACGGAGCGTAGTTGGATATGTTCTGCCTCCTGGTCGGCGTAGAGGTAGCAGCGAACCAGATCGGTACCACGGGGTGAGTATGCGGGCGGCTCGGCCGTGGAACAGATCTTCATGACGGAGGGACAGCGCGGATGGAAGCGACAGCCGCTCGGTGGATTGCGCAAATCCGGTGGACTGCCCGGAATGCCCTTCAACTCTTCCCGTTCACCGTGAATCGAAGGGAAGGCACTGAGCAGACCCCGGCTGTAGGGGTGCTGGGGGTCGGTGAAGACTTGCCGCGTTTCGCCCAGCTCCACGATTTCCCCGGCGTACATAATGGCCAGCCGATCGGAGAACCGCGCCACCAGCGACATATCATGCGTGACGAAGATCACGGCGAAACCCAGTTCCCGCTGCAGCTCTTTGATCTGGATCATGAGCGAACGCTGCGCTACCACATCGAGCGCAGAGGTCGGCTCGTCCATGATGATGAGATCCGGAATAAAGACCAGCGCCATGGCGATCATAGCCCGTTGCCGCATGCCGCCGCTGAGCTGGTGCGGATAACTCTCGAGATGGATAGGATCGATGCCTACCAGCTGCATGACTGCCTGGCCGCGTTGGCGGGCATCTCGTTTCGAGATTTTGGTGTGCGCTTTCATGGCATCGGTCAACTGGGCTCCGACCGTCATCACCGGATTGAGCGCGTTCATGGCGCTTTGCATCACCACCGAATACCCGCGCCACCGCAGGTGACGCAACTGTTTCTCGCGGAGATACACCAGATTCTGCCCGGCGAACAGCACGTCACCCTCGGATATCTGCGCGTTATCTCCCAGCAGGCGGGCGATGGCGAAGCAGAGCGTAGATTTACCGCAGCCGGACTCGCCCACCAGACCCAGGAACTCGCCACGTCCCAGTTGCAGATCGACGCCATTGACGGCGCGGGTGCGCGTCTTACCGGCGTAGTAGTCGACTACCAGGTCCTTGACTTCAAGTACGTGGGGCGCGACGGACACGCTTCCTCCTCGTCACGCGCAGCGACGGATTACCGAGCTCGTCCACGGCGTAGTTGATCAAGGCCACGGAGGCGCCGAGCAGCGCGATACATGCGCCCGGAATCATGATCCAGAGCGGAGAGCCGGTCATGAGTGCCTCGTTGTTTTCTCCCCAGTACAGCATCGTGCCCCAACTGATCTCATCGGCGTTGCCCAGTCCGATGAACTGGAGTCCGGCCGCGGCCAGCACGGCGTACAGGGCGGCACCGAGGAAGATCGCCACGGTGAGCGAAATCATATTCGGCAGCAACTCGAAGAGGATGATGTAGGCGCTGCTCTCACCACGCACGCGGGCCGATTCGAGGAAGTCGCGATTGCGCAGCGAAAGCGCCTGCGGACGGATCTGTCGAGCTCCAAACGACCAGCCGGTAATGGCAATGACGCCGATCAGCACCCACATGCCGCCTCCTTTGGCATAGGCGGCGATGATGATCATCAGCGGGAGTGCCGGGATCACCAGAAAGATATCGACGAAGACCGACAGAATATGGTCTGCGATCCCACCAAGATAGGCGGCGGAAACGCCCACCAGCACTGAAAGGAGGGTGGCGGCCAGACCGGCCAGACCGCCGATGATCAGCGTCTGGCGGGCACCCCAGATCACCTGTGAGAGGATGTCCTGACCGTACGAGGTGGTCCCGAGCAGGTGGTCGCGTGACGGCGTGGCGGATGGCAGGAAGTCGGTTCCGTGCGGGTTGTATGGCGCGATCAGCGGCGCAAAGATGGCCATGGCGGTAAAGACGCCGAGGATGAGCAATCCAAACACCGCCTTACGATTCGAAGAGACCGCAGAGAGCATGCGTGCCGGCAGACGGAGCCACGCCGCACCGCTGCTACGGGGCGTAATCGGGAGGGCGCCATCATCGAGCGTGGCGTTTCCATACATCGGTATGTGTCCTCCCTTCAGGAATGCGACCGGGTGCGTGGGTCGAGCAAGGCATTGACAACGTCCGCCAGGAGCACAGCCAGCAGGACGGCGACGGTCACAAACAGGAACAGCGCCTGCATCAACGGAAAATCTTCGTTATCCACCGCCTGCAGGAAGAGGTAGCCGACGCCGGGGTAGCTGAACACGATTTCGGTGAGAAGCAAGCCGCTTACCACAAAGCCCAGAGCCAGGGCGAAGCCGGTGAGGTTCGGCAAGATGGCGTTGCGGCCGGCATACAGCATCATCGTACGAAGGGACGACAACCCTTTAGCTCTGGCCATCCGCACGTAGTCCTCGGAGAGCGTCCCCAGCATGTTGTTGCGCATCGTCAGGATCCAGCCACCGATGGAGGTCAGGATGATGGTAATGGCGGGCAGCGTCGCGTGGGCGAGGACCTGTTTCACGAAGGGCCAGGAGAGCTGGATGGTGGACCCCTCGTCGTAGCCGAATCCGAGCGGCAGAAACGCGTGGGAAACCGAGAAGACATAGATGGCGATCAGTCCAAGCCAGAAGTAGGGAACCGCCGACAGGATCACAAACCCCGGTGTCAGCAGTCCATCCACCGCCCCACCGCGCCGCCACGCGACGATCATGCCGATAAACGTCCCGAGCACGAAGGAAATGACGGTCGTGATACCGGCCAACGCCAGCGTCCAGGGCAACGCCTGGAAGACCACGTGAATGACGGAATCGGGGAAGTAGGTTACCGAGGTACCAAACTGCAGGTGGATCGTGTTGTTGAGGTACGACACGTATTGCTGGAAGATGTTCTGCTTGGTTTTTAGTCCGAACGCCACTTCCAGCGCATTGAGCGCGGCGGGATTGAGCCGCCCGCGGTACCGTGCCATCATGGCCAGCGCCGGATCGCCCGGCATGAGGCGCGGCAGGATGAAGTTAAGGGTCAGCGCGGCCCAGAGGGTGATGAAGAAAAATTCGAGGCGCCGGATGATGACGGCCACCGAAGCTCCTTTTCCTGTTCCACGACTGCCGGCCGGTCAGTGACCGGCCGGCTTCACTCGCGATTACCGCGCGGCTGCTTACCTTTCGTTACTTCTGGTGCACATTGGTGAGGACCACTTCCCAATCCGGGTAGTCGTACGGCGCAGGCGCCGCGTACGGGTTCTGCGGCGTGGGCCAGCCCACGATCTGCGATGTATCAAACTGGAACCAGTTGACGTTCTGCAGAACGGGCACAACCGGCACGTCGCGCACCATCACCGCCTGGATCTGGTTGATGATCGCGTGCTGCTGGGCCACATTGGACGTTTTGGCGTAGCTGTCGAGCAGATTGTCGACGGTGGTCGAGTGATAGCGCTCGTAGTTGCTGGCGGCGGTTTGCCCGATGGGCGCCGAATTGGCTCCATACAGCAACTGCCGGTACTGGTAGTACGGAGTGGGGCCGCCGGTCGGCGAGTAGTAGAGCAACTGGAAGTGGCCCGATCCCTCTCGGGCCGTGATGTCGTTGCCCGAAATATTTTGCAGTTTGACGTCGATCCCAACCGCACGCAAACTGTCCCGCAGTATCGCGGTCTCCGCGACCCAGTCGGTGTAGCCGCTGTTGTTGATCAGACTGAGCGAGAGGGGTTTACCCCCCTTCTGGAAGATACCGTTCGAGCCGAGCTTGAACCCGGCGGACCTGAGGAGCGCTCTGGCTTTAGCCATGTTGTAGGAGGCGCCGTACTGTGCTCCCACGCTCTTGTTGTACCAGCTCTGCCAGGTCGGCTGAATGATGCCCAACTGATTCGCCGGCGGTAGGTAGCCGTAGACACCAAGTTGGGACACCTTCGTTCGATTGACCCCGTACGAGATGGCTTGACGGACCGCGCGAATGTTCAACGGATAGACCGTCTGGTTGAGGTAGAGGAGCACATCCGAACCGGCCGGCGGATACCAGATGTGGCGATTCGTGGTATCGCGACTCAGATAGTACGTCTTGACATTGGGGATGTACTGACCGCCCCAGTTCGCCTTTCCCTGGGCCAGGAAGAGGTTTCCCGGTTGGTTACCGAGAAACGCCGGGTAGCGGACTTCGGAGATGTACGGCTTGCCCTTCTGCCAGTAGTTGGGGTTCCGGACGTAGGTGATGTCCTGTGGAGAACAAGACTTCATTAGAAAGGGGCCGCTTCCAACCGGCTTGCTGTCGTTGTACGCGACAGGGTTCTTGATTTTCGACCAGATATGCTGCGGCAGGATGTAGTTCTGGTCGGCGATGTAATAGAAGAAAGGCACTGCCGGCTGCTTGAACGAAAAGACGACTTTGTTGCCCTGCTGCCGCACGCCGGACAACACGGTCCAGACGGCCTGCAGATCGAGCCCGCTGAACTTCTTCATCAAATTGAAGGTGAACGCGACGTCTGCCGCAGTGAGTGGCTTCCCGTCCGACCACTTCACGCCGGCTCGCATCGAAAAAGTGAGCGTCTTGTTTCCATTGCCCCAGGTATATCCCGTGGCCAGCCAGGACTGCTGTGCGTTGTTGAGCGGATTGATGTAGATAAGCGGCTCGTACACGATCCCGGCTGCCAGCATCGCGGACGATGGACCGTACGGATTGAAGCCACAGGTCCAGAGACTGCCGCTCACATTGTCGATGATCACCGTACCACCCATCTTGGCGTGCGGCGCTGCGCCGAGATGCATGGCGGGAGCAACAGCGAGGCTCTGTGAGAGCCCTCCGCTCGAACCGCAGGCGGCCAGCAGGATTACCACGAGCACGGACGAAACAAGAGAAGCCCAGAACGGTTTGCGGGTCACCGGAAACATGGCACGTGATGGACGCATGGTACTCTCCTCCTCTAAGTCACAGCACGAAGCACGAGTGTGGTTCGGTGGGCCGGCTCGCGTACCCCTCCTTCATTCAGGCCTACAGCCGATTCGGCCGTGTGATAGCCACGTTATACGCGTCCTGAGCATAGCGCAAGCCGAAGTTTTTTGAGGTAGGAGAAGAGTGCAAGCATGGGAGGTTCGCCGATGAATGCGTGAGATGTGTCACCGCATTTTCAACATGCCTTGCCGTTAGGTCAGGACAATCACGCGCGGGGCCGGGCGCAGTATTACCGCTCCACCGCCGGCTCTCCGCACCGGGGCGCGCCCAAACACCTGCCGCCAGTTCATGACGGGAAGGTCGACCTGACCGGGTAGCGTGTACTGACCGGATGGAAAGAGCTTGATCCCCGTCATCACACCGGACGGGAGTGATCGATCTTCGAAAAGGTGCTTGTAATCTTGCATTTTCTCAGCCGGCGTACCGATGCCATCCATCACCAGGACCGGTTGCACGTACGGGAAATCGCCTCGCAGTCGCCGGGCGTGGGTGATCATGCTCGGCATCCACTCATGCACCAGGAGAAGTTTGCGATGCGGCAGATGGTGGGCTCGACTGTAGCGGCTTAACAGCGCCTGCGCCGCATTCAACTCTCCCGCACTCACGCTACCCAACGGCACACCGGGACTCGTCTGCCCCGGCTGTGTCCGAAACTCCGGATCGAAGGCGACTTCGACGTTGTCGTAACGGAAGTAGCCCTTGGCTTGCATATGGAGCAACTCGCTCACCGGGTTGGAGCGGCTCAATTGATCGTCCAGAATGACCAGCCAGCCACGCCGTGCGGCCGGCTCGATGTACTGCTTGACGAGATCCACTCCCGTTTCATCCAGATAGGCCAGGCACGTGTCCGCCGATTGGCACGGTGTGGCCATGGCATAGATCAGGTGAATCGCCAACCTCGTTCGATGCAGTCCGCTGCGGAGCTTGACCAGCCGCTGCTCGTTGGCGAGTTGGCTCGCCATATCACCGATGTTGTGGTCAAGACCCAGCCGTCCGAGCACGGGCGCCGTGTCGAAGCCACGACCGTACATGGTGAGTAAGGTCGCGCTCTGTAACCACGATGCCGGCCGTGCAATTGCCGGCCGGGCAACTGCCGGCGTGGACTGCACGGGTTGAGCCTGAGCCACCGTGAACGCCGCCAGAGGTAGGGCCACAAGTGGCAACATCCAGTTCCGCATTCGTGTGCTCGTGTACAGCCGTCGGGAGGTCCGGCGAGGCGGAGCGACACGCACACGTCGCACCCGTGATGAGGCAATGGGACGAGACGTTGCCGAACGCACCCGCACGGAGGCTGCGATTCCGGTAATAAATCTTGCGCTTGGCAATAGAAAAACTGCTCCCGAGGGGTGAGGCAATGGCGGCGCTTCTGCGGGTTGGCGGAATGGTTCCATAGCACGAACCGTTCCGTGCCTGCAGGCGGTTGCAACCCACCGCCTTTCCCACGGGTGTCGCTGCGGTCTCCCATCGATCATACGACACCCTGGGGAAACACTATGCACAAGAACACATAACCGACAGAGAGGATGCAGTACGCTTCTACCCCGGCGGAGGTGCCTTTCATTTGCCCTGGAGGGAAACCATCCTCAACACTCTGGTAGGTACCGTACCGGAGGGTACATCTCCATGCTCCGCCGAGCCCCTATACAGTCAGACCGCACCGAGACCTCGTCCGAGGACACTCCCACACCGCCTCTTGATGGCGCGACCATCCGACGCTTACTCCGACTGGCGCGTCCGTATAGCGGTCGACTGGCCCTGGCCGCCGTCTGTATGGTCGTCTCCACCTTGAGTTTCCTGGCGATTCCGTACGCATTTCGGCTGGTGACCGACAGCGTCTTCGTACACCACGATGCCGCGCAGCTCAATCGCGTGGTCCTGCTCCTGCTGGCCATCGTCCTGTCGACCACGATCTTCGGTTTCGGGCGCGGCTATCTGCTGAGTTACGTCGGGGGCCGCATCGTGGCTGATTTGCGGATCCGTCTATACCACCACTTGCTCGAGCAACCGCTGGCGTTTTACGACGAACGCCGCGCAGGTGACCTTATTTCCCGCCTGGCGTCCGATACCACGATGGTGCAGTCAGTCCTGACCGACGATCTTCTCACCTTTTTCCAGAACATCATCACCGTCATCGGCGTTATCGTGGTAATTCTCGTGCTCGATTGGCGGTTGGCGCTGATCACCCTGGCGGCAGCCCCGATTATTGCGTTCACCGGAATCTTGGTTGGCCGGCGCACGCGGCGACTCTCGCAGCGGGCACAGGAGCAGCTTGGCGACGCCACGGTGGTGCTGGAAGAGAGTCTTTCGGCCATGCGCGTGGTGAAGGCCTTCGTCCGCGAGCGGTTCGAGTTGAAGCGTTATACCACCGCGGTTGAGCAGTCATTTCGCATCGGCCTCTCCGCCGCAAGACTCCAATCTGCCTTTCAATCGATCATGACGACGGCCGTTTTTGCTGCGCTCGCGGCGGTGCTGTGGGTAGGAGGACGTGAAGTGCTGGCGGGCCGGCTTACGCCCGGTGGGCTCATCTCGTTTCTCTTCTACCTGATGACGCTGACCGGCCCGTTGCAAAATCTCGCGAATATCTATTCCTCCTTCCAGAGCGCCGCGGGT
>JANWJD010000252.1 GCA_025449555.1 Chloroflexota bacterium | reverse complement strand
GTGAAGGTTCGCTTCACCGGAGTGTCAACTGCTTGACCGCCTGGGTCGCCTCCGAAAACTGTCGCGGCATACTGATAGCCCTTCTGATGAGCAAGAAACGCCATAGCCTTTGCTTGCAGGTCGTCTGCCTGGGACAGTCTCCAGAAGTAGGGGTATATCGAATGATCAAATTGGACCTGGCCGGTGTCTCCAAACATCGGGATGTGTGACTGATTGAACACGGGCACGGTGGCCAGTGCTTCATCAGAGCTCGGACCGACGACACCATCAAGGTGGCTGGTTGTGGCGATTGCGCGAGTCGCCGCCACCACGGCATCCGCCGGGTCGCCGTGCGTATCTACCGAAACGCAGCTCGCACGCCCGCCGAGGATGCCCCCATTTTGGTTGATCACCTGTACGGCAGCATCGCAGCCGCTGATCATCAACGATCCGAAGACCGCGTCTGCCCCGGTAAAGGGGTTGAACGCGGCGAACGTAACCGGAACTTTCGTCGCTGTCGCCGTCGACCCCGAGCCGCACGCGGCAATGATCATTGCTGGAATCGCCACGAGCGCAACTGTAAAAAGCCGCCGCGGTGCGCTTTTCCGCTCTAGGGGTTGGAATCTATCGGCTGTCATGTGTCACACCTCGTCACCGTTTGAATCACAACCCTCTGAGGATGTTTGCAGCTTCGACGCAGGTCGACTCCGTCTCAGGCGACCGAAGTCTAGCGGCCCATCTGGTCAACTGTCAACCGAGAACCGTGTTCAGCCACGAGCTCCCACACTAGTGACGGGCAGGCGCTCGAGCGACCGGAGGCCAGCCGTTCTCAGCGCCGGTCGGCCGCTGTTGCCAGCCGCTGTGCGCCCACGGCGTCGATGCTTTCGCGAAGCGCGGCCGCGAGATCGGCCAGCTCGGCAGCGGTCGTGATGAACGCCGGCGAGATATGGAGGGCTCGCCCAACCAGGCCACGGGTTAGCACTCCCCGCTCTTGAGCGGCCCGCACAACCTTGTCGATGATTCCGGGATCATCTTGGAGGGCGCGAGCCGTGAGCTCAACTGCGCCCATGAGTCCCGCGGTCCTCACCTCGGCGACAAGCGCGTGGTCAGAGAGCGTCGATAGCTCGGATGACAGCGCAGCTTCCAGGTAGCGCACTCGTTCCAACAGGCCCTCGGCCTCGATCAGGCCGAGGTTCGCCAAGGAAACCGCCGCCCCGGTAGCGTGCCCCGAATAGGTGTAACCGTGTCGGAGTAAGCCGGCGCTACCTCGCCAGAAAGGCTCTTGGATCCGCTGCCCGCACAGCACCACGCCAACCGGGAAGTATCCCGAGGTGATGCCCTTGGCGCCGAGGATGAGATCGGCCTGGATGTCATAGCGCTCGCTGGCGAACCAGCTGCCGAGTCGGCCGAATCCCGTGACCACCTCATCGATGACGAGGAGAACATCGTGGGCTCGGCAGAGTTCCTGGACGGCTGCCCAGTAGCCCTCGACCGGGGGATACACGCCGCCGGCACCTATCACGGGCTCGGCGAAGAACGCGGCCACATGGCCCGAGTGCTCAGCGAGGACGCGCGCCAAGTCCGAGGCCCCGTCTCGAGCGACCTGGATGACCCCAGGTACCAGCTGACCATAACCCGCGGCGTTGGCCGGAATTCCAGCAAGGCTAGTTCCGTACGTGTTCATGCCATGGTAAGCACCCTCGCGGACCAAGATGAGCTGCCGCTCGGGCTGGCCCACGGCGTGCCAGTATCGTCGGACCAGCTTTGCCGCGGTATCGACCGCATCCGATCCGCCGGTGGTGAAGAAGGCAACCGCCTCAGGAATCGGGGCAAGGGCGCAAACTCGTTCTGCCAATTCCAGGGCCGGTTCGTTCGCGTAGCTGCCGAACGTGGAGTACGAATCCAAACGCCGCATCTGCTTGGCTGCGGCTTCTGCGAGTTCAACCCGGCCGTGGCCGACGTTACAGTACCAGAGGCTGGCGGTGGCATCGTAGTAGCGACGCCCATCACGATCCCACACCCACGCTCCCTCGCCGCGATCGAGGATCACCTCGTGACCGATGACCTGGCTCATATCGGAAAACGGATGCCAGAAGCGCGTGGAAGCCTGGATCATAGCGGTCTTTCTCCAGTGCCGAGATCCCGAAGTGCAACTGACCCTACTCCACCCGAAGGTCTCATCGGAAGAGGTGCGGACCGCCGCCACAACGCGTGTCTCTGTAGTGAGGATGGCACCACGTCCCCGTTTGGCGGCGTTGACCTTAAGAGGCCCGTATCATACTTAAGGCATGTGCCACGTTTGTTCACGCCTGGGTTGATGACACAACAGGAGCGCGAGGGATTTCCGCTCACGGCTTGCCAAATGCGGGCTTCAATTGTAATCGACGACGATGCCCTCATCAACAAACTCGACGTATCCGAGCAGTGCCGATTGGACCTCGTGAAGTGTCAGCTAGACAGTGTTCAGTCGGCCGCCGACGTAAAGGGCTTTTGGCGGACCGGACCACTCTTATCTACGTGCCCAGAAAGGCGACCGTGGGTTGACGACGCTCGCTGCAGTCGTGTTCCAGCCTACGGGGCTGCCGCTCTTCGAAATGTATCTCGGGCGGCCAGATTTGGCAGCGTGAGCCAATCTCAGTGGTCAACCTTCGTAAGCGAAGCGGTGAGACGATGATTCGGACGTTCGTTTCCCGGCCGGCAAGCTCCCGTGTCCGCGGGGAGGAGTTCGGTGAGGCTCATGCAACCCAAATCGCCCGCGCCCTCGAACGATACCGAGAGCTGTTCGCTCGCCTCGACGGGGCATCGCTCGACCTGCAACAAGTGGGCGACGAGGTGATGTCCATGACAACCGCATTTTCGAACGACTGCGCTGACGAGATCATGGGGATTGCGGCCGGGGCGAGACTCCCGGTGTGGTGCATCGCAGTCCTCAACGCCAGAACGGAGATCCTCGCCCGGTGCCGCCGCACTGGCCGAGGCGAGTGTTCAACGATCGTGGCAGTGGGCGACGCCGACGCACCCATGATCGCGGTCCAGACCTGGGATTGGCACGAGGAGCTATCCGACTGCTGGCTCGTGTGGACTATCGAACAGGCTGATGGGAGTGTCGTCCACACGCTGACCGAGTTCGGAATCCTGGCCAAGATTGGCATGAACTCCCGAGGCCTCGGAGTAATGATGAATCTCCTCCATCACGAGAAGGACGGCAGTGGGATGGGTGTCCCCGTACACATTCTCGCCCGCAGGATTCTCGAGGGCGCGAACGACCTCAATCAGAGTCTGAACCTGATCGCAAGCTCATCCGCGTCCGCGTCGGTGGCCCTCACCCTCCTGGCTGCGCAGGGGGCTGACAAAGGTGCACTCTCTGCCGAGATCTATCCAGGCGGACCTGGGTACATCCTTCCTGATGATCGGGGCATTCTTGTTCACACTAACCACTTCCTCTCCGCCCCCGGGGCATGGGGTGATCGCGAGAATGTGATCGGTCCAGATTCATTTTTTCGCTACGAGATTCTTCGCCGCAGACTGCGGGACATCCGGCCGGCATCAGCTGCGGATCTCATCTCAGCGCTCTGCAGTCACTTCGGTGGTGGCGGAGCGATCTGCTGCCATCCTGACGAAGAGGCTAAGTTCGGTACCCGATACGCGACACTAGCCACTGTGACGCTTGACGTCAGCGCGGGGTATATGGCGGTGCAAGAAGGCGGACCGTGCCATGCAGGGTCAGATCGTTGGGAAGTGAGCGGGGCCTGACCGTCGCCGCATTCCCTGATAAGAGCGTGCCGACGTCTGAGGCCACGTCATCCGTTTTTGTGTGAGCTTTCCAAGCTTTCCATAGATCGCCAGGCTGCCGAAGAAGGCCGCTGAGAGTGCGGAGCCGCGTCGACGCCGTATCGATCTACTTATGGAACGAGGAGTACCTCCGGGCAGGCGCTGGCACCCTCGGAATCGCGCCTCTCTCGGTGCTGGAACAGGTACCTGAAGCCGATACCTGCATCGGCCCCTAAAGCAGTACCTGGACGGGTACCCGAATGCATCACTGGAACAGGTACCTGAAGCCCCAGGACTGCCCCACATCATGCACGGGCGAAGAACCCTGGACTTCGTACCGAAGGTCATCCCACATCCGCGGACGAGGGCATATGATTCCCCCGATACGTCCTCCGGTTTGGGAAACGTACCTCACGGATGAGGAAAATGGTCTCCCAAACCCGCAACCCGAGCCCTCAGCTGCGGCTGCTCGTCTCGGTACCTGAAGCTGCCGCGGCACTCGGCATCACCCATCGAAGCGTGCGCGGACTCGTCTACGCGGGAAAGCTCCGCTCGCTCAAAGTGGGAGCGCGCAGGCTGATCGCCGTTGACGAGCTCGAAGGCTTCGTCCGGTCGTTGCGGGGAGAGCCAGCCCCAATGACGGTCCAACATCACAGATCGAGCACGTCCGTGTCGACTCGCCAGTTCCTCCATCGCCGGGCGCGCTGATAGCGGAGCATCGAGACGGTGGCGACCACTCCAATAAGGACGGAGCAGACACCGCCGATCAGGAAGATGAGTGGGTAATCATGGCGCTCAGCCGGGTGTGCGACCATCCCCGTGGCCGCAGCGGCCCCGATGAACAATGCGAGGGCGAAGAGCGCGGTAGCGGTGCCTCGCGCCTCCGGCACCACCTCCGTCGCCCAAGTCTGCAGCGAGGAGTGTAGAAAGGCGTACGCCGCTCCGGCTAGAAGGCTCGCGACCAATATCCCAGTCGCCCCAGGGCTCGCCGCGGCGAACAGATAGCCGACGGCGAGCATGCTGGCTCCGGCGGCGGACAGCATGGGCGCGGATCTTCCGATCGGCGACCGGCGCACTGCCTGACCAGCCACGACGGTCGCAAATCCGTACCCCGCCGTTACTAAGCCAGCGACCGCGGCGGTCACCCCTTGGCTCTGTAGGGCTGGCGCGAAATAGGTAGTGAGCCCCTGGAACACGGCTCCATCCGCGATGGCCAGCGTGATGACGAAGCGGGCCCACCCCGACTGCCCAACTCTCTGAAACCGCGTCGCTACGCTCTCATGTCCGGCTCGAGGTGGCTCTGGTAGACCCCTCATAAGCACCGCCAGCCCGCCGGCGAGGAGCGCTGTGATCGCAAAAGGGCCCCGCCAGCTGACGAAAGTGACCAGAATTCCGCTCCCCAGCAAGCCTGCGGAGTTGCCAATCGCAACGGCGACCGAGACATTCACAATGGCGCGTTGCCTTAGCCTGTAGGGATACATGTCGGCGACATAGACCAGGGAGGCTGGGATTATCGCGCCGATCGCCGCCCCCGTAATCACCCTCGCGACGATCAGCCACAGGAGGGACTGCGCGGCCGCCGAAACGATACTACCGATCATGACCAGAACCAGCGACCCCCGGATGACAGGCACACGGCCGAACCGATCTGAGAGGACGCCATACAGAGGCTGCGTGAGGCCAGCCAACAGATAGTAAAGGGTGGCGACCACCACTACCTGAGCAAGCGTCGCATGGAAATCCAGGGCAATGGGCAAGAGCAACGGGGCCATCGAGAGGCGGTCGAAAGAGCTGACAAATGGCCCGAGGTAGAGCACGGGGTTGACAGCGGCTCTTTTGTCTTCGCCGCCGACGCCATCAGGTCTCATCAAATCGATCGACCCAGCAATATTTCACCGAGGTAGTCACGGGCTCTATAGCACTCTCGAGTCTCCTGAGGTCTTCACAGTTCGGACCGCGCCTACGTTCAATCGTGCGCGCGATTCTCCCGCGGTCTCCATAGCCCGCCAACGCGTCCCAGGTGCCACCTCGCCGCTCTTACGCGCGATCGAGGTCGTGCAGGACGACGCTGGCCGAGTCGCCTCTGGGCTTCACCTCCCAACCCGAATCTCCACAGCGCCTGACGCGCAGAGCGGGCGGGCACGACCAAAGGCGATCGGCCGCGCCCCGGAGGACGTTAGTCATGACTCGTCCACGTTCCTCCTCCCCGCTGGAAGCGCGTGGGAGATCGTACTCGGCCACCCATGTGAGTGCAGGATCCTGTATACAGGACGGGATACCTAGTGTCAACATGTCTCGGAACATGATGGAGGTCCATCGTTGCCCTTCGGACTCAGAACAGACGGCCTGACTCGAGTGGGCTTCGGTATGCTCCTCGGGGGAGTCAGGGATGATGTACGTGTTGCTCGAGCTCCGCGAGACCACGCGCGTCTTCACGTTGTAGTTGCCGAACTCGGTGAGCCGCGCATTCGGCATCTACGCGGTGAGCGCGCGCAGTGGCAGATGCATCGGACTCACCGACCGTGACTATCATCACGTCACCGAGCTGCGCGTAAAAGCGGCGGCTTCACTTACTACCTATAATGACAAGAACACACGAGAACGTCGCTACTCTATTGTAGAGCCTGGACGCAACCAGCACGAAGCGTTAGGAGACTAGTCGATGGCCGAACAGATCAGGCAGTATGGGCTCCTGTTGCCACACTTCGGCTCCGGGGCGAAGCCCGATCGTATAATCGGCTCGGCGGTTGAGGCAGAGCGGCTTGGCTTCGACTCCGTCTGGGTTCGGGACCACCTTATTTACCATCCTCATGAGTATGAGGACCAGGATCGAACCTTCATCGATCCGATCGTCATCCTAAGTGCTATCGCCTCGGTCACAAAGACGATCACATTGGCGACCGGGTCGCTCATCCCCCACCGTCACCCCATACACACCGCGGGTCTTCTCACGTCGCTCGAATACATCGCCGGCCCCGGTCGTGTCCTGGCTGGGTGGGGCCTCGGAACGTACGACCACGAGTTCGACGCGATGGGCCTCGGCGACTGGGATCGCCGCGAGCTGCTTCCGGAGTATGTAGAGATCCTCCGAAAGCTCTGGACCGGCGAGACCATCACGCACGCAGGTAAGTTCTACACCTTCGATAATGTCGATGTCCACCCCTCGCCGGGCCACTTAATCCCGATCTGGTACTGCGGAACAAGCGTGGCGTCCACGCGCCGGGCGGTCGAATATTGCGACGGCTGGATCCCCGGCCGAATGCCCCGCTACATATTCGCACGGCGAATTGAGCAGATGCGACGAATGGCGGAGCAGAAGAGGCGTACTGATCTGCCACATGCGGGAGCCATCCCATGGGTCAGCCCCGGAAAGACTCGCGAGGAGGCATCGAAGATGCTTGATCTGCCGATGCTGCTTGCCGCCACCGAGCAGAGGTTCGGCGAGCCGCCGAATGGTCGTACAGGCAGGCTCGAAGATCTCGACGGTGCCGTTATAGCTGGCCCGGCCGATGTGATCATCGACGGGGTGCGCAAGTACCAAGAAGTGGGTGGGCTCCACTTCGTCTTCGATCTCCGCGCCCGCGTCGACGATTGGGATGACTGTCTCGCATTTCTCGGCGAAGAGGTACTCCCGGACCTCAAGCGGGGAGACCTCACGTCTTGACCCGCGCTGGCCTCAAGCTACCCCCCTTCCGTTGCCGCGATTCGAACACGGTTGGGCGCTTTCGGACGCCGTACTGACGACCGCGTCCGTGGTCTTGATCCACGCCACTTCGGCTTGCCCCATCGCAGGCTGCTGACAAGCGCCGGGTCCAGGACGGCACCGCCCTCGACTTCGCGATTGCGGCGCTGCCCGTTCCACCCTCTGGCTCCGTCGGGAGCGCTTCCAAAGCGCCCTCTTTGTGTTCGTCTCAGACCGGGTTCAGCCGAAGCTGCGCCGACAGCTGGCTGCGTTCAACCCCGACGTAGCACCGCTTCGGCCGCCACCTTCGACTTAGCAAGCCGTTTTCAACCCAACTTGGCCGCAGCGCCCTTACTCTCGAGCTTGAACAACCTACGCGCATTCTCCCCGAGGATGTTGCGCTTTGCCTGCTCACTCAAAAAGGGCAGATCGTAGATCATCGACGGCAGATTGAAGTCCCAGTGCGGATAGTCTGATGAGAAGACGAGTTGGGTCTCGGCATTGATCATCCTCATGGTCATCTCCAACGCCTCTGCATTATTCGTCTCGAGAGGATGACTGGTGTAGTACATGTCTCGCATGTACTCGCTGGGCAACTTCTTCAGCAACGGCGCCTCAGAGGTTCGCATCATATATTCATTGTCGAGGCGTTGCATCAGGAAAGGCCATACTGCTAACCCATTCTCGATCCAGAGAATCTTGAGCTTTGGAAATCGCTCAGGGATTCCATTGATGACCAGGTTGATGATGTGGATCATGTTGTACATGATAAATCCCAGCGAGTGTACCGAGAAGAATCGGTTCATCACCTCGACGACTCGCTCGCGCTGGTGGTAGATCGCATGGAAGCCGATTGGGATGTCGCGCTCCTCGAGCGCCGCGTACAGACGCATGTACGCGTTATCGTGCACGGGGCGATGATGAGCGCTCGCAACCATGAACCCGACGACACCCGGCTTGTCCGCGAAGTAGTCCACCATCCGCAAGCATGCTGCTGGATCATTGAACGGGAGATAGACCATCGTCTTGATTCGTGGGTCATGAGGAATGATTTCTTCCACGAACCAACGCGAATACGCCCAGGACAAGGCTGTCTGGATATAGGGATCTGGATGCATTCCGAGATTGAGCATGGCCGTCGTAAAGACGACCTGATAGTCAAAGCCAATCGCGTCGAGCTCACGCCTCAGGATGGTTACGTCTTTGGGTTCGCCAAACTCCGCCGTCTCTGATCTTCCGTGGTCGTACCGGAGGAGTCGTCCTGCGATCGACTGTTGAGTGGGGTCACTGAAAAGCATCGAGGTGCCGGTCCTCAACGATGCCTCGAAACGGTGGCGGAGGACCGGATCCTCAATGTACTTTATTTGGTCGGCTAGGGTTCCGACCTCGGTATGGTGGGCATCGGCGTCAACGATCAGCAGGTCGCTGTACCGGCGCTCGATCGCTTGCCTCCGCGCGTGCTCGAGATGGCGACTCGTGCTGAATCCTTCGCGCACCCCGAGGTCGACGATGCGTTCAAGCTCTGGCAGCCGTTCGGGTGATTCAATCACCATCTAAGTCATCCTTCCCTTACGAGCGTCCAAGGCTGTTCCACATATCCAGTTCGAATAGTTCCATATGAACGGCGTCAAGCATTGCACTCGCAGTAATCGCCACCTCCGTAGCCGTGACCGTGTCTGGAAGGAAGGCGTCGACTCGGTGGCCACTGCTCCGCTTCGCCGCATAGAGCTTCGTCGCTACACCGAGCAGTCGCTGGACTGCCTCTTCCGAAATTCCTTCATGTTGCCCATGGAGAAGCATCACAGCCAACGCTTGGGTGGCTTGCGCGACAATCTCGCCATCAGTGACCTCTTTAGGCACGGAGATGCACCTTCCCCTCGCGCTCATACACCTCATATTTCCGCAGTCGCTTGCTTCGGTCACCCGCGAACGCGCCGGTCTGGATATCGTACTCCCACCCATGCCAGGGGCAGACCAAATGGATCTCCGTTTCTGAGAATTCCTCACGGACGAAGCATTTGAACTCATCCAAGACGACCTCAACCTTGCCGATGAGCGCTCCTTCGCCGACAGGACCACCCTGGTGCAGGCATAGGTTCTCAAATGCGTAGAATTGGCCGCCGTGCTCGAAGACGATAACCTCATGGTGATCGACGGTTACCACCTTGCGCCTGCCCTCCGCGAACTCTTCAGCCTTTCCCACAAACCGATCCGTCATGCTCGTCGGCCTATGCGAGACCAACACGTGGTTGCGCAAGTCTGTCGCTGACTCGCAGGCATCACAACAGTCCGACCTGATGGGCGTAGCCGTGTTGCCGAAGGCCTAACTCTCCTGCTGAACATATCAGTCTCCAGCGGATTCATTGCTGAGCGCGGCGTCGACTCGCAATTCTAAACGTTAGGCCGCCGTTCGGCAATCGTCAAATCCTGCGTGCTGCGCTCCGTCAGGCTAGACCAGCGACATCCCTCCGGCGCTCCTGATGACCCGCCGACGCTTCTCGATGTGTGTAGCGTGAGATCTAACCGATCACGGCCTGGCACGCGCTCTACAACGGCGTCATCCGCGCCGCTGGTCGCTCCAGTCGCCGTGAGGAGCGGCCGACTCCACCTCCTCACCGACTGAGTGGCAGCGACCCTGCCAGAGGGTCGGGAGGATGTCGATGACGTCCCGCTGCGAAAGGGTAAGCCGAGCTACGAATCGGTACCCCTGCAGTGGGCAATCGAGTCTCGGAGGAGGCCGTCGAAGTCGACACCGGCGGCGACAGCCCTCGCGCCGACCTGCTGGCTAAATGCGCAGGGCTCTTACGCCGACCGAGCAGCCTGCCTCGCATTAGACCACCCCTTCAGAATTGTTTCCGTTTCGGGGTACGCATTTCGGGCTGCACCTGGCGCCGTCCGCCTGGTGCGGGATTTGATGTATCCCATCCTTGACCCGCTTGCCGCTGGTACAATCTACCCCTCGGATCGCCCACTATTTCCTGCTCAGAACTGACACGCCCAGCACGGGAGGCACACCTTGGAGGGGCTCCGATCGCGGATTAGAGG
>JANWJD010000251.1 GCA_025449555.1 Chloroflexota bacterium | reverse complement strand
GCTCGCCCTTGTGCCGGTGTGGCCGGCGGTACTGTCACATTAAGTTTGGCGCCACTCGAAAGTGGGGAAGGATGGGGCTATTCTGACTTGATTCTGCCGCCATCTAGCTTCGAAACTGTCAAATGTGGCACGCTTGTGGGGAATGTGTAGCGAACGAAAGTTCTAACAGGGCTTAATGTGACAGTACCCACTGCTGACCGACGAGGGTGTGGAACAAACCATTGTCGCCGTGCGTAAGGTTGCGGATGCACTGTTATAAGGGCCGCACGAAGTACGACTTCAAGTGTCTACGCGCTGACCGGGCCGAGGAGTGTACCGAGCGGGCGTACTTCGTTACGCTCATCTCCCGTGGCATACTCATACCACTACGTTGTGACGCAAGGAGATAACCGCGATGGAGTTGCGTGCGGGAACGGCCCGGGTGACGATCACCCCGCCCGTGGGGATCGAGATGGTGGGGTTCGCCGGACGCGGGCCGGCTGCCGGCTTACACGGTGACCTCACTGCTACGGCCCTGGTTCTTGAGGGTCCGCGTGCAACGCCGGCGGGCACCGGGCAGACCGACGAGGTCATCCGTCTGGCGATCATTGCCTGTGACCTTCTCTATCTGCGATCCGACAAGGTGCATGCCGTGCGCGCCGCGGTCGCACGGTTGACCGATGTGCCGGCCGATCATGTTGTGGTGGCCTGCAGCCACACCCACTATGGGCCGTTGACCGATCCGGCGCGTAGCACGGAACTGGCTCAGGTCGGTCCCTACCTGGCCAATCTGGTCCATCTACTGGCCGGCGGGGTTGCCCTGGCTCGTTCCCGCGTGGTTCCTTGTCGAATCGGTGTCGGTTATGGAGACGTACGGATCGGGATCAATCGGCGGGAACGCACCGCCGACGGGCGAATTATCCTGGGACAGAACCCCGGCGGGCCCTACGATCCGCGGGTGACCGTCCTGCGTGCGGACACGGTCGACGGCCGCCCGCTGGCCGCCGTGCTTAATTGCGCCTGTCACCCGGTCAGCCAAGGCGCCCACTGCACCCAGCTCAGTGCCGACTTTCCCGGCACGGCACGCACCCTCCTTGAAGAGCAGACCGGCGCCATGTGTCTCTTCCTGCAGGGCGCCGCCGGCAATATCAATCCGCTGCTGATGGGTTGGGATTGGACCCATCTTGCCCATCTGGGCCTTCCGCTCGGGGCCGAGGCCACACGGGTCTACTGGAGTATCCAGCCCAGTGTCGAGGAGACCAAGGGCGGACTGGACATCGCGCGGTCGCGACTCGATCTTCCGCCCATCCTTCCCGGATCGGTGGCCGAGGGTCGGGAAGCGGTGGCGGCTTTGGAGGTGGAGCGGGACCGGCTAGGCGCGGCCGGAGAAGCAGGCGGCCTCTGGTGGGCTGAACGGCGGCTTGCTCGTGCTCGTCAAGGGCTGGATTCCCTCCTGGGTGGTCCGTCGGTTCCACCCGTGCCGGCCGAACTAAGCGCGCTGCGGCTGGGACACTCGGTTGGGCTGGTTACCGCACCCGGCGAGATCTTCACCGAAACCGGCCGATCGATCGTGGCCCGCTCGCCCTTCCCCCACACGCTGTACGCGAGCTATACCGACGGCTCGGTCTGGTACGTACCCACTCGTGCCGCCTACGCGGAAGGAGGATACGAGGTGACACATGCCTGCCTGGTCGCCCCCGAAGCCGGCGAGATCGTGGAAGAGGAGTCTGTGCGTGTGCTGGCCGGCGTCCATAGTCGCTGACCACATACCCGCGATACCTTCGATAGTTCGGCGCGCATTAGACGGCGCACAAAACATAGCGGCAGGCAGCCGGGAAGGGCAGGAGGGATGAAGATCGCGGAGATCCGCGCGCTCGGCTTGCGGGGCTCGACGCCACAGGGCGGTTGGATGGATGAACTGGCGCCCGACGATTGCGTGCATACCATAATCGAGGTTATCACCGACGAGGAGATAACCGGGCTGGGCAGCGTGTTCACCAGCGTGGAATTGGTCGAGGCATCGCTGCAGGTTCTGCGCCCACACTACATCGGCGAAAGCGCGATCGAGCCCGAACGGGTAAGTGAAAAGCTCCATCAGCATACCTTCTGGCAGGGTCGCGGCGGCTCCATTACCCACACAATCAGCGGGATCGATATTGCCCTGTGGGACGTTCTCGGCCAGGTCACCGGCCAACCGATCGGTCGCCTGCTCGGTGGGCGCTACAAGGAGCGGATCAAACCCTACGCCTCGCTGCTGATGGACGAGCCCCAGGTGATGGCCGATCATCTCCAGGAGGTCAAAGCACAGGGCTTTCGTGCCTTCAAAATCGGATGGGGGCCGTTCGGCCGATCCAACGACAAACTGGACGAGGCGATCGTGCGCGCCGCCCGCGACGCGGTCGGCCCAGACTGCGATCTGATGGTCGACGCCGGGGGCAGCGATGCCTACTGGCGCGGCGACCTGAAGTGGGCGCTACGCACGGCGCACATGTTGGCCGGCTACGATGTGACGTGGTTTGAGGAGGCGCTGCGGCCGGACGATCTGGACGAATACATCCAGTTGCGCCGCCTCTCGCCGGTGCCGATTTCGGGCGGCGAGGTGCTTACGCGCCGCCAGGCATTTCAACCCTGGCTCAGTCAGGGCGCGTTTGACATCGTGCAGCCCGACGTGACCAAGGTGGGCGGCATCTCGGAGGAGCGGCGTATCGCCTGGATGGCCGATGAGTACAATGTCCAGTTCGTGCCGCACGGCTGGAACACGGCGATCGGCCTTGCGGCTGATCTGCAACTTGTCTCGGCCTTTCCCGGCACCCGTTGGGTAGAGTATCTGACCGGGTCGCCCTACATCGACGAGTTGGTCATCGAGCCCTGGCGCCTGGATGCCGACGGCATGCTGGCCATCCCCGCCGGGCCGGGTTTGGGGATCAAGCTCAACCCCGACGCGGTTGAGCGCTACACGGGACGGCGATTATCCGCGAGTTGACCTCAATCGGGTGAAGCACGGCAAAGGGGGAGGATGCTCGATGGCCAAGCGACCCTATTTCTACCAAGATCTCTCGTGGCCCGAGTTGCGCGACCTTACCGCCGCCGATCCCGTGATCGTGCTCCCCGTAGGGACGACCGAGCAGCACGGTCCCCATTTGCCGCTCGCCACGGACTATTTAACCGCCGGCACGATCGCTCGCGCCGCCGTCGAGCAGGTAGCCCCACGTGCCCTGCTGATGGAGGCCGTACCCTACTCGTTTAACGAACACCACATGGACTTCCCAGGCACGATCACGATCGACGTGCATACGATCCTGGACTATATCGCGGCGATCGGGACAAGTGTGGCGCATCACGGCTTCCGGCACATCGTGCTCTTTAACGGCCACGGCAGCAATGTGCCGTTCCTTGATGTGGCGGCGCGAATGATCACCAATCGTGCCAACGCGGTCTGCGCCCTCGTTTCCTGGTGGTCGCTGCTCAAGCAGGAGGATGTCGCCTGGCGTGAGTCAACCTTCCCGGGCGGCATGGCACATGGTTGCGAGGCGGAAACGTCGCTGATGCTGCACATCAAGCCTGAACTAGTCGAGATGGATAAAGCCGTTCGCACCATAGATGAAGTACAGACGAGCGACCATATCTGGTGGGACATCATGGGCGGCAGCGGGGTGTTCTTTCAAGAGTTTTTCAGCCGAAACACCACCACTGGTGTGATCGGCGATCCCACGGTGGCCACGGCGGAGAAGGGCCGCCAACTGTTCGACGTGGCCACGGCGCGGTTCGCGGCGTTCCTGGATGAATTCCGTCAACGAGAGATTCGCCCGCGAAAGGACTTGCACGCGCAACCAGAGAACTAACGACAGAATACGCGCCCTGTAAGCGCACGAGGGCCGGAGTTGGAGTACGCGCTCGGCGTTCGGCTATCCCGAGGATGGTGACGCTGTGCAGGGGAAGGGCGTGGAGGATCGATCCGGCCAATCGCGTGGTATGCCGGCGATGAGTTAATTCGATACTCATGCGGGTATACCGTTTCGCGTAGTGTTATCTCCGGCGGCTTGGTTTGCAGGCCCGGGCCTCCGACCGAGGTCGGACGGCGATGACGAACGGCCCACAGGCTCGCATCATGACTACTACTGATTTTCTGGATGCGCTTGAGCCCGACGGCATGGTGGCGATCCCCACGTCCCCCGGATCGGGTGTGACACTCAACGAAGAGACCGTGGCGCGGTATCGCGTGACATAATAATGGGGCTTTTTGCATAACCCCTCTAAAAGGTGCATCAAGGCTCAGCGTCGTCAGGCACGATCGGGTGTTGCGCCAGCTGTTGCACGAGTGCCGCCACATCAATGGGTTGTGGCCCTCTGGTGAACTCGAACCGGCCATGAAGGTTCACATGCCCCCAGGCTGCGAGTGCAATCCCTTTGAGCGCCTCCACTCCGGCGCTATCGCCACTGACCGATTTTTTGCGCAAATAGCTTCGAGAGAATCGTCGCGTTGAAATAGAGAATGCAATTTGTGAGGAGGCGACTGCACTCGCTCCAGATCTGCTGGTCCTCCTCGCTCTTGAAGCGTAGCTTGCCGAAGTTGGCATAGGACACGGCGCGGCGCAATTGATGGAGTTCTCCCCACGGTTGAGCGCGTGCTGCGCGTGCCGGCGCATCGGTGGTGAGTCGATGTAGGTCAGGAGGTAGATACTCCGCAAGATGGCATCGTACTCCCAGAGCGCGCGCTGGGTCTTGTTGCGCCGGGCATAGGCGGACAGCTTGCTCACGATGATGCTTTGGCTGGTAGTCTTGCGTGCCAGGGAGACGAAGATCCGCAGCATGTTGTCCCATTCCTCGATGATCAGGTCGGTATTCGCCTTGCGTAATGGACGCAGCGTGAGAACAAGGAGGCCGTCAATAACCAGGGGAGGCTACGCCGCCTTCTTGGCGGGTGCTGCCTGATGTAGGGCTGGATACCAGCCTCTGAACTTCTCTTCCAGCTCTCCGTTCAGGGCGCAGGTGCAGACTTGCAATAGGAGGTGCGCCCCGCGGGGCGTCCAGCGCATCTGCTGCTTCTTCACCATGCGCCGGCTGATCACGGTGTTGACCGTGGATTCCACAAATGCCGTCGAGATCGTCTCGCCGTTGCGCCAGCGCTCGCCATAATTGGGAATCGACCCCTTGTTGTTGCGCAGATAGGTGCGGAACTCGTCGAGGGACTTGGCAAGCTTGCGTCCATTCGAACTGAGTTCATCGTCACATTCCTCAAGGTCCCAGATAAGGCTCTCCGCTTCTTGGAGCGCACGAAACACATTCCCGTGCCAGAGGTACCACTTAATCCCCTCCAGCGTCTCGTCGGCCACCTTTGGCTGCAAGTTGTCGCCAGCCCGCAGACCTTTTGCTTGATTGCGTAGCACCGTGATGCGCATCGTGACGTGGAACCAGTCGATCCAGTGCTCGGCCTGGGGATTCAGGTAGAGCGGCAGATCCCTCACATCATCCGCGCCGTCGGAGAGGAATGTCACCTGCTGGTTCATCTGCATGCCCTGGGACGTGAGGAGTTCGAACAAGCGCCGCTTGGGTTTGCGGTCATAGTTCTGCACGAAACCAAAATACTTGGCCATGCCGTCCGCAGTGATGCTCTTGCCGACGATGGCCTCAAACCAGCCGTCTGTGCGTGAGGTCTGCTCAGCGGAATGGACGAATCCGCCGTCCAGGCCGACGGTTAGCGGCAAGTCCGGCCGCGACAAGGCAGCCCAGTCACTGGGGCAACCTTCGACGAACATGCAGCGTTCGTCGCCGAGCGCGGCTTCCAGGCGCTCCGCGACGCGCTGCAGGTGCAGGCGCACCGCCTCACGCGCCAGCGGGCGCCCCAAAGGCAGTAGCTTCTGCAGCAGACGGACCGTCTGCCGATACGGCAAAAGTGCGCCGAACTCGCTCTCCAGCAGCAACAACTCTGGCGTCGTGTGTTCAGGTAAAGCTTCCGCCAAGGGACTGAAGGTCCGCATCGGCTGGGGTCGGCAGCCGCAATGGAACAGGCGCGGGCTCGTGAGACGCACGGTGCCGAAAAGCGTCCGTAAGAGCACCGTGTGCTCGCCCTTGTGCCGGTGTGGCCGGC
>JANWJD010000250.1 GCA_025449555.1 Chloroflexota bacterium | reverse complement strand
CTGCGTGGCGTCCATCACCCGCCCGATCTGCTGGTAGATGGTGTCGTAGAGTGTCTGCAGATCCAGGGTCGACGACATCACCCGACCGATCTCGTTCAACGTCTGCAGGCGATCGGTCTGTCGTTGCTCGTTGGCTCGAGTTTCTCCGGATCCGCCGCTCGAAGAGTGCATTATGGATGTTCAGTCTAGGGACGGCGGCTGTCTTTGCCTAGAGTCCTAAGTCCCGTGATGGCGGTTACGGTCGTAGCACCCTATAGTAGAAACACGAGCGACGATGCAACGTCGAGGGTTCAATGCGCGAGACGTCGAAGCGGAGCGACCGGATCACTCTCCTGGCTTTTGCCTTCTTCTGGGTGGTCATCGGCTTCGGCGGCTGGCTGGGCTATAGCTTCGTTCAGGCGAATGGTCTGTCGGGTAACGGCGCCAAATCTTCAGCCATCGTTCCCGATTCCCCGCGGCGATCGATCGGGACGGCTGTCCCGCCGCCCTTGACCATTGCCAGTATCTTTGCCGCCAGGGCGCCTGCTCTAACTCAGTATGGACGCAACAATCTGCGGACGATCATTGCGACTGGTGACGTGATACCGGCGCGCAGCGTCAATTACAAGATGGTCACATACAACGACTTCCTGTACCCGTTCCGTCGAACCGCGGGGTTTCTTCGCAGCGGTGACATCACCCTCATCAACCTTGAGTCGCCATTGATCGCCTCCGGGTGTCCGGTGGTATATGAGGGCATGCAGTTCTGCGGCGACCCTCGGTTCGTGCAGGGACTCCGTTACGCGGGAGTCGACACCGCGTGTACCGCCAACAACCATATCGGGAACTACGGGCCGCAGGGCATTCAAGAAACATGGAACCACCTCGGGGCCGCCGGCATCGGATATTGCGGCTACGGCAAGGTCGATCACAAGACTGTGCGCGGCATCCGTTTCGCCTTTATGGCGTACAACACGGTGGGTGAGCGATTCGATTATGCCGCTGCTCGACAACAGATTCGAGCCGCACGACGTGGGGCAGATGTTGTCGTCGTATCGGTGCACTGGGGCAAGGAGTACGTGGCCGTACCCACGACGGCGCCCGGAATCGCGGACGATGACCCACAGCGCGTCGCGCACTGGATCATCGATAGCGGGGCCGATCTTATCATCGGGAACCACCCTCACCACGTGCAGGCAGTGGAAATCTATCACCATCATTTCATCAGCTATGCGCACGGCAACTTCGTGTTCGACCAGATGTTTTCGATGCCGACGCGCGAAGGGGTGGTGGGAAGCTACACCTTTTACCGCAAACGGCTGGTCGCGGTGCGGTATCGACCAGTGGTTATTTACGACTATGCGCAGCCACGCTGGGCCGACCCTGCCACAGCGCGTCAGATCCTCAACGGGATGCGTGATGCAACCTGGCAGTTGGCCCATCGCAGACGTTGATCGTTGTCTCCCGAATTGAGAGGAGAACCGCCTACACGAGCGATCGCATCGGTCGGTTGACGACTGCGAAAAGCGCGGCCACCACGGCGATCGCAAAGAAGAGAATAGCGTGCTTGATATGGTGCCCGAGTGGTGAGCCCCCAACCAGATAGACGATCGCGATCAGCGCGCACACGACGGCCACGGCAATGCCCAGGCCAAACAAGGTGGAACGATTCATGGTATGACCTCGCGAAGTAATTAATTCATGCGGCCAGCAGGATGAGACTAAGTAATCCCGCGCCCACACAATAGTAAGCGAACGGATACAGCCGCCCGCTTTCGAAGTAGCGCATTAAGTACCGTACGGAGAAATACGCTGCAATGCCGGCAAGCACCATGCCGAACACGGCGTAGCCGAGGATCGACCGACCACCCGCGTCGAACAATTTTGGAAGCTCCAGCGCTGCAGCCGCGCCAATGATGGGGGTGGCGAGCAGAAAGGTGTACCGCGCGGATGCCTCATGTGTCAAACCGGCCATCAGGCCGGCCACCATCGTGACCCCCGACCGCGAAATCCCAGGAAAGAGGGCGCCAATCTGAGCGAGTCCAACGATGGTCGCGTCCCGCCAGCTCAACTGGGTGATGTCGCGATATCGGCCGGCCTCCAACTCGTCGGAGCCTGAAGGGCCACGCGTCCTCACGGTGTTCGAGGAACGAACGGAGCCGGCGCCCACTGCCGCCTGACGCTGGTACGAGGTGTCGACTGAGACCTCCGCCCGTTCAGCGAGTTGTCGCTGGAGCAGGCGTTCGCCCACGAACATGATCGCTCCATTGACGATGAGGAAACATGCGGCCGCGTATGGGGACGCGAAGAGGGAGCGCAACGGGCCTTGCAAGACGAGACCGACGACGCCGGTGGGAATGGTGCCAAGCACCACCATCCAGGCCAGCCGCTGATCGTGATCTCCGCCCATCTGTCCCTGTTGCACGCTCCGCGCAAAAGCCTTGACCACGCTGACCCAATCGTCCCGGAACTAGATCAAAAGGGCGATCGCGGTTCCTACGTGTAGCGCGACCAGAAATGCCAGCCAGCTTTCGCTTTTCTGGTCGATGCTCCAGCGCAAAATGCGGGGAAGCAGCACGGCATGTCCGAGGCTGCTAACCGGAAACAGCTCGGAAATGCCTTGCAAGATGCTGATGATAATGGTGTGGACGAGAGTCAAAAAGGCTCCAGCACGTTCTAATCTCAGTATTGTAGCGAGTGGGTCCATTGCCCGGGGTTCGGATTGACACGCACCACGAAGGGAGAATTACGAACCATTCCACTGGGTGTCCCCTCAGTAAGCCCTGGCGTAGCGGCGCGCGAGCCTGGCAATCAGACGGGGTGCCGTCTGGTTGACTATCTGGTTGAGGGAGAGGTCGGAAGCGCCGGCCCCACGGATGAGCGCGTGAACCTTTGGGACCGAGAGGAGTCCCGCTTCTTCATGAGCGTCGGAATCCACCAACAGGAAGGCGCCGGCCTTTCGGGCCGTCTGATAAACATGGCCGTTGCTCCAGCAGTGTCCTTGCCGGGCGGAAATCTCGAGGTGGACCCCGCGTACCGTAGCCTCGTCCGCGTCGCGTTCGGACAGCAGACCCGGATGGGCCAGGATGTCCACCTCGTCGCAGCGGACCGCGGCTGCATTGGTGCCGGGCGGAACGTCGAGGGTTGGACACTCGCCGTGCACCACCACGACCTGCGCTCCGAACCGCCGAACTTCCTCGGCTACATGGGGGATCAACTCCGGCTCGAAGTCCGTTAGCTCCACGCCGGCAAACAGACGCATGGATGTCTCCGTGCGAAGCGCGTCCACCTGGCGACGCACTTCAGTGACTACGTCGAGGTAGTGAGGATCATCGCCGTTGGCATGGTCCGTCACCGCATACGCTTCGTAGCCATGGCGGTCGGCAGCTGCCACCATTTCGTCAATCGGGAGGGTTCCATCACTCAAGATGCTGTGACTATGCAGATCGATAAGCACCGGTTTCACCTCTCCTTGCGCTGTTGCTCTCTTTCGGTGCAAGCGTACGTGAGAGGTGTTACGCCGGTGTTAGCGACCGGTGTCCGGTATGTTACGTCTGCTGATACCGGCTCGGTCTACCTGCCGATCAGATGTTACTTCGAGCGCCGCTCAGCCGGCTCCGTTCCATGTCCGTCTTCCACCCAGATCCACTGTCGGAAGATGCCGGCCGGCCCTGCCTGCCATCGCATCTCCCAGTTGTGGCCCTCGACGTCATCGGCGTCAGGCATGGTAGTCAGAATGCGGGACCGAAAAACCGAGCGTTGTGTGGGCGTCAAGCTGGCATCAAAATCGACGAGCTTATCAATGAGCGCCTGGACGTCGTCCTGGGTGGGAGTTTCAGCGGGATTGAGCATCGGTGCAAATCCTTTCGACTAACCGGTACGAACGTAACGTACTCCGTCGATGCGCCTCGGTCTGTGTATCTGATCACAATATCGTCCAACATGCGGAACTGGTAACAAATTGGCAACAATTCGAAACGTTGATGTTTCAGGGGTGCGATTTAGCCAGTTTTGATGTATTATGTGCGCGATGTGATTATCACCATCTCGCCACTGTTGGCACGTCCCTGGGATCTCTTCCCCGGCTTCGACGGATGCGAGAAGCGGTGAATCGAGCTGGCGAGTGGTCGATCTCGCGGCGGTAGATTGAAAAGCGAATCTGTGGGGCGGCCGGATGAGCTGAGCGAAGTGGACGGTGCGTGTGAGTCGAGTGATCGATCCTGCGGTTGCAGATATCGTCGGTCAGGTCCCGGTTCATTCGTCCGGGTTCGAGTGGCCCGTAGCGCAAATATAGAGAGCGCGAGAGCAGTGCGGAGCGAGGAGAAGACGGTGGCCAAAGATGGGTCAAAGAAGGATCCGATTGAAAGGGCGCGGCGCAAACTGACAAAGGCGCAGATGGAACTGAGCGTGGCAGAGGAAGAACACGCTCAGGCCCGCGTGCGGGGCAAGCAGGAGATCGAGCAGGCTCGACTTCGGGCCGCCAAGTGGCTCACGAAAACGGGAAAGCGCGTCGACCGCAGGGCGGCCACTGTGACCAAGACCGAAGATCGGCTGGCGGCTCTGCTGGCCGGCGAAGGCGAAACCGCGGCCGATGCTGCGCCCGACCCAGCTGCTGCTGTGCCCGACGCGGCCGCTGCTGTGCCCGACGCGGCCGGCGACGAGCCGGCCACGCCCGGTCTGCGCCGCCGCGAGCAGCAGGCCCTGGATGCGCTCCAATCAGTGTACGGGGCTGATGGTGCCACCGCTACCGAATGGCAGGCTGCCTCGAAGATGTCCGAAGCCACCTTCTTACGAGCCCGCAAGGTCCTTACTGACCGCGGTCTTGTACTCCGTGACAGCGATGCGCGCCGCGGTGCGCATTACCGAATTCAGGAGCACGATCCCGCCTAAGTTGGACGCGCGATATCTGAAGTGTGGGTGAGTAGGAAGCGTGTGGGGTGCCGCGCGACCAGGCGCGGCATGGGAATACCGTGGTAGCTCAGGAGCGGGTTCGTCTTTCGATCCATGACGCCCCAGACGTATCGTTGCACTGCGGGGTCGTACGCTGTATCGGCCGGCCCGGGATACGGCACGTTCCCCTTCACGGCGTGCCAGAGAATGCGATTCATTTCGGCGGTGGGTGCCTGGTCGGGGAGAGCGAAATTGATGGCTTTCGACTGGACCGCTCCATACGCCTGGGGAGAGTTCGTGGCAGCCGGGACCATGGGAGCGATCGCGTCGTACGGCGTGCCATCGGGATTCGAATTGAAGGCGGCCGACATTGGCGTCGCGGTCGCGTCGTATTTGCTGAGCGGCCCAAGGCCTAGAATCAGTTCGATCGTACGGAGCATTGCCGCCGTGTCGTAATGGATATGTACCGCACGCTGCGTGGATTGTGACGTATATGGACTGATGACCAGGGCCTCCGTGCGATGTGAGTCGACGTGATCCGGGCCGTTTTGTGCGTCATCTTCGGTCACAAAGATGGCGGTGCTCGCCCAATACTTGCTGTGCGAGACGGCATCCACCAGCTTTCCCACCGCTGCATCGTTGTCCGCGGCAAAGTACTGCGGCGTCCAGGAATTGGGAGTCGTTCCGGCCGTGTGATCGGACGAGAGTCGCAGCAACTCGAGCTGTGGCAAATCATTGTTCGCCACGTTCTGGTTGAACTCGCGCTGCCACTCGGCGATGCGGTCAATATCCCGATACCGAACGTCATACGCCTGGTACTTGGGATCGAGATGCCCTACCAGACCGGGAGCGGTCGAAGCGTTGACGGTGATCGGTTGAAAGCAGAAGAGGTTTCCCGGGGGAACGGTCGCACCCTGATACACGGACGAGGTTGGGCCGCTGCACTGGCCATCCTGGGGGATCACTGTGGCCGTGGAGAAGGCGGCGGCAAAATTGCTGTACAGGCCGTAGTCGCGATACGTAAGGTTGGCCGCCGCGGCGTCATCCCAGATATAGCCTCCCGGCGACTGGGGCAAGGACGTGCCACTTTCGAACGGGTACCCGAAGTTTCGGCCCGGGCTCGCCGAATAGTCCTGTGGCCACAGCTTTTCAGCGTAATCGCTGGCGTTCGCGGATAGCGCCCAATTGTGCCCGTCCGCACTCACCTGGGCATCCGCGTAAAAGTTATCGATCACGCCGAACCGCTCAGCCAGCGCGTGAAGGTTGGGTGTAATCGACTTGCCGAAGAGAGTGAGCGATGAGTCTCCGTTGCCGATTGGCTCATCACCCAGCACCTGGTCGTAGGTTCGATTCTCCTTGACCACGTAGATGACGTGCTTGATGGGAGAGCTACCGCCCGGCAATGGGATGGGATTGCCGGCACTCCGATCGAGGATCGAGCGGTCGAAGAACCGGTCATTGGCCACTACCTGCAAGGTATCGTCGGTCAATTGCCCCGCACTCGGCACTTCAACTATTGACAGCGTACCCACGTTCATGGATCCGCTGAACTGGTTGAACTGGCACTTACAATATGTGCCGCCGAACCCGTCGACCGCATTGATCGAGGGAAAATTGGGCCGCGTCGGATCGGGATACAGGCCGGAATTATTGGGTCCTTCACCGTCCCCAAATCCATTAGTGACAAACAAGGTCGAGTTGTCGGCGCTTACCTGGACCGAGGTCGGATACCAGGCAGTCGGAATCCAGCCCTGAAAATCTGCCCCGGAACCATCGGGATGCAGGGCGAACACCGCAAGGTCGTTGTCGCCGGCATCCGCCACATACAGCCTTCGTCCATCCGGGCTAACCGCAAGCCCCTGCGGACTACTGCTCGGCGGAGCATTCGGTAACGGAACAACAGAAAGGCGACTCACCTCGCTCATCGTCTGCAGATTGACGATCGATACCGCGTCGCTGTTTGAATCGGACACATAGAGCATGCCATTAGGTGTTGCCGTCATTGCGGACGGGTGATTGCCTACCGGAACGGTTGCGACCACTGTTTTGGTCGCGGGATCGACTACCGACAGGGTTGCGCTGCCCCAGTTCGCAACCCAGACATACTTCGTCGCCGGGCTGGTAATAGTTGTGTATGGGGCGGTGCCGACCGGGATCGTTCCCGTGACGGTTTGGGAGGCCGTGTCGATGAGTGTAATGGAATTTGCCTGCGTGTTCGCCACGTAGACGGTCTTGCCGTCCGGGCTCACGCTCAAGCCGGCCGGATACGGGTTCTGCGACGCGTCGGGAGCAACCGTGCCCAGTTTGACATCTCCGGTAGCAGTCAGCGCACCATCTCCGCCCACACTGAAGGTGTGGACTACGTTTTCTCCACCGCCAGAGACGTACGCCCGTGTGCCATCGCTACTGTACGCCACGCCGATGAAAGCGCTATGTGGAGCGTAATACGGTACGGTCTGCTGCACGGTGTGCGAGCTGGTATCCACCACCTGCACCGATTGGACGCCCGCGCCACTATTTACCACCAGCATGTGTTTGCCGTCCGGTGAAAGCGCGCTGTTCGCGGGAAAGTCGCCCAACGGCGCCTCGGAGCCCGCGGGCGAGATGTGCCAGTTGTTTACCAGGGTGGTTGCTCCTCCCGGTTGCGATCCGGTGAGGTCGGTGCTTTCAGTCCGCGCCTGGGAGGTAAATCGACGCACCAGCGATGTGACGTTGATTCCGCGGAGAGCGGCAATGTTTTTGGCCGCGAGCGTGAAAGCGTGTGGGTCGATCCTCCGTTGATTTTGGCCACTTGCCTCCATCGGACGCGCACTCGCCTCGCGTGGGGTCATGGAGATGGCCGCGATCGAGAGGAGAATCGAACCGAACACCAGGGCCACGATGATTGGGACACGTCCAAGAACCATGTGTGCTCCTTCTTCCAGTGGGGTCTGGTCGTCCGGATACACCCTCTTCCACTGTAGGCAAGCGGGGCGCTCCCCACAATACTCCCGCTCGGCCGCCCGTCATACCCTTGTAAGACTGGCGTCGGAAACACCACGGCTACAGGTCTGAAACAATTCGGCAACAATATTTTGTCACGCTATAGACAGGGCGTTATTGCACGATGCGCCACGAAACGCAACGGTGGTGGCACGAGGCGCCGTGGAGGTCTATCGCCTGGAGGGAGTCGATTTCCAGTCTCTGCTTCGTCAGGTGGAATCGCTGCGGGCAGAACTGACCAGAGCAGGATCGGACCGGCAGCTCGAACTCAGCTCACACCTGCTGGCGGGTTATTAGCAATCTGGGATCCCGGTGGCCAGCCTTCGCGAGCGTCGGAGCACGGTCCTATCCCTGGAGAATCGGAGACCCACTTTCGAGGCCACGCTGTTCCTGGACATGTTTGACCGCGTCCGCGGCAACCTCGGGTGAACTGACCCGGTTGTTCGAGCGGGACGGCGATCCGGAGATCGAGGCAGGTGCCTGCTCGGGAGCCAATTCAAGTATGCGCGCCTCTGCCCGGTTCATGGCGTGCGCCCGTTTCTCGAGCCGTTCATGCACCTTTGTCAGCCGTCGCTCTGCCTCGAGCTGAGCTCGCTCGACCTGCTGCTTTCCGTGCTCGCGCACCAACAGGTACTGCTCGCGCATCGCCTCAAATTTTTCGCGAGCCCGTTTTAGCTTACGCTCTGCCTTTTCGAGATGCTTGTCCTTCTTTGATTGGTTTCCCACGACGCCTTCTCCTAACCGGACCAGTCGCGCGGACGAGCTTGGAAAGCAAGCACTCTCCTCGAGGCCTCTGCCGCCGGCTGCAGCACTGTCGAATGTTACTGGCTTGTTACAGCATATTACAGGTCGGATGCACAAGACGGCATCCGTTCCGCTAGCTGAGCTGGAGGAGGGCGCCGGTGATCGTTTCCAGATGACGATCACCGGCGCTTGGGGGAGTGGAGCGTCGGCCCTACCTCCTCACGTTAGAAGGGAAAGTTTACGAACTTGTTACGGCGCTTTTATCGCTTGATGAACGAAGACCTGTTTACTGCCGTGCGCCGGCTGCGCCTCCACAGACGCGAGCCCTGACCCGTTTCTAAAGCCGACTCACGTTGTCAAGGCCCCCCACCGCGTTCGGTGGGGGGCCTTGAGTTTCTCCGCCGCTCGACTAACCCGCCGTGACGGAGTAACAGTTTCCGGCGTTGTTGTTGATCTCGGTGCCTCCGGGGCCGGTCGTGACCGTCTCATACCAGTACGTCGTGCCGGGAGAAATGCCGGTGCTGCCAACGGTACCGGGCAAGTCGTTCCCGGCAACGAAGATCGCATGCCTCGTGGTGCCGGGACTCTGGTCCGTGGTTGCCACGTTGACAAGGCCGGAACACCCTGGACCTGTGCCAAAGAAGATCTCTCCCTGACCCGGACGCGAGCTGATGAACGTCACCAGGAAACACTGAGCAGACGAGCCGGCGAGGGTATTGACGGAATCCAGCAACGCCTGACCCTGCGTGATCAAGGATTGTGCGGCTTGCTCGTCGAGCGTCTGTCCGTTAAACTCTGCGCCCTCCAGTGCCGCGATCATCTTCGCCGCCAACGCGTCGCGCTGAGTCCCGATGGCCTGAAGTTGGGTCTCGAGCTGGGTGTACGTCCCATCACCAGCAGCGTTGCTCTTCAAGGCGTTGGTTGAGATGGCGAGCGTGGCGAGGCCGAGGCCCGCCACTGGTGCATTGAGCTGCTTGTACATCTGGGCCAGCCGCACGAATGTGCCCTGGTGCACCGTAAGAGAGGCAGCCAAAGCGGACGAGTTCAGATCTTCCACCAGCACGCGGCCATCGTGGCTGTAGTCATCCTGCAGCCCCAACAACGCCAGCATGGTCGGCCTGATGTCGGTGTGGTCTGACCAGGTCGTGTTGTCGATGCCCTTGTTGATGACTCCCGGGCCGACCATGCCCAACCAGGTGGTGCTGACGTCTTGTTGCACGTTCCCATGGAGCCAGGCATAGGCGGGTTGTTCCAGCACGCACTTCGGGGAAACGACCGGCGGTGGCGTGCTATTGAAGCCGCCGCTACACGTGGCGGTAACGTAGTAATCTGGTCGGGCAAACATGGTGAAGGTCGGTGTGCGAGTTGGGTCTGCCGTCACCATGTGCAGCAGATTCATTTCCACCGGATCGGCTAGATATTGGGCGAGCGGCTCCGTGGCGCTCGAAAGAGGATTTGTCACCGTTAACGCACCGGTGGCGCGCTCGAAGGTGCGAACGGAGGCATCGCTGCGTGCCGGCTGACCATTCAGGTAAATGGCGGGTGCGGTGTCGTTGCCGACGCTAAAGGTGGAGGAATTCAACCCCTGCTGTTGAGATAGTAGTCCGTCGAGGCCAACCGCGACCTCTCCGAACGGTGGGCCGGGAGGTGTGGTGGTAGCGGTTTTCGAATATGTGCAGTAGTTGCCGGGAGTGACGACGGGCGGATTCTGCGTACCGTCGATCGTTGCACCGGTGCAGCCGGGATTGGTAGGTGGCCCTCCGGTGTAGTGATCGCCTTCGTCTGATGTGAAAACGAACAGCGTATTGCTCTTGTTGATTCCATCGGCAGCGAGGCGCGAGAAGAACGCCCCAAAGGCCATATCATAGGCCTTCAACTGCTGCTCGTACGCTTGCTCGCCGGGACCCAACGCGGTGTGAGTGGCGGCGGGATTCTGATCGTGCGCGTCGGAGATGTAAGCGAAGGTCACCGGTACGCCGTGCTCCTGCATGTCGGCCACATATCCGAGCGACACCGCGGCATTCATGCCATCGAAACCCGGGAAGCCCGGAGCGTTGGTTGTCGGATCTATGATCGGCGTCCCGTTGATGTCGTTAAGCGAAGTCGTGCCGTTGCCGCCGATGAGCGGAGCGACGTACTTGTGACCGAACAGGCCATTAAAGCCGGTGTACCCGCCCGGCTCGTCGGGAAGAACATCCGGCCGCCCGTGATTGGTGCTCGAGCAGAGTCCGGCGGCACTGTCGGTCTGGCTGCAGTGCACGGCGACGCCAACGAAGTCTGCAGTCCGCTGGGCTGTGGTCTCCTGCGCTTCGGGCGAGGTCACACCGTATACATTGCCGATGTCGTTGGCGCCGAACCTACTATTCACGTTGGCGTTTTCCAACACCTGATTGGCCGAAGCGACTGCGCCGACGTCACAACCGGCGCGCGTGTACGGGACCCAGGGCGCAGGCGCGTTCGTGCCGGTTGGCTTCGCGGCAGTCGGAGCACCGCTCAGTAGGTTGTACGTGCCGTTTCCTATCGTGTCGGTCCAATACGTGAACGCCGTGGTGAACGGCGTCGGGGAGCCATTCTGATAGAACTGATAGCTGTTCTGACCGACCGCCACCCCGTGTCGATTGGGGTAGACGCCGCTGAGCGAGGTGAGAATGTCCTCTGAGGTGTGCGAGATCAGTGGCGTGTGGTGATTGTCGAGAATGACTCCATTGCTTTGAATGAAGTTGGAGAGGTGAGGCATCTGCTCGAGATCGGACGGTACGTTGGCCAGATCCCGCATAAAGTGGGTGTTGTCGAACTGGAAGTACATCACGTGCTTGATGGCGCCATTCGCGCCCAGGGAACAGCCTCCCGCGGCGTACGCGGTGGATGCCCCGCCGCTTCCCAGTACGACAGGGTGTGTCCCTGGTGCCGCGACGACCACACCGATTCCCGCGAGCAGGGCGAGCGCAGCGGAAATTCGCCAGAGAGACGGTCTTCGAACGCGTTCGGTCAAACTCATCAGCCTTCCTCCTGTAGGGACTTGCTTCCATGGTGACATGGCGATGTTTCGCCGGTATGCCGAAGGAACAAAGAGCGGGTTACAGGAGCACGCGTGTGCTCAAAGACAGGATGGACCTCTACAGCATCGCGCCACGATTGCGCGGTCGTCAAGTATCTCTCCGCACAACCCCAGGTCGTGCCCGCGGTGAAGCCGTGTATTAGGTAGGGACAGATTGGGCCCTCTGATGATCGCGGAAGGCGCCCACATCGCCAGTGACCACGAATGCCACTCGCTCCGCAATATTCGTGACTCGATCGGCCATCCGTTCGATGTTATGCGCCACCCACAGTAAGTACGTACCGCCTCGCACCGTTTCGTTATTCTCCACCATTTCGGCCAGCAGCTTCTGAAATACCTCACCGTACAGCGAATCCACTTCGTCATCCTGGCTCCAGACGGCGCCTGCGGCTTCAAGATCTCGTTCCTTAAAGGAAACGAGCGCCCGACGAAGCAGTCGCTCGGTGATGGTCGACATGCGTCGAATGTCAGCCATAGGGACGTCGATCGTCTCAGCCGCCATGCGCAGACTGAGCTTGGCGATTCCTTCGCAATAGTCCCCGATGCGTTCCAGCTCGGTGGCGATGGTCAGGATGGACGCGATATTGCGAAGATCGCCTGCCAATGGTTGTTGGGTTGCGATCAACAACAGGGCAGCCCGCTCGATTTCGTAGCGTTTGTCGTCGATACGGTTGTCCGCTTCGATCAGACGCTGTGCCGCCGCCGCATTTCTGGTGTCGAGCGCATTGACACACGATTCGATAGTCGTCGCGACCAACTCGCCCAGCTCGAGCACCTGATCGTCCAACTCCTGCAGCATGGCATCGTAACGCTCACGCGTCATCTCTGTTCCTCTGGCCGCCGTCGAAGGTATAGCCGACGCCGTAAATGGTTCGGATATAGACCGGATCGGCCGGATCGGGTTCGATCTTCATGCGCAGTCGGCGGACATGGACATCCACGGTACGGGAATCGCCAAAATAATCCGGGCCCCACACTTTTTCCAACAACTGATTGCGCGAGAGCACGATGCCGCGATTCAGCATCAATTGGAGCAGGAGGTCAAACTCCCGGGGAAGGAGGTGAAGAACCCTGGCATTACGTTGCACAGTACGCGACGCAGGATCGACCTGCAAGCCTCCGATCGACAGTGCCTGCTGTGCCTCACTTCCCGAGCTCAGCTCGACGCGTCGCAAATTGGAGCGGATCCGTGCCAGCAACTCACGCAGGCTGAACGGCTTGACGACATAGTCGTCGGCTCCCAACTCGAGCCCAAGTACGCGGTCGACCTCATCATCCCGGGCAGTGAGCATGATTATGGGGACCGCTGATGTCGCCCGGACGGCTCGACACACCTCGAAACCGTCTAGCTCGGGCAGCATGATGTCCAGCAGCACGAGGTCGGGGTGCTGGGTTCGGGTCACCGCAATGGCTTCCAAACCGGTGCGTGCTACCTCGGCGTCGAAACCTTCCTGGCGCAGGTTGTAGACGAGCGTCTCCGCGAGATTGCGATCGTCTTCCACCACAAGAATGGTTTGTTGCTCTGCCATATCACCCGAACCGGCCGGAAATATAGTCCTCGGTGCGTTTGTCTCGTGGGTTGCTGAAGATTTGACCCGTGGCATCTTTCTCCACTAACTCGCCGACAAAGTCGGAACCGGCCAGCATGAACGCCGTGAAGTCGGCGATGCGGGCGGCCTGCTGCATGTTGTGCGTGACGATCACGACCGTATACTCACCTTTTAGATCGTTCAAGAGTTCTTCGATCTTGAACGAGGCAATGGGGTCGAGCGCGGAAGATGGTTCGTCGAGCAGGATGACGCCCGGCTTCATGGCGAGGGCCCGCGCGATGCACAGGCGCTGCTGCTGGCCACCTGAGAGGCCGGTCGCAGGATCCTTCAACCGGTCCTTGACTTCATCCCACAGGGCCGACTGTCGTAGACTTTCCTCCACCAGAGCGTCGAGCTGCGCTCGTTTCTTGATACTTCCGCTCAACCGAGGACCTGCCGCGACGTTGTCGTAAATCGACATCGTGGGGAACGGGTTCGGACGCTGGAACACCATGCCGATGTGCGCTCGAATCTTCACCGGATCGACTCCGTCGCCGTAGACGTTCTCCGTGCCTACCCAGATGTCACCGCCCACGCGAGCGCCGGGGATAACCTCGTGCATGCGGTTTATCGAGCGCAGGAAAGTGGATTTGCCGCAGCCTGAAGGCCCAATGATGGCAGTCACTTTGTTCGGTTCGATGCTCATCGTCACGTCTCGAATGGCGAGACGCTTGCCATACCAGGCCGAGACGGCATCGGCCTTGACGGGTTCTCCCACGTATGAGTCCTTTGACTAGGCCGCACTTGTCCTCG
>JANWJD010000249.1 GCA_025449555.1 Chloroflexota bacterium | reverse complement strand
TCCTCTCTTGAGGTTAGAGCGGGAGGCCTTTGTTTCCTCTATGTCCGAAGAAGTGCCGGCGCGTCCGCTGAACATGATCGCTATCGAGCGCACGAACCGCGGGGACGAAGATCTATCGTTCGCCATGCTGACCCATGCGACTGAATCGCCCGCGGTCGATCTGAGTCAGGATGTATCGATCGAGGGCAGCCTCGTGCTGGATGTCCGCGAGCCGAGCGAGTTTCTACCCGCTCACATTCCAGGTGCCGTCAACCTCCCTCAAGCCGAATTGGCGACGCGACTCGACGAACTGCCGCGTGACCGACCCATCCTCGTGGTCTGTCAGGGCGGCTACAGGTCACAGCGAGCTGCCCAATTCTTGCACCAGATTGGATATGACAACGTGGTCAGCGGGCGAGGAGGCATGGACGCGTGGCTGGCCGCTGGACGGCCGGTGGAGCGTAACGATGCCATTCCAACCGGTCCACGCATCAGGGAAACCGAGTGGGCACACGCCGGCGGGAATTAGACCATCTCCGCCGGAGCCGGCGTGCTCACCGTGTTCAATCCCATCCAAGCCACTCGACCTGCCGGGCAGCACTGCGGGGCCGCGCTCGTTGGGGCGGAAGATCAGGATAGCCAAGATAGATGAAGGCCACGATGTGTGCGTTTGCAGGAAACCCTAGAAATTCCTTCACGCGCGGATCGTACGCCGGTTTCCCAGTTCTCCACATAGCCCCCAGACCCACTGCCTCTGCCGCCAGCAACATATTCTGTACACCGGCTGCTACCGCTGCCAATTCCTCCTCCACTACCACCTTCGGTTCCTGTGACGGCACTGCCGCCACCACGATCACGACAGGCGCCCGGAGAGGTTTATTGCGCTCCTTTTGAAATGCGGCCTCGATTTCCGTCGGATCCACATGGTCTGCGTTGCTCTGAGCGCGAGCAGCCCGGAGCGATTCCTCCATCACGGCTCCCAGCTTGTTCCGGGCATCGCCCGACACGACGCAAAAACGCCACGGTTCCGTTTTGAAATGGTTTGGCGCCCAGGCAGCTGCCGCGATGACCTGCTCCACAAGGTCTCTGGGCGGGCGATCGGGCTTCACTCGTGCCATGCTACGCCGCGCCTCAAGCGCTCGTAAGATTTCACGACCTACGTCAGTGGCTATCATCAGAATCTCCCCTCCGACTCATGCTACCCGAGCGCCGACCCGCTTCGTTACTCGCGGAAGCGAGACAGGTGTAGAGTATGCTGACCTCATTATCCGGGGGGCTTCGGTCAGGTTCATTCCGCCGACCGCACCGCGACCTTCAGACCCACTCTGACTCGAATGAAAGGATATCCTGAGTGAGTGACACCGATCACGAACGCGTAGCGACCGATCAGTTTCGGCGTCGCATGGAATCGCTGACGTCGGATATGGAGTCCATCAATCGCGAATTGGGAAATGTAAACCTCCTGAACATCGCACGCAGAACGTCCGCGCTCCTGCGGAATTCGAAAGCGTTGATCGATGGGAATGTAACCGTTCTGTTTGCCGATACGCCTGATCGAGTCCCGGAGGATTTGTACAAGCACATCGAGTACGCGGAATTGCACATTCGAAAAGCTTTGTCGGAAGAGTATGAATTTGAAGTCATCAAGCAGCGTCTCTTTATGGCCACAGCCATTTGCGAGTACGTAATCGAGGGCGTCGGGGATGCCTTAACGCGGCTTGAGTCGCGCCTTGGCCGCCCGTCGGGCAGCTCCATTTAAACCAGCAGGCGCCCGGCGGGGCTGGACTGCTCGATGTCCTGTTCGTCCGATGCTCGTGGCACGGAACATGCCGGGCACAACCGCCGGGCGACGATGAGAGCGAGGAGGTAACCGGGTCATGCACTGGTACAAAAGCAAGGAGGCACTCCATACATGAAGCGAAGAATAATCGTAGTCACACTGGTGGCGGCCCTACTGACCAGCATTTTCGCGCCCGCATTTTCGGGTAATGCGAAGGCTGCGACGCCAGCCGTCACGCACAACCAGGCCCATACGGCATTTCTAGACAAGACCCGATTCCTGCTCCACATGGGCGCTGCCTACTTCGCGTTCCATCACTGGATCTACAACCCGTACAAAGCGCATGCCTTCGCCAAAGGTGCGTCCGGACGGACGAAATCGATCATCAAGGCCGGCATCGCCGCACTGTTTGCGGTCCACGAGTTGAAAGTGGCATACGGAATCGCCAAGGGGAGTCATAGCGCCACCCTGCATGCATTGATTAGTCCCATCGATAAATTGACCGCCGCCTTGCAGGCTGCTGGTTCGAAGTTCAAGAGCAATCCGAGTTCTTACAGCGATGCCACGGTTGGCGCGTTGAGCGGTTCAGCCGGCTCGCTGGGCACCCTGGCGTCAAAGGCAGGCTACGGCATCAAAGACATTCCGATCGGCATCCCCGGCCTCTAATTTCTCGCAGCTCCCCGCTCGCCGCCTTTGCATGAGGGGGCACGATCTGATCGTGCTCCCTCTTCTTTTTCCCGTCGACCGTTCATCGTGAGCCGAAATGCGGCGTTCCGTCGATGAATCGGACAGTCTCGTTATCGATGAGCCTCGCGCCACCAAAGTAAACCGCGAGTGCGATCATAGAGTCGCCCGCGATGGTCGAGACGGGTGCGATCGTGTCGGTCGCGACCACTCCGATAAAGTCTATTCGGGCAAGAGGTGCCTCTCGCTCGATCAAAGCCCGCATGCGTTCCGCGATGCCACGCGCGTCTCGGTGGCCGCCGTCGAGTATCAGGTTCCGTGCGAGGGCAAGCGCTTTGGGAATCGCAACCGCCTGCGAGCGCTCGTCGGGCGAAAGAAAAACGTTGCGCGAAGAGAGCGCCAGTCCGTCTGCTTCACGTACGGTCGGTACCGTCACGACCGCGATGCCAAATGCAAGGTCCCGAGCCATCCTTCCAACGATCAGGGACTGCTGGCCGTCTTTTTGCCCAAAATAGGCGCGGTGAGGCTGCACCAGATTGAACAGCTTGGCAACGACGGTCGCCACTCCACGATAATGGAAGGGACGGCTGGCGCCGTCCAGGTGAGCCGCCAGGCTTCCTGGGTCTACCCAGATTTCCTGGTGGTCTGGACCGTCGGGATACATGGTCTCCGCATCGGGCACAAATAAAACGTCGACGCCCACCTCTTTCGCAATGGCCCGATCTCGCTCCAGGTCTCGCGGGTAGCGAAGAAGGTCCTCGGACGGGCCGAACTGGGTGGGATTGACGAAAATACTCGCCACCACCACGTCATTGTCGGCGCGCGCATGTGCCATGAGGCTGGTGTGACCCCGGTGGAGATACCCCATCGTGGGCACAAGGCCAATGCTCTTCCCCGAGCAGCGGGCACCTGCCATGGCCGCGCGCAGAGTTGATGCGTCCGCAATTTCCTCCACGCGCTTCTCCCCGTCTCCGCCACTGGATCGTTCACGTTCACGGCTTCATACTATCGTCTTGCAAAATTGGTCAGAAACGTCACAGCGTGCGACAGGAGGAATGGTATGCACGGTTCTATTACCGATGTTGGCGGGTTGCAGGTTGGCCATGCCCACGATGCAGCAACACTCACCGGTTGTACGGTCGTGTTGTGCCGCGCGGGCGCGGTCGTCGGAGCTGACGTGCGCGGGGCAGCTCCCGGTACGCGAGAAACGGACCTGTGCAAACCAGGGACCCTGGTGGAGCGCGCCCACGCAGTGCTGCTCGCCGGCGGGAGCGCTTTTGGGCTGGACGCAGCCTCCGGGATCATGCAATTCCTCTGGGAGCAACGCGTTGGCCTCGAAGTGGGCGTGACCACCGTGCCGATCGTGCCGGGAGCTGTGCTGTTCGATCTCGGTCTGGGCGATGTCGCATGGCCGGATGCAGCGATGGGGTACCGTGCCTGCGTGGAGGCTGGGGACGGTCGCGTAGTACAGGGGTGCGTGGGAGCAGGTATAGGCGCGACGGTCGGAAAGCTACATGGCATGTCGGCAGCCACCAAGTCGGGCATCGGATCTGCCAGCCTGCGTGTCGGCGACGTCACCCTCGGTGCCCTGGTAGCAGTCAATGCTTTCGGAGATGTGCTCCTGCCGGACAGTAACACCATCATCGCAGGCGCACGGCGCCCGGGCACCTCCGACTTCCTGGACTCGAGGGCGGCCCTGTTAGCGTCCTCGAGTCAGGGGTTGGAGCGCGGACTCAACACGACGATTGGCGTGGTCGCGACCGACGCAGCTCTGACCGCGGAGCAGATCAATCACCTCGCTTCATGTGCCCATGACGGCCTGGCACGCACCATTCGACCGGTCCATACCATGCTGGACGGTGATACCATGTTTGCGCTCTCCACCGGTGCGCTGGCTGTGGACTGGCGTGAATCCATGCTCTCACTGGCGGTTGGTGCGGCGGAGGTAGTCGCACAAGCAGTGGTCGCGGCGATCATCCATGCCACCCCGGCGGGAGGACTGCCGTCGGGCAAGGGATGGTCCCAGGAGTGACCGGATCTCTTTCTATGCCTGCAGCGACTCCAGTTGGAACTCGACCAACGAATCCAGCACCATGTCTGCCTGGTCCAACGCATCGTCATGCGGGGGATAGTGCGGATTGGGCACCGCAATGACGAACATGCCGGCAGCGCGTGCCGCCAGAATCCCGGCCGATGAATCCTCAAAGACCGCACAGAATGCTGGTGAGAGTCCAAGCTTTTCGGCGGCCACCAGAAACACATCAGGCGCCGGCTTGCCCCTGCCGACTTGATCCGCGCTCACGATGACTTCGAATCGATCCCGGATTCCCGCTTCGGCCATAACATAGTCGATCAGAGCGGGAGGCGACGACGATGCGACGGCGAGCGGAAAGCGCCCCGAGAGCGTTTGTACAGCATCCAAAGCACCAGGCAGCAGCGGGAGCTTCTGTGCGTACATGGCTCGCATCTGGGCAACCAGCGCCTCAATGATCTGCGCTGGCTGTTCATGAAGCTCGCAGCGCTTCACGATCGCGGCCGCCCACTCGTGCGAGTTATTGCCCTTGACCGCAAGTTCATCCTCTGCCCGCCAGGTGCAACCCTGGGCGGCGCAGTACCGTCGTCGCGCTTCCTCCCAGTACACCTCGGAATCGACCAAGAGACCGTCCATATCAAAGATGACTGCACGGATCATCTGCCTTCTCCTGTGGCGACGAATGTCCGGGATGCGCGGCGCTCAGCGCGCACCATGATACCCTGGAGCGACCAGTGTGAAAGGGAGAGCATGAGGTATGGCTAGACCGGCACGCCCAGCCCGACGAGCCCGCACCCCTCTTCTCCGCCAGCTCGCAATCGTGGGGATCTCATTCCTGGTGGGACAATTGATCAGCACGCGCATCCTTCCCGCATCGCTGGGATTCGCACCACGGCTGCTGGTGTTTCTGGTGGTGTATATTGCTGCCTACGTGCTCCTGTGGCGCGTTACCGAGGGGGTCCGGGGACTCCCGGCGGAGCGTCGTCGACGCTAATGCCCTCCGTCGGAATTCGCGGGCTGTAATACCGAGTGAGCCACCGGCCCAGTCCATCGAGTCCGGGATACAGGACCCGTTCGGTGATATTCGCTTGATCGAGTTTGTCTCGGATTTCGCCCTTTAGATCGCATGGAATCACGATTCTTTGAAATGCATCATTCATCTCTCCGAGCCAACTCTCCAGTCTGGAGGTCGGATCGGACGGCAAAGAAAGCAACGCGTATTGATTCACAATGCGGTCATCAAACGACGGCGGCTCGAAGAAAGCGAGGAAATGTCGATCGCCGAGAGCATCGAATTCTTCAAGGGTCGAGGCTACAGAGCCAAGCATTTCCGCCGTAAAGACGTAGGTCATTTCCAGTTCCAACTGGTCCTTCAGCGGATCGGGGAGAAGCTGGTTGGAGCTTGCATAGTTGACCCGCCACACAATGCCGTCCCGGTCGTAGAGGCGAGCATTTTCAGTCGCGAAATGCAAGGCGACAAACGGAGAGTAAGTCCAGTCGAGGAGACGGGTCGGCAGACCGTGGTGTTGCGCCAGTGCAAGCCAGTTCCAGATCGAGTTCCCGGGTACCACTTCAACGCGTGCGTAGCGGATGAAGGCGCGCAACATGGCGGTCTCGAGCCTGGTAGATCGAGACTGAAGGCGGGCTAGACCGGTGGTGAGGGCGTAGCTGGAATCCCCCATACCGCGGTATGCGACGGTGGCCCTAAACCTGCCCAACTGCTCGTCCCACGCGTCTTCAAACAGGCAATCGTTCAGTTCGTTCCAACTTGAAACGCGAATCTCATTCACACCGAGCTCCAGATACTGGCGCCGAGCATTGGGGTCTGTAGCCCTCCGCGTGGGCAAGAATTGATCCCGCTCGGGACGACGCAATACGACCATGGTACTAGGACGCTCGACGATGATGGACGGTTGCACTCAACTCGCAAATTTAGGAAGATGATTTGCTAATTTGTAAAAAACTCTTTACAAATTGCGCACAGTGTGTTTTACTATTGGCATGGAACAAGAGCACGAAGGAAATCCTCCCAGTCAGTGCCCGGTGTGCAAGAGCAAGTTGCTTGTCACCCGGTTGGAATGTAGCTCGTGCGGCACGGAAGTTACCGGCACGTTCGGTCTTGGTCGACTAGCCACCACTCCCGAGCCGCACGCTTCACTGCTCGAGATGTTTTTGCGAGTACGCGGAAATGTCAAAGAGATGGAACGCGAACTCGGCCTGTCATACCCGACGGTCCGAGCGCGGCTGGACGAAGCATTCGAGGCGGCAGGGTATGGCCGTTCGAGCGAGCGCTTGACGAATCCAGGGGAACCGGGGTGGTCCGGCCTGGATCTGGAAGAGCGAATTCGGGCCCAGGTCGATCGTGGTCTTGCCCAGGTCGAGCGCCACCTCGCCGAAATGGACCTGGGCGGCTGGACCCGGCGCCGCCCGAAAAATGCAGATTCCACGCAAGAGCGGTCTGATGTCCTCGGTCGTCTCGAGCGCGGTGAAATAACGGCTGAAGAAGCCACGGCGTTGTTACGAAAACTGAAGGAAAGGGGCTAGCAGTGGGCGACGAAGAGCGGGCAAGGATTCTACGAATGGTCGCGGAGGGGAAGCTCTCACCGGAAGAGGCCGCGGGTCTGCTCGAGGCCGTGGAGCCGGAACCGGAGCCCCAGCCGGCCGGGTTTTCGAACTCCTCCGAAGCCCAATCCGTCGGATTCGGAGGCCGAGGCGAAAGCGAGCTCAGGATGCGAGGACGCGAAGGACGCCGCTCCCGAGTGCCTCGTGCCGTGGTGATCCAGATCAAAGAGGGCGGCGAAAACAAGGTCAATATCCGGATACCGCTCGGCCTGGCGCGAGCAGCCAAAAAGTTCATTCCTCGCCAGGCCCAGAACTATCTGGCGGCCTACGAGATAGACCTACAAGAGTTTCTAGACGGCGCAACCGATATGGAGGGAGGCACCCTCCTCGAAGTCAAAGACGGCGAGAATCGCGTTCTGATAGCAGTGGAGTGAGACGATGGACATGGCAGTTGGGCGGTTGCAGTTTTCTGTACGATTGGCAGACACGCGGGCCTCGAGGGTCGAGAAGTCGAAGCAGCCCGAGACAGATCCGGTCGAAGCCGCGTTTCGACGTGAGCGAACGTTCCAGGATGTAACGGCCGATCGTGAGCGATGGGCGAACAACACCATACATCATCGAGGGAAAATCCTCTAAGTCACATGGTGCTCTCCCCCCCACGGTGCGCGAGCTGGAGCGATGGAGCCACTGGTGCTCAGTTCCGGTTCGCGCATCTCCACGTCCAGCGTGCCATAGCCACACCGGTGAGCGTGGGGAGAGCATCGCGCACCGTCATTTGATCATCCATCTGTGACACTGTAGTACGAGTCGGATTCATCAGCCGGAGGCTTCTAACGCATGGCGTACACCGCAGAGATCAGTCGAACCAACCCATCATGTTTCTTATTTCTCATCGATCAGTCGGGATCGATGGACGACCCATCCGGATCTGCTGAGTCGCAGCGCAAGAAGGCCGATGGGGTAGCGGATGCGATCAATCGTCTCTTGCAAAATCTTGTCATCAAATGTGCCAAGTCCGAAGGCGTCCGCGACTACTACTATGCCGGTGTAATCGGTTACGGATCGAACGTCGGGCCGGCTTTTGCAGGAGCGCTGGCGGGCAAGGAACTGGCATCTATCAGCGAGATTGCCGAGAATCCGGCTCGGGTCGAGGAACGCACCAAGAAGGTGGACGACGGAGCCGGGGGTATTCTCGACCAGACCGTGAAGTTTCCCATCTGGTTCGACGCAGTGGCGCGTGGTGGGACACCCATGTGCGAGGCATTGCGTCGAGCAGAAACAATTCTGTCCTCCTGGGTAAGCGAGCACGCTGACTGCTTCCCGCCCATCGTGATCAACATCACCGATGGAGAGTCGACCGATGGCGATCCCTCGTCGGCCGCGGAAGCGCTGCGACGTACTGCCAGCAGCGACGGCGAGACGCTCCTATTCAACGTCCATCTCTCGTCCCATGGCGCCGCCCCAATAGAGTTTCCCGAGAGCGAGACTGGACTCCCCGACAAGTATGCCGAGCTTCTCTTTCGCATGTCGAGTCTGCTTCCCGCGTATATGCAAACCGCGGCACGTCAGGAAGGATACAGCGTTTCGGACGGGAGCCGCGGCTTCGTATTTAACGCCGATATGGTGTCTGTGATTCGGTTTCTCGACATCGGCACGCGTCCCAGCAACCTCCGGTAAAAGCGCTTTGCGCGGTCCTGTGTGCTCGCTCTGGCTGCCCAAGGCCGGTAACCAGCCTCACGAATACGAGGATGCGTTCTGGCCTGCTCGCGCTTCCAACCGCGAGGTGCGCGTCAAGCGATTCGCGGTCGCGGACGGCGCAACCGAGGCCTCCTTTTCAGGCTTGTGGGCCCAAATGCTGGCGCGCGCATGCGGTCGCGGAAAGATCCGACCCGAAAACTTCTTCGCTGCTTTGACTCCGCTGCAGGACGCATGGTGGGCCGAAGTTGGACGCATTCCGTTACCGTGGTACGCCGAGGAGAAGCTCCGAAGTGGCGCGTTTTCCTCGCTGCTGGGACTCAGCCTCAAGCAGCGCCGGCAGGACGGTCAGGTCGCCTGGACTGCCATGGCCGTGGGAGATACGTGTCTCTTCATCGTCCGAGACCATGAACTGATCACGTCGTTTCCAATCCATGCCGCTGAGGCTTTCGACAACTCGCCTCACCTGATCTCGAGTGTACCCGCTCGGAATCTGGCCCTGGACTCGGCTCTGTGCCGGGAAAGTGGGTTGGCCCGGGCGGGTGACCGGTTCTATCTCGCCACGGATGCGCTGGCGTGCTGGATTCTGGCACGTCATGAAGAAGGTGCCGAGCCCTGGAACGTGCTCGACGACCTGGCGCGAGATGATTGTCAGGAGCGCTTCGCCGGTTGGATGGCGGACGAACGGCGGGGCCATCGCATCCGAAACGACGATGTAACGCTGCTCCGATTCAGCCTGGAGTAGTGTCGACGTGTCGTGGCCGACCCCGCAGGACTACAACGAAGCGATCCAGAACCCGGCCTTCACCTTTAGCGATCGCGAGTTGCAGGCCGGGACCTGCGAAGTCACTGCACTGGGGTTGCCGAAACCGATAACCGGCAACTTCGCCAGCGTGTATCGCTTGCACTGCCAGGGCCGGGATTGGGCGGTCCGCTGTTTCTGGCGTGAGCTCTCGGATATGCAGCAGCGATATCGCGCCATCAGCGCGCATCTTGCCACCGCGGGACTCCCCTACACGGTGGGTTTCGAATATCAACCGCAGGGGATCAGAGTTCGAGGAAGCTGGTATCCCATTCTCAAGATGGAGTGGGTCGAGGGTCAGTTGCT
>JANWJD010000248.1 GCA_025449555.1 Chloroflexota bacterium | reverse complement strand
CGTTCCGCCAGGCCCCGTTGGGCGAGTCGGCGTGTGGTTTCCTGAAGCCGCCCAGCGCAGGAAGGTGAGTGTAGGCAATGCCGTGTGTGCCGAGGCCCGGCGTCAACATGGCCTTCAAGAACTGTGGATTGCGGCGGGAGCCGGGCGCGGTACGCACGTCGATCACTTGTTCGATGCCATGTACGTGGAGCAGCGCGACCAGTTCGTCAAGCGACCGATTTGAATGTCCGATGGTGCGGATAGTCACGTACAATGTGGCCTGCGAAACGTGCTGCAAGGGAAGGACGCGATGAATCGAACGGTGGTTGTGACGGGGTTCGCCGTGGCGGCGCTCACCATGCTCGCTGTCCAGATTGTGGCGCGTTTCGGGTATTCGAGCACCAAAGGTATAGTCATACTCGGTGTGGTGGGAGCGCTCGCGCTATTCACAGCGGGTATGAACAGCTTCGCCGCCATCCTTGTCGCTCTGGCAGTGTACTACGGACTGGACTACTTCCTGACCGACAAGCTCACCACCGCCATCCTGCTCGCTGCGATCGCCGTCATCGCATCGCTGGCTGTCCAGGGCAAGAGCGCCTGGCGCCGATAATCCTGCGTCACCGGCGGAGATTCTCAGGCTGTCCGGAAGCGCTACAACTCATGTAAACCCTGCGGTGATGCGACGTCGGAACGGCGAGCACATCGACCGAAGGGCGGAACCGCACGCCGGCCGTTCCCTACGACCGCAAATCAAATGGATTGCCGTAGTGATCGCCCGGCGTGGCGATCAGCCCTTGCCTCTCGGTACGCCACGGGCGGGACGGCGCGGGTGCCATCCCCTACCAGCATTGATCTCGGCGATGCCGTCCATACCGAGACAACCCGAGAGCCGTAGGGATCGTGTGCGCGTGGCGACCCGCCTCGATCCCTCGTCGATGTACAATGATTCACTCACGATCCTTGATGACCGAAGTATCAAGGGTATTGCCAAACTCACAGCAACATGCTAAAATTCGGTAGCTGAATGAAGCGCATCTACAGGATTAGGGCATGGAACAACGCATCACGTACCACTTCGTCTGGGGACCCATGCGTTCGAAGCCGTGTCTGACGGGTGAAACCGCCCGACGACTACGAGAGTTGATCCGCGAAACGGCGGAAGCGCTCGGAGTGACGGTTGATCACCTGCATGTCTTGCCGGATCGCGTGTACGTCGCCGTCGCGGCGCCTCCCATTCTGTCACCTCATCGCATCATCTGTCAGTTCAAAGCCCACTCCTCGCACTGCCTGCGTCATGAATTTCAAGAAATGACGAAGATTCCGACAGTGTGGACCCGGGCGTATGTGGTACTGGCCGGTGAGCACATGACTCCCGAACAGGCGCTGGCCGAATACGAAGCGTCCATGCCGGCACGACGGCCTCGAGGACGCCCTCGACTATGTGACGGTCGGGAATAGGAAAGGACCTCTTTCAATGACCAAATGTGAAAAATGCAGAGTCAAAGACGCAAGCGTGCGTCTCGACCAACAACTGCCGAACGGCCGCCGGGAGCAGCATTACTTCTGCCAGACGTGTGCCCAGGAGTTGCTCGGCGAGATTCCGGGAACCAACTCCGCGGGTACTCCCATCGGGTCGATCTTCGGCAATGCAGGCGGCCAGCCGGGCGGAAATCCCGGGACCACGACCGCCGAGCGGCAAGCTCCACAGAGCAAGACACCGGCGCTCGACCACTTTGGTCGTGATTTGACGGATGAAGCCGAGCACGGCATGCTGGATCCGACTGCCGGGCGGGAACGCGAAGTGCGACGACTCATCACCGTATTAGCGCGACGCCAGAAGAATAATCCCGTGCTCATTGGCGAGCCGGGCGTCGGCAAGACCGCGATCGTCGAGGGTATCGCTCGACGCATCGTGGAAGGCAACGTGCCTTCGGCCCTGCTTGGCAAGCGAATTGTGGCACTCAACCTGGGTGGAATAGTTGCCGGCGCGATGTTCCGCGGCCAATTCGAGGAGCGTGTGAAAGCGATCCTGGAGGAAGTCCGTCAGAATTCGGAAGTCATCCTGTTCATCGACGAACTGCATACCGTCGTGGGCGCGGGCGCCGCTGAAGGCGCCGTTGGTGCAGCCGACATGTTGAAACCTGCACTCGCTCGGGGCGAAGTCCGCTGTATTGGAGCCACAACCCTGGACGAGTATCGAAAGCACGTCGAGAAGGATGCCGCCCTCGAACGTCGGTTCCAGCCGGTGTTCGTCGACGAGCCGTCGGCCGAGGAAGCCATCCAGATGCTGGCCGCGGTTCGCCCGGAATACGAGCGACATCATGGCGTCCAAATCGACGACGAAGCGATCAGCGCGGCCGTAACGCTCTCAGATCGCTACATCAACGACCGTTTCCTGCCCGATAAGGCGATCGACGTCCTGGATGAGGCTGCGTCCGCCCTCCGCCTACAGGCGAGTGAGAGCGGACAGGGCCCGGAGGGTGTCGCGGCGCTCGAGCAAAAGGTGAATGCGATTCAGCAACAGAAGGAACAAGCCGCGCTCAACGAGCAGTACGAACGAGCCGCCCAATTGCGTCAGCAGGAACTGGTGCTACAGGAAGAGCTGGAAGTTGCCCGCGGACACATCAGCGAAGCAGAACCATTGATCGTCACGCCCGCGCTCATTGCCCAGGTGGTTGAAGACTGGACGGGTGTGCCTGTGACGCAGATGATCGAGTCGGAACGTCAAAACCTGATGAATCTGGAAGATGATCTGCATCTGCGGGTGATCGGCCAGGACGAAGCGATCACCGCGGTGTCCCGCGCGATCCGACGATCACGAGCCGGCCTGAAGGATCCGAAGCGCCCGATTGGCAGCTTCTTGTTCCTCGGCCCCACCGGCGTCGGGAAGACCGAGCTGGCGCGTGCCCTGGCAGCCGAGATGTTCGGCGCAGACGACGCAATGATTCGGTTCGACATGTCCGAGTTCATGGAGCCGCACAGCGTGTCTCGCCTCTTCGGCAGCCCGCCCGGCTACGTCGGATACGACGAGGGTGGCCAGCTCACCGAGCAGGTCCGACGTCGTCCGTACTCGGTCATCCTCTTCGACGAGATTGAGAAGGCGCATCCTGAGGTGTTCAACGCCCTGCTGCAAATCATGGACGATGGCCACCTGACAGATGCTCAGGGCCGTACTGTGGACTTCAAGAACACGGTCGTGATCATGACATCGAACGTCGGCAGCGGCGAACTGCGACGTGCCGCACGGATTGGATTCGGCCTCGGCCTGAGCGAAGCGTCGGAAAACAACGAGCTTCGATCGAAGGCGCTCGAGGGCCTCAAGCGGGCCTTCCGACCCGAGTTCTTGAATCGCATCGACCAGATCGTGGTGTTCGACGCGCTCAGCCGTGAAAGTCTGCGCCAGATCGTCGACCTCCTGTTGCGGCAGGTAGAGTTTCGACTGGAAGAGCAGAACATCGCGCTGGAGATCGGCAACGATGTGCGCGAGTTCGTGATGGACGAAGGCTACGACGAAGAGTTTGGAGCACGTCCGCTCCGCCGGGCGATCCAGCTGCACGTCGACGATGCGCTGGCAGACGCCATTCTCGGTAGTGCGCTGCGACCCGGCCAGACGGCTCACCTGGCGATGAGTGGCGGCTCTGTCAAGGTGTTCGCACTCGTCCCCGAGCCGGTGGCCGTATAACCGATACGCATGCGTGGACGGTCGACCAGACCGATCCACACCAAAAATAGATGGGAGCGGCGAGGATTATCCTCGCCGCTCCTTTGTGTTTGCTTGATGTTTTCGATGCACCAAACCGTCAAAGACGTACCCGATGCGAGTCACTCGACCGGCATCAACAATGACGCCTAGATCGCTTGCTGATGATCCTCCGTCCAGGTTTCTAGCAGGTTGAGCAAACTCCAATGATCCTGGAAGAAACGTTTTTCTCCCGTGCGAATATGCTCGATTTCGCCGCGCATACCCGGTCCGGAACCATCACCCGGCCAGATGCGTAGGATGAATGACATGGCCGGGGTTCTGATCGATTTTTCAACCACGCTGTCGATTCCTTGAACGTGCATTGGCGGAAGTTCTACTCCTTTGTGAGGGACTATATCACCCTAGGATTAGCCGGAGATTAGTTATCGAGCCGCTTTCTTTCCGTTCGATGTGTGCGGTATCCTTCGTCTACACCCCGACAACAGCGACGCGCGAGGTTGAGTAATGTATTGCACCACCTGCGGTACTCAGGCTACAGAGGACGCAGCCTTCTGCTCTTCATGTGGAACGAAGCTCGGCGTCGCTCCCGAGACGGCTACCCGTCGACTGCCTGCTACGCTCGGTCGAGGTGCCGCAGAGCTGGCGCCGGATCTCCGGGCTTCGGTTGAGGCTCGCCGGGAGTTGGGTCCCGACATGGAAGACCAGCTGATAGAGTCATTTCTGGTGCGGCTGGACGAACGGATCGCGGCGAGGATCGACGAGCAGGTTGCGCGGCACATTCCGAAGCGAATGTCCGTCGGCAGGGCTGGCGGACTGCACAATCTTCCAGAGCCTGCCCTGGTAGTGGTCGGGAGTCTGGCGCTTGCCATTCCCCTTTTGGGAGCCGGAGGCGAATTTTCCGCTATCCCCGTGATGGTGGCAGTGGTGCTGATCAACCTGTTCTATTTCGTGTTTCGCCACCAGTGATGAGGAGCGTATGACCACGTACGTAATTACCGATATCCGGGTCAAAGATCCGGTGCGATACGAGGACTATAAGGTACTGTCTACTAGCTCCGCGGCCCTCTACGGTGGCACGTTCCTGGTGCGCGGCGGCGCTCACGAGACCCTGGAAGGCGATTGGCAGCCAAACCGGGTCGTGATTCTCGCATTCCCCAGCGCCGATCATGCTCGCCGCTGGTGGTCGTCTCCGGAATACGAAGAGGGAAAAGCCATTCGGCGCGAAGCAGCCGAGTCGCAGATCATCATGGTCGAGGGTGTGGAATGACCTCGGATCGGGTCAAGCCGGGGTCTGCGAATCGACCAGCGCGATTGCTCGCTCGAAGGTAGTAACCCAGGGGCGAGCCGGCATCGCGGGGACACCCAGCCGTTGGCATTCCTCGCGTAGCCACTCGCAGTGGCGCCAGCTGGTGTGAGCCCGTCCGGGCTGCTCGTGTCCCTCGCGCGCAAGGAAGTTCTGACCCAGTTGGTCCTCGCTCGATTCATAGAGGAACACGGCCCGAACCTGTCCCTCGGCGTCGATGTTGCCGTATCGGGGTTGCAGGGCGAGTGAAGGGAGAATGAAATCACCTTCCAGCACGATCGGAGCCCTGCTCTCGATGTGGCTGGCGATCACCAGGGACAGGGCCTGATCCAGCACCCGGCAATAGCTCAACATGAACGCGAGATGTTCATCGTCGCTCATGCGGAGCGCATCTTCCCGGTGAGTGCGCCAGTAGTGTAGTACCGGGTACTGCTCGGGTGTGGTCATGACTTCGAGGATTACCTGGAAATCGTCTACCTCAGTAAGGCCGACCTCATAGTGTTGCGCGAGACGAAAGCCAATCTTTGTCTTTCCCACGCCGCTGGCTCCGCCCAACAGCAGTACCTGCCACGGTCGATCAGCGGTCATGAGTCAATGAGCATTTCCTGGAATATGACGCTGTAATCGGGTTTACCCGGGACCTCATGGCAGTCGAGACACCGCGCTTCGTACGCTTCGGCCCCACCGACCATGACCTCCGGGCTATCGAAGGGGGCAGGCAGGCCGTCAACCAGGCGTTGCGGCAGGGTCGCCGTCACGCGCGGGTCCTTGCAACGCATGCAGACCGCTCGCAATTTCAGAACTTCGTCGGCGCAGGCGAGGAGTTCAGGCATGCTGCCGAACGGCTCGCCACGAAAGTTTCGATCGAGGCCGGCGACCACGACGCGTCGGCCGCGATCGACCAGGCCCAGGCATACCGCGGTAATGCCGCGGTCGAAGAACTGGGCTTCGTCGATCGCCACGACTTCCGGGAATTCTGGGTAAGTAGCGAGTATCGAGAGGATCTCGCTGGCGGTTTCAACGGCATGTGCACCCTTGTGGAAACCGTCGTGGGACGAAACATCGCTGTGACTGTAGCGGGTGTCAATGCGCGGCTTGAACGTCGCCGTCCGCTGCCCGGCGATCTCCGCGATGTGAATGAGCCGGATCAATTCGCGCGATTTGCCGGAGAACATGGGGCCGCAGATGACGGAAAGGTTGCCTTTTTTCGGCATGCATTGTCCTTACTGAGTAGCGTACGAGCGTTCGATTATAGTGAGTCACATCTGACCGTCAGGACCATCATGAAAGTGAGTTAGATCATGCTCAAACTGGTCATTCGCCTGGTGCTTTCGGCACTTGCACTCGTAGTGATCGCGAAACTGGTCAACGGTATCCACGTGACATTTCTCTCCGCGCTGGGCGCAGCGGTGGTCCTGGGCTTGCTCAACGCCTTTTTGCGCCCGATATTCGTGCTCCTGACGTTGCCGATTACGCTGATCACGTTCGGTTTGTTCGTCTTCGTCATCAACGCGGTTCTGTTCCTGATTGCGGCGTGGTTGGTGCCGGGCTTCGTGGTGCATGGCTTTCGGGCAGCATTATTGGGTTCGATTCTCTATGCCATAGCTGGCATGATCGTGCACGGCATTACGTCCGGAACAGGGCGTGCTCTCTCGGTCGGGAGAAGGTAGCGCGCGTTCCACCTGTTTACGCCGTCGAGCGTTCGCCGAGCCGTTCGAGTAGCCTAACCCAGGCGCGCTGCCCGCGCTCGAAGCTTGCGATACGTACGAACTCATCCGGAGCATGCATGTTTTCATCGTGCAGGCCGAAAGCAAACGAGACTGTGTACGCGTTCAAGCGCGAGAGGAAGAGCTCGGCCACCGGTATGCTGCCACCCAGCCGTACGTAGTAGGGAGGCTTGCCGTACTCCTCGGTAAGAACCCCGTGCGCGACGGCATTCGCCCAGTGATCTCGCGGGATGAGGTACGGCCGGGCGACGAACGGCAGCGGCGTTACCTCGACCGTGACCCCCGGCGGCGTGTTGCGGTGCACGTGACGTGTGATCGCGTCCACAATCGCCGTCGGATCCTGATCAGGAACCAGACGGCAGGTTATTTTGGCGTGCGCCGCGCTGGGCAGCACTGTCTTGACTCCCTGGCCCTGAAACCCACCCCAGATGCCGTTCACTTCCAGGGTGGGCCGTGCCCACGCACGCTCCAGCGTGGTGTACCCCGGTTCACCAAACACGTCGTCGATCCCAATTTCCGCTTGGTACGCAGTTTGGTCGAAGGGAACTTCCCCGATTGCCTGGCGATCCTCATCCGAGAGGGGTACGACTTGATCGAAGAAGCCTTCTACCTGGATAGTGCCGTCCGGGCTCCGCATGGAGTCCAGCATGCGCACCAGGGCGTGGATAGGGTTGGCGATAGCGCCGCCGTACAACCCTGAGTGCAGATCGCTCTTTGCACCACGCACGTCGATCTGGAGCCCGCACCCGCCCTTCAGACCGACCAGCAGGGACGGTTGATCCTCGGTCCACTGCGTCCCATCGGCACTGAGCACGACATCACACGCCAGACGCTCGCGCTCTTGTTTGATGAAGGACGGCAACTGAGGACTGCCGATCTCCTCCTGACCCTCTAGAAAGTACTTCACATTCACCGGCAGCCCGCCGGTCTGCAGCAGTGCCTCGACGCTCAGGATCGTGATGAGAAGGTTCGCCTTCATGTCCGAAGTACCACGGGCGTAGATCCGCCCGTCGCGCTCCTGTGGTTCAAAGGGAGGCACGGTCCAGAGTTCGAGCGGATCGACCGGTTGTACATCAAAATGCCCGTAGATCAGTACAGTCGGTTTGCCGGGCGCATGGAGCCAGTCGCCGTAGACCACGGGATGACCGCCGGTCGCCAGGATCTCCACATGTTCGAGCCCCGCCGCCTTGAGGCGATCGGCCGTCCATTGCGCTGCCCGTACAACGTCCCCCGCATGTTCGGGCAACGACGAAATGCTCGGTATGCGTAGTAATTCGTTCAGTTCATCACGCGACCGAGACCGGCGATCGGTCAGGAACGTATCTGGTGCTACCATCGATATCACCTCCAGCCCGATTATGGACGGTCGAGCCCATCACGGCGGTGTGTACCAGAGGCACAGTCGAAAGCAGGAGCCCGCGAGCCGGCGTCAAGCCAGATTCTCGTTTAACCCGTAAGGGAGGCGGAGCGGCATGCTCGTGACACCACATGCAGTGGTCGGTGCGACCATTGGCATGCTCATTCCGGAACGATCGGTCGCCGTGTGCGCGGCGGCGGCCAGTCATTTCCTGCTCGATGCGGTGCCTCACTGGCAGGAGACGCTTCCTCCATACACGCCGCACCGCGCCACCTGGATCCGCGTGCCGATTGATGTGAGCCTGGCAGTGTTCCTGACCTGGCAGGTCGCCCACAGGAGTGAATACGCCGGCCGGGTATGGTGTTCGGCGCTGGCCGGCGTGATTCCCGATGTTGACTTCCTGTGGTTTCTGGCCCCAGAAACCTTCGGTTGCATCAACTCGTTCCGGTGGTACGTCTCGTGGCACACCGACATCCAGCGAGAGACTTCCAGGCTGTGGGGTCTCGCGCCCCAGCTTGGCGTCATCGCCCTATGTGGCGCGCTGCTACGGTCTCAGAGGCTGGGCGGGCCTCACGCTCGGCGTTAAGTGCTCGGTGCAGGAGTCGCACGGCGGCGGGGGCGGAACGGCACGCCGGCCGTTCCCCACGTACAATCGTAGCTAGATGGACGTAGGGCTCGCCCGGCGTGGCGAGCCGCCTGGGCTACCGGCACTCCAGGGCAGGACTGCACTGTGGAGGCGTGGGCAGACTCGACTTTCAGCCCAATCCGAGCGCCGTAAAAACCCGATCTCTCACCTCGTCGATCGATCCGTTCGCGTCGACATGCGCGATCAGCCCCTGGTCCTCGTAGTGTTGCTTTAGCGGCTCGGTCAGCTTGTGGTACAACTCCAGACGTCTCCGGATGCCTTTCGGGGCGTCGTCCGCTCGCTGCACGAACGGGCCAGGGTCCTCCGGCGGCGGCGGGTTATGGATGAGATGATAGGTCGCGCCGGTGCCTTCACTCTGAACTCGGCCCGCCAGTCGCTCGGTTAGGGGCTCCTCGGGGATTTCCAGAGCCACAAGTCGGTCAAGCGGATGGTGCTCGTCCTGGAGGAACGCATCCAGCGCGCGAGCCTGCGCCAGATCGCGGGGAAACCCGTCCAGAATCCAATTGTCGTTGGCTCGAAGAATCGGACCCACGAGTTCCAAAATCGTATCGTCGGGCACCAATTCGCCCCGATCGTTGTACTGGCGCAGGGTTTCTCCCAGGGGACTTCCCGCGCGGATTTCACGACGGATGATGTCTCCCATCGCGACGTGTGGCGCGTGAAGGCGATTTGAGAGAAATTCCGCCTGCGTTCCCTTGCCAGATCCCTGGGGTCCGAGCACGATGATTCTCGTAACTGCGCCTCCCGTCGGCCTGGACACGACCTTCGTTGTGGGGGCCCGGATCTTCCTGCCTTTATGGAGGCGCGCTGATCTCCGTCATGCGTGGGCGTTCTTCACGTGTCGTCCCACACTCTATCGTCCGATGACCAGGCGAGCGAGCAAGGAACGATGATGGCTGGTTTCAGGGGCCAGGTCCCACGGCTCACGGCAAAGTATCATAGCCACCACCACACTGGACGAAGTGCCGCCGGCGACTCCAATGCCGCATCGGATCCATTCTCCATCCAGCACGTCGCGCTGCTTGAGAAGTCGGTCCGCCATGATGCTTGATGGACCGCTCAACAGCGTCTCCATCAGCAGGCTTCGTCCAAAAAGTTCGGCGTATTCGTCCGGATATTCCCAGCCCTCTTCGCTGCGTCCCGTCACGAGTTGATGAGATGCCTTATTCTCCGCCACGTCCATCAGATCCTCGTCGAGTTCAAGCAGAGGCAGCCCCATCGAGCGCCGTTTTTCGTTCAGCCTGTTGACCAACCCCTCGGCCAGTCCGGGTCTCAAGAGCGACGATTTTCGGCGCTCGGGCATGATCTGGGTGACGCACCAGTACACGGATACGGCTAGCAGGAGCCCGAACAAAAGAATAAACGACATACGGTTCTCCACGGATTCGGAGGGATGCTGCACGGCGGGGAAGCCGTGGAGGAGGTGGGGCGGTCATCATTGTGCCTGCTGGCACGAGGCGATTCAAGAGCTAAATTGGTACAGACAAAAACGTCGCTACATTCCCGCCTGGCGCTTTTTGATCGACATTCGCCAGTCCCCTTCAGTCACCAAACCCATCTGCAAGGCGTAGACGGCGGCTTCAGTCCGATCACGCACGTTGAGTTTGCTCAGGATGTCGCTGACATAGTTCTTGACGGTCTTTTCACTCAAGCCAAGTCCATTCGCAATTTCGCGATTACTGTCTCCGCGCACGATGGCGTTGAGAATGTCGCGCTCCCGGCTCGTCAAGCCGGTCTCCATATAACTGAGGCGGGCAAATTCAGAAAGGAGCTGCACTGCCAGTTCCGGACTGATGAGTGCTTCGCCGTATGCCACGGCGCGTACGGCCGTCAGCACTTCTGTGATGTCCGAGCTTTTGGAGAGATAGCCCTTCGCTCCGGCGCGGATGGCCGCGAACAGTTGCTGCTCCTGCTGGTTGGCGGTAAGGACGACCACAGCGGTCTCTGGATGCGCCTTCATTACCTGACGCACGACTTCCATGCCCATGGCGCTCAATCCGATTGGATCCATGACGGCGACATCGGCCGGATTCTGGCTGAGGCCGTCAATGAGGGACTCACCATCCGTATACATACCGGTGACGAGCATATCGGCTTCTGAGCCGACCAGGTGAGACACCGCCTGCACCAGGAGATGCTCGCGGTCTGCCAGAGCCACGCGAATCATCTGTCCTCCCGAATGCGTCGATGGCACAATCATACACCGTGTCCCAAAGGTGCGAGCATACTCCGTTTTACTACTTTGTCACATGAAAACGGCAAAAACCGGTCGAGCGGCAGCAGTCGTGTGCCGACCCCAGATTCACTATTGCGATGCATACGGCCCGGCACGACGTGTCAGATACTCGTGGAGTGCCTCCCGCCAGTGTCGCGGCTCGGCGATACCCACCCTGTGGAGGGTGTCGTGCGCCAGCACGCTGTAGGCCGGGCGTCTGGCCGGCATCGGACGATCGCGTTGCATCACTGGAGTGACGGGAGTCGAGGAACCGGCGAGGCGCACGATATCGGCAGCAAACTCGTACCACGAGCATTGGCCTCCACCGGTCACGTGTACCGTCCCTTTCACCTCCGCCTCCAACAGGGCTCGAACGCACTCTGCCAGGTCACCTGCATAGGTGGGCGTGAGCGTTTGGTCGGCGACCACGAACATGGAGTCGCCTCGAGCGGCCAGGCGGAGCATGGTTTCGACGAAGTTGCCATGTCGGGAACTGACTCCCGCTACCCCGAATACACCCGTGGTACGCACAATAAGATGACGCTCGGTTGTGCCGCGGATTGCCATCTCGCCGGCAGCTTTGGATGAACCGTAAACGCTGAGAGGATTGATGGTATCGGCTTCGCGGTACGGAGAAGACTTGGCGCCATCGAAGACATAGTCGGTACTGAAATGCACCAGGGTCGCTCCATAGCGAGCGCAAGCCCGGGCAAGTCGCTGTGGAGCGGCGGCGTTGACCAGGAAACTCTGTTCCGGCTGATCCTCGCAGAGGTCCACCTGGTGAAATGCCGCGGTGTTCACGATGACATCCGGTCGCTCTCGGGCACACATGGATTCGATCGCATCCGGGTTTGTAATGTCGAGTCTATCCCTCCCCAACGCCACCACGTCATGGCGTGCCAGGGACTGCACGAGATCGGCCGCTAGTTGTCCCTCACCACCGGTGATTACTATTTTCATGACCATCCATGCTGGTTCGTTTGAGGAGTGTTTGAAGAATGCCCTGGAATCCCGATCGTTATCACCAGTTTAAGAGTGAGCGCGCGGCACCGTTCGAGGATTTGTTGCGGCTCATCGAGCGCCGTGCCAGTCTCTCCGTCGTGGATCTGGGATGCGGACCAGGCGAACTCACGCGCCGGCTGGCGGACGAGCTTCCCGAGAGTGATGTGCTGGGCATCGACACGTCGGGAGAGATGCTGGAACGTGCGGCGTGCGACGCCCGGCCCGGACTGAGATTCGAGCTGGGAGACATCGCCACTGTACAGGGACAATGGGACCTGGTGTTTTCACACGCCGCTATCCAGTGGCTGGACGACCATGTGACGCTGGTGCCTCGTCTCATGTCCCTGGTGCGACCCGGCGGTCAACTCGCGGTGCAAGTGCCCTCGAATCAACGTCATCCAGCGCTGGTCTACATCCGGGACACCGCCCGGGAGGAACCGTTCGCCACCGCGTTGGGCGGTTACAACCGCGATTTCCCCGTGCTCACCGTGGACCGGTATGCCGACCTGCTCTACGAATCGGGTGGAACCCGGCTCACCGTGTTCGAAAAGGTGTACCCGCACGTCTTGCAGGATGCCGATGCACTGGCCGACTGGAGCCTCGGCACTGCTCTGGTGCCTTACCTGGAACGTCTGCCGCCCGAACTGCACGAGGCATTCTTGAATAGCTACCGGGAAAAGCTTCGTGCTCGCTGGCCCGGCAGCCCGATCTTCTACGGCTTCCGACGGATCCTGTTTGCAGCGACCGTCCCTGGCCGGTGATAGGACAGAAGTGTGCGGGAGACCCGCAAACGCAGAGAACCCGTCACACGCGCCGTGCGACGGGTTCTGCAGTTTCACCGGTAGGAACGGTTACGAGGTGTGGGACTGTTCCACTGAGCCGCGCCAGGCGCCGGTGGGTGCGCCCCGGGACTCGATAAATCGCTTGAAGTTCTCGAGGTCGCCCTGGATGCGGCGATCGTCCACGCCCAGCTTGTCGCCGACATTCTCGACCAGGCCCTCGGGCTCGTAGTCGATCTGGACGGTCACGCGAGTCTGATCCTCGCCCAGACGGTGGAACGTTACGACACCGGCGTTTGGCTTGCCCGACGTGTTTCGCCACGCAACACGCTCGTCAGGAATCTGCTCGGTCACGACCGCATCATACTCCGCCGTATGCCCTCCGATGTTGGTGCGCCAATGCATGTTTCGGTCGTCGGTCTGTCGCACCTCTTCCACGCCTTCCATGAACTCAGGGAAACTCTCGAACTGCGTCCACTGATCGTACGCGGTCCGAACAGGTACGTTGACGTCGATAGACTTGATTATGCTGGTCATTTCACTCTCCTTCTCGTCTGCGCAATGCCGGGATCCGGTTCCGTACTCTGGCCGGACCCGCCGAACTCTTCCCTATGCAAAGACTGTGCCAACCTGTGACAGGGAAGATTCCGGTCACGACGCGATGCGCGCCGTCCATCACGAACAACAGGGCATGAATCATGCCGTGCGAAGTCGTGCCTAGGTACAGTGACGGCACGGACAATACGGAAGAACCCGGTGCGGAACTGCACTGGGATGCACATAAGTCAGGAGCGACTTTATGGGAAAGAGATCGAGTATAGCGCCCACCCTCCGCTCGTGGGTAGTAGCCGGCACACTTGGGACCTCACTCGCGTTACTTTTTGACGGTGAGCGCGGGGTCCGTCGGCGTGAAATGTTGAAAAGTCGAGGACGCGGCCTCTACCAAATGGCTCGACAACGCATGAACCAACAAACTCGGATTGCCAGTGACCGCGTGTTCAGCGACGCCAAAGAGAGGTTAGCTATGTACCGGCCGGATAACCCCAATCCCGACGACAATACACTCCGCGACCGCATCGAAAGTGAGGCCCTCAACCACCATTCAGCTCCAAAAGGTGAGTACAACCTCAACGTCGAGCACGGTATCGCCGTGCTCCGTGGGCAACTGGACTCTGAAGAGAATATTCAACTGTTGATCGAGTTAGTCGCCGCCGTTCCTGATGTGCAGGGCGTCGAGAGCTTCTTGCACACCCCGGGTACGCCGGCGCCAAACAAGGAAACTGCGATCGAGGCGTCTGAGCAAGCCACACGATAATCCGATCCTCCTGGTTGACCGACGGCGCCTATACTGGCGTGGAGTTCGAGCGTCCAGGAGCGAGCCGACGTGGTACTTGAGGCAAGCAGGACCGCACCGGAGTGCATTGAATGATGGGTAGGGCCGTTCCCGCGCAGGTGCGCCTGGGAGACGATGTAGCATCGGCCCTGCGAGCAGGTCGACCAGTTGTGGCGCTGGAAAGCGCGGTGATCACGCACGGTCTCCCGCACCCGAGAAATCTCGAGGCAGCGGAGTGTATGGCCGAGGCGGTGCGGGCACACGGGGCGATTCCGGCCATCTGCCTGGTCGACGAATCGCTGCTCTGGATCGGGGCGGATATGGATCGTGCCGCCTCGGTCGCTCGCAACCCGACGCGAGAAAAGGCCTCGGTGCGGGATGTAGGATCGGTGATCGCCATGGGAGGCGCAGCCGGGCTCACCGTGTCTGCCACCGTATTCGCCGCTGCGCTGGCAGGCATCCAGGTGTTTGCCACGGGCGGTATCGGGGGAGTGCACGCACCGTTCGGTTCTGGAGACGTGTCCGCCGACCTGCTGCAACTCAGTCGAAGTCCGGTCGTCACCGTCTGCTCGGGTGCAAAGTCGGTGCTCGACATCCCGCGCACGCTCGAGTTTTTGGAAACCGTCGGGGTGCCTGTCTTTGGCTACCGCACGCCAGACTTTCCGGGATTCTATCTCTCCAAGAGTGGAGTCTCAGTGCCCATGGTGTCCTCTCCGGCTGAGGTGGCCCGCGTGGCACACGCACAATGGGATCTGGGGTTGGTGGCCGGTCTGGTGCTGGGAAACCCGATACCTGCCCAGGAGCGGATTGCTGACGAGGAATGGGACGCGTGGCTCCAGGAGGCGCAAAGATCGGCGCAGCGCGCCCAGATCCAGGGAAAGGCTGTAACGCCGTATCTGCTCGATCGGGTGGCGACGCTTAGCGCAGGCAGAACCGTGCGGGCCAATATCGCTCTGTTGGAATCGAACGCCACGCTGGCAGCCGAGGTAGCGGTCGCGCTCATCGCATGATGTTGGTGGTAGGCGATCTGCTGCTGGATGTGTTGCTTCTCCCCGAGCTGACGCATTCCGAACAACCGGCCGGTATGCTGGCTCGTTCCGGTGGATCGGCCGCGAACACGGCCGCATGGATGGGGCATCTGGGGAGTCCCGTGGTGTTCGTGGGATGCGTGGGAAATGACGGCATCGGGGACATGTTGCGTGCGGAATTGCGCCTCGAGGGCGTGGAGACTGAAGTGCGCTCGGTCGCCGGGATGGAGACCGGATGCGTGGCGGTGGAGCTGGATGCACGGGGCGAGCGACTTATGCGCTCGTCACGCGGAGCGAATGTAGCCCTGGTGGCGGACGACGTGCTCAGGACGGTGCCGAGCCGGGTGTGGGGGGTGCACCTCACGGGATATGCCCTGCTGGGACAGGGTAGTTTCGCACTGCTCGAAGCAGCTGCCGGGGTGGCGCGGGCGCACCACGCGCTACTGTCATTTGACCCTTCGTCGGAGGGCGTGATCGACTCCCTGGGGCGTGATCGCCTCCTGGGCGCCTTGAAAGCGTGCGATCTGGGCCTGTTGCTGCCGAACATCGTCGAGGCCGTGGCGCTCACGGGCCTGGAGGAGCCGGCGGAAGCGGCGGGCATGCTGGGAGAAACCGCGCCGACCGTGGTGGTGAAATGCAGCGAACGGGGCGCCGTGGCATTTGCCGGCGGGGAAGTGTGTTGGGTGCCGACCGAGCCGACTCAGCCGCTGGACACGACCGGCGCCGGCGACGCATTCAATGCCGGCCTGCTGGCGGCGCTGATGCGAGGCGACCCGCTGAAGGATGCCTGCAGGTACGGTCACAAGATCGCGTGCGAGGCGATTCAGGTCTATGGCGGCCGTCCCGCCCGCCAGAGGTAGGTCCACGCAACTGTCGTCTGAGTCGTGAAGGATAGAATGACCGACGGAAATGAGGCCACATCGGATTCAATCGCGCAGAATCCAAGGGGAGCGCAGGATATAGACGATCATCAACCGGCCGAGATGGACGAAGGCAAAGTCGCTGAAGCCGCGGCCGACGCACGCGAGGGACGTGCTCTGGCAGGAGGTGGTACTTCGATCGCGGTGGCGTCGCAGGAAGTCGTCGACACCGAAGATGCCGCTGAAGTCGTTTCAGCCACAAATGAATCGACGACGGCGGTTTCTTTACTGGTATTTGGAGACGGCCCTGACCCCCGTGAGGGAGGTGTCGATGAGTTACAGGAGATCATCAGCCACGATTCTAACTTTGTCTGGGTCGATCTCTCGGATTACACCCCGGATGATCTGCGAACCATGGCCGAACTGCTGGGCCTGAACCGTGTGGCAGTACACGTGGCCCTGTCACCCTGGCAGCGTCCTCGCCTCGACTCGTTCGGGGATCACTACTTCGTGGCCGCCACGGTCGCCAGAATCGACCACTCAACCTTTCGGATTCAGGCCGGACAGCTAGACCTGTTCGTGGGCAAGAATTATCTGGTCAGCGCGCACAAGTTGCCGCTTCCATTCCGCGACAATATCGTGGCCCGCTCGCGCCACAACCCGGAGCTGCTCGATCTCAATGCCTCCTACATGCTGTACATCGTGCTCGACGAACTTCTGGCGTACTACGAGGAATTGAGCGAGGAGGTCCGCGGAAACGTCGAGGCAGCGGAGGAGCAGGCTCTTTCCGATCCCAGAGATACGTTCTTGCAGGATGTGCTGCGTCTCAAACGCTACGTCTTCGCGCTGGATCAGCTGGTCGAACAACATCGTCAGGTATTCGAAGCGTTCCTACGACCGGACTTTTCGTTCGTATCCGGCCAGGAGGTAGACGTCTACTTTCGCGATCTCGACAATCGGCTCAAGCGCTTGCTCGATACGCTGCGGAGCACACGTGAATCCGTGAATGGTGCCTTCGAGATCTATATCTCGCACATCTCACATCGCACGAACAACATCATTCGGGTCCTCACCATCGTTTCGACTATCATCTTTCCGATGACGCTGGTGGTGTCTTTCTTCGGGACCAGTTTCAAGGGCCTGGGGATATACTCCACGTCTGGATTCGTCGCCATGATTGTGATTCTGGTCGTGATGGTCGCAAGTATCCTCGCCGTGCTCAAACAGCAACGCTGGATCTAACCCGACTCGCTCGCGCGTTCGAGTCATTAGCGGAGGACGGAACCGCTTCCGTCACTTGCAGAAAGATTGAGTCACCACGAGCCGGCGACGGATCGACCGGCCTACGCAAGGGTGGGGCGGAGCCGGCGACGGATCGACCGGCCCACGACCACCTCTCTATTTCCGAAAACAATGCCTGTTGGGCCGCCCGGAAGGCCGGATGACGCGGGGAGATCGCCGGGAGGCGTTTTCGTCGGTCACCCTTTCACAGCGCCTGCCGCCAGACCTGAAACCAGCCAGCGCTGGAAGATGAGAAACAACAAAGCGATGGGGATTGCAGCCACGATCGCGCCGGCGGCGAAGTCGTTCCAGTTCTGTCCGAACTGGTTATTGATGAAGCCACGCAGTCCGACGGCGACCGTGTATTTCGATGGATCGGAGATCAAGAAATTGGTCAGAATGTAATCGTTATAGATCCCGATGGTGACGAAAATGAAGATAACTGCCATCATCGGGCGAGTGAGCGGCAGGATCACTTTCCAGAACGCCTGCCATTTGGTTGCCCCGTCGACATACGCAGATTCTTCGAGGTCTCGCGGCAGACCGTCGACGTACCCCTTGAACAGCCAGGCGTTGAACGGTATGCCGCCGCCCAGAAACACGATGACCAAACCCTGCAAGGTGTTCAACAGGCCGATTTTGAGCAGGAAGAAGTACAGAGCCACGAACGACATCTGGGCCGGGAACATCTGCATCAGCAGCAGGGCCATGAGCCCGTACTTCTTGCCGTAGAAACGGAAGCGACTAAACGCGTATCCGGTGGTGGCGACCAGGAGCACAGACAGGACAGCCGTTGAGCCGGCGACGATCGCGCTGTTGCGCAACCAGATCAGCATGCTGGTCTGTTTCGGGTCGAATACATTGCGCCAGTGTTCAAATGACAGGTTGGATGGGATGACGGAGGTCACGAGCAGCGAGTTTCCTGCGGTCAGGGACGCGATCACGATGAGCGCGATCGGGACGATCACCGCGAGTATGAATACCCAGATGATGATCCGGCTCACCCACAGAAACGCGACTTCATCGGGACGCAAGTGGCTCCGGGTTCGGCCGCGAGACAACGCTTCAGCCTTCGCGATCAGGATGCCGGTCTGACCGGCGGTCGGCGCCGCGACTGCTCCGGCTGCTTGTTCTCCACTCTGTTGCTCGATCATCGTTCGAGATCCTCAAAAGCCCGGCTGTACTTCATCTGTGCCGCGCTCAGCGATCCGATGAAGATGAAAATGATAATGGAATACGCGCACGCCAAACCGTAACGGTTGAGCACGATGGCGAGATTGTAGGTGTACGTCGGTAAGATGTCCGTCGCTCCTGAACTGCTGCCCGAGGCAGTGGGGCCACCCGCCGTGAGCAGGTACACAGCTCCGAAGTTGTTCAGGTTGTAGGCGAAGGTACTGATGACCAGGGGAAGCGTAGCAGCGCGCAGCAGCGGCAGAGTAATCTTCCGAAAACGGGTCATGACACCCGCGCCGTCGACCTCTGCTGCCTCTCCGAGATCCGTCGGAATAGCCTGCAGGGCGCCCAAACAAGCCGTCATCATGAACGGAAATCCGAACCAGGCGTTTACCATAATCACCGAGAACCGGGCCCAGTTCGGGTCGGTCAACCACGGTACATGACCGGGATTGAATGGTCCGAGGTGAATGCTGCTCAACATGAGATTGAACGGTCCGTAGTCCGTGTTCAGCAGTCCCGTCCAGGCAAGAATCGTGATCGCAGCGGGCAGCGCCCACGGCAGGATCAAGATCGTCCGATACAAATTTCTTTCGGGCATGTTCGGGTTGTTGAGCAAGAATGCGAGGAACAACCCGAGTCCGAAATTGATCAGGGTGGAGAGAGTGGCAAACACCAATGTCCAGATGACCACTCCGAGCACCGACGCTTGAAAGCTGTTTGCAATTTCTTGAAAATTGGCGAAGCCCACAAAGTGGAACCCTTGCACCAGCGCGTTGTGGTACCCGTCCCAGTTCGTGAAGGCTACAAAGATCGTAAAAACAATGGGAATAAAGCTGGCGACAACCATCGCCAGAATCGCTGGGCCAATGAAGCCATACGCGTAGAGGGAGTCGCCGAGCCTGGAACGGCCGCGTGGGGTGGTTGCGCGAGCGCTCGTCGCCATGCCTTCCATTCCTCCCGAAGTTGGAAAGTGCCGGCGGAGCCCCAATGGACTCCACCGGCAGGTGCCTCTTAGGACCTCGTCAGGCTATCCACCATGTGCCTTGGCGATGTCGGATTTGATCTGAGTAACTGCGGCTTTGGCTGCGGCGGAGGCCGTATCCTTGCCGGTCACGACGTTCCCGATGGCAGTGCCCATCGGTCCCCACACCTGATTCATCTCGGCAATGTTTGGCATTGGGGCGGCGGCGAGCGCAGCCTTGGCCAGCCCACCGGCGACCGCATTCTTCTGGACCGTCTTCGAGTTCAGGATGCTGGTGATCACCGGAATGCGACCCGAGGTGTGAAATTCGGGCGTCTGCATGTGGGTGGTCAGATACGCCATGAGCGAGGCCGCCTCATTCTTGTGCGCCGAGAACGCATTGATGGCGTACACCTGGAGACCGGAGAACGGTCGCGAGGGATGCGTTCCGTCGAATGACGGAAGGGGCGCAAACCCGTAGTTCAAGTGCGCGGCGTCGAAGTTGGCTTCGTTCCAGGGACCGGTGTAGTACGCGGCGAGTTTCCCGCCGGTGAACAGCCCGCCGGCCGTGGAATCGTTCATCGACGCAGGATACAGCTTGTACTTTCCATTGGCGTTAAGGTCGCCGATGAATTTGATGCCCTTGATGGCGCCGGCGCTGTCCAGCCCGATCTGGTGGTAATCGTAGCCGGACTTCGTGTACTTGAACACGTAACCGCCGTTACCGGAGATGAACGCATAGTCGAAGTAAAAGTTGGCTTGATCCCAACCAAACGGAAGCCCATTGCTGACGTTGAGCTTCTGGAAAGTCTTGATGAGCTTGCTCCAGGTCAGGTACTTCTGGCCCTTCGCGGGTGCGAATGCACTGGCCTTGATCAGCGCCTTGTTGTAGAAAAGGCCGGTGGTCTCAATGGCCCACGGCATCGAGTACGACTTCCCGCTGATGGTGGTCGATTGGATCGCTGCCTTGATGTACTTCTTTTTGTCGGTCGGAGACCATGCCCAGGCCGGAACGGGCGAAAGTGTCTGGCACGCTACCATCGGGCCCATTTCGTTGTGCGGACCGGCCACGAGATCCGGACCCTGCTTGGCGGGGCCTGCCGTGCACATCTTGTTGTCGTGGTTGTCCGGATTGGTGGGGAAGTTCACCTTGTCCTTGGAGATCTTTTCCCACTGCTTGATGACCGTCCACTCGGTATCACGCTCGGGGCACGTGGTCTGGCCGGTCTTGCAGAAGTAGTCCCAGACCGTCAGACTTACGCCTGCTTTGAGCTTGGGTGGGGTCGTGCTTGCCGACACGCGGCTCGCGGCGGAGACATGGGCCGATGTCAGAGCAAAGGCCAGGCCCAGCGCCAGCGCGATGGCGACATGTAGGTATTTCCTCAACTTATCTCTCCTCTTTAGATTCGATGGTTGCGATGAGATACGTGCCGTTCAGTGTCTGTTGACGCTCTCTCCTCCTTCGCCTTCTTCCACGTCCCCCGAACTGCGGGTGCACCGCGAGTGCCGGCCCCTAGCAGTCAACACTCGCAGATGAAGAAAACATGCCAAATCCACCGATGGTGATCCAGTTCCTGGCATCATCACACGGTGGTTCTACATGCTCCAATCTCGCGTGGAATATATCACAGTTACGCCTTGCCGTCGAGTGCCGAGAAGACGGTGCGTTTGGGTGCATCATACTTCAAAGCCTTGCCGGAACACGTGCGGCGTTCAACCGGGATTCGACTCCCTCCAGGCGGAACTTCATAGCAGGAGCGGGAAGAAGCACATTTTTCCGAACTCAAGACGTCTGTCGAGCATACTGGGGGACCCACCATGGCGCACGAACGTGCCGTCGTCGCCGGTGAAGGCCGAACCGCAGGAGGGGTACTTTTGTTCCCAGTTCGAATGACTGCCGCATTGACTGTGCTAGCCCTGGCATCCCTCGTGCCGGTTACCACGGCCGCCCCGATTGAACGGTCAGCCGGCGGTTCACTGAACCAGTCGTCATCGCCCGCGATTAACACGAAAGCACTTCTACACGATCCTCGTCTCCTGACGTATCGCTCTCCCTTTGGTGCAGTGCCGGCCGGAACGATCGTGACGCTGAAACTGCGAACCGCACATGCGGGAGCGTCGTCGGTCACCCTGTATTACGAGCAGTTGACGTCACGGGCACGCGGGCATCACGCACTGTCGATCGAAAGCCGGAGCAGGTCGTTTGACCTATGGCGCACTCGCTTTGTCCCGAAGGATGTTGCCGTGTATGTCTACGACTTCCTGGTGACGAAAGGGAGCACTAAACGATGGTATGCAGACGGCCCGGCCGGTGAAAACACGGCCGGTACCGCATCCAAAGGCGCCCCCGCTCAGCAATTTCATTTGACCTCGTATGTGTCTACCTTCAAGACACCCTCCTGGGCGCCGGACGCGGTCTACTACCAGATCTTCCCCGACAGCTTTTACAACGGTGATCCCTCGAATGACAGGAGTGTCATGGCTCCCCTCGGGAGTGAGCCCAAACCAACGTTTTATGCCGGCCAGTCAGACCCTCCGCAGGGAACGAGCGGATTCTATGGAGGCGACCTGCAAGGGATCGACGACAAGCTCGGTTATCTGAAGGACCTGGGTGTCAATACCCTATATCTGAACCCAATCTTTCTGGCGCTGAGCAGCCACAAGTACGACACGAGCGACTATTACACGATCGATCCGCACTTTGGCACGATGCAAATCCTGCTGAAACTGCTGGCGGACGCTCATGCGTCCGGAATGCGCGTCATCCTGGATGGCGTGTTCAACCACACCGGCGCCGACAGCGTGTACTTCAATAAGTACAATCGCTATCCGAACCTGGGAGCGTATCAGTCGCAAAAGTCGCCGTACTTCTCGTGGTACACCTTCGCATCCTGGCCGGACAACCCGGTGACCTTTCCCAATGCAGGGGATTTGCCGCAGCTCAATGAGAGCCCAGCGGTCAAGGACTTTATTTTTCGAAGTCCCGATTCGGTCGCCCAGCACTGGCTGAATACCGGCACGGACGGTTGGCGACTCGATGCCGCGACTTTCAAAAGCCACACCTGGTGGCAGGACTTCCGGGCCGCTGTGAAGGCAAAGTTTCCGGAAGACGTGATGGTGTGCGAGTGTGATCTCGCCCCAATTGACGCTGTGCCGTATCTCATGGGAAACGAGTTCGACGGGGCCATGAATTACCGATTCCGGGACATCGTGTTGCAGTTCTTCGCTCGCGGCGCCGACACGCAGACCGGCGTGCCGGCGACCGCCACGAGCTTCTTCAATCAATTGCTGCAGATGGTGCAAAAGTACCCACTGCCGGCACTGTATGCGTCGATGAATCTGGTGGATTCGCACGACACCTCGCGCATTCTCACCTCGCTGCTCGGCAACAAGGCCCAGCTCAAACAGGTGGCAACCTTCCAGGCAACGTGGCTCGGAGCACCGACGATTTACTACGGGGATGAGGCGGGAATGGCAAACGCCGCCAGTCCGGATTCATCGTATGTGTCGCGCCAATTCTTCGATTGGCAGCATCCCGACACGGGCCTGCAATCGTATTACCGAACGGTTCTGCACATACGGGCTGCGAATCCGGCGCTGCGAGACGGGACGATCACACCGCTGGTACTGAATAACACGCAACGTGTCGTGTCCTTCCTGCGGCATGACAGTAAGCAGAGTGTCGCGGTTGTGTTCAACGACGACGCCGGCGCGCACACGGTGAAGCTGAAGATTCCCGGCTTGCCGGCCGGCACGGTGCTGACGGACGCCCTTTCAGGGACGCACTACCCCCTGACCAGCGGGACCGTCACTGTGAAGTTGAACGGCACGAGTGTCGCAATCCTGGCACAGGCGCCGGCCACTCCACGTGGAGTGCGTTCCTCCAGTGGTTTTCGTAAATAGGGTCGGAAGCTGCAAGCCGATCGCTCGCTTGCAACATTTCGTCCGTCAGACCCGCCATTCGCCGCCAGGTCCGTAGGGGACGGCCCCCGCGCCGTCCCGCGTTCGCCCAATACCGCAATCTTCGTAGGCCCCCGCGCCTGCCCTCCTGGCCCGCTCTGTTGCGCATGGAGAGGCGAGGGCTCATCGCCACGCCGGGCGATCCCTACGTCTGCCGGAAAATGTCAAGATAGCCTCGCCGCGAGTTTCGAACTATCTCTGATAGAGCACATCCATGCTATATCCAGGTACGCTGACGCTTCCGGTTCGGTGGCCGAGCGTCTTCGTGCCGATCGTGCCCTGGGTTGCAACCAGATTCCAGCTACCCTTCGGAAGTTTTACCTTCACTGCGCTGGGATTGGGGTTCAACGCCACCACGATACTGTTCCACAAGTCCTTGTTGGCGTGCCCGATGAGCTTGTATTCGACCGTGGACCGGGGACTGTCCATAAAGATGAGGTGATTTTGAATCATCCCGGCAGTCGGCATTCGAAACGCAGGATGAGTGTTCCGGAGTCGCAGCAGATTGGCGTAGTAGGCAACCACCGATTTGTAAGTGTCGAGGCGGCTCCAATCGAGCATGTTGACCGCGTCACCGGCCTGGTATGAATTGTCGTTCCCGCCTTTGGTACGCAGCATTTCGTCGCCGCCCGCCATGAACGGAATGCCCTGAGCGGTGAACACTATGCCCTGGGCAAGTTCATCCATGTTGATCCTGGTGGCATCATCGGCGGTGGCATCGGCTGCCTGGATGTGGTCCCAGATGGTGAGATTGTCGTGGACCGAGGCGTAATTGATGACCTCTTGCGGGCTGTCGGCAAAGCCGCTGGGGCCCGCTCTGTAGTGCGTCTCGCCGGCGATCCCGATCTTGATCGCGCCGGCCTGCGAGGGATCTCCCGTGGCGTAGCCTTTGACCGTTCGGTCGAACGGACTGCCCTGGATGGCATTGCGGATCTGATCGTTGAACACGGCAACCTTCAACCCTCGTTGGCCGCCTTCGGTCAGTTGCTGATCGTTGGTCAAGGTGGCGCCAAGATCCCACGGCTCGCCCAGAACCACCACGTGCGGGTTCAGCTGGTGCAACTCCTGAGAGAGCGCCTTGACCGTTCCCGTGCCCAACAGCGACATCAGGTCGAACCGGAAGCCATCCAGGTGGTACTGCTTGGCCAGGTAGGCCACCGAATCCAGAATCAGCTTTCGCACCATCGGTCGCTCGGCGGCCAGATCGGGGCAGCAGGAAGCAGTCTCCACCGCACCGGAGTAATCCTGGCGGTAGTAATAGTTCGGAACGATGTTGTCGAAGACTGCTGTATTTGCCGTGTGATTGTAGACTACGTCCTGCACGACACCCAGGCCATGCTTGTGCAATGCCATCACCATCTGTTTGTACTCGCCGATGCGGGCCGGCCCATTGGGATTGGTGGCGTATGCTCCGTTCAACACGTTGTATTGCAAGGGGTCGTAACACCAGTTGTAGCGCTTGTAGTCGCCGCTGGCCGCCAGGGTAGTCTGGCCGGCAGTCAGTTCGTCGATTGAGGCGCAGCGTTGGGTCGGCAGCAGTTCGACATGGGACACACCCAGCGCCTTGATGTGATCGACACCGGTCGGAGTACCGGAGGGGCTCTTGGTGCCGGTCTCGGTGAAAGCCAGGTACGTGCCGCGGTGCGTCATGCCCGAGTTCGGGTTGATGGAAAAATCACGCTCGTGGACTTCCCACAGGGAGGCGTTCTCCGGTTGCTTCGTGGCGCGGTAGGTATCACTGCTCCAGCCGGCCGGATTGGTGGAGGATAAGTCGACGATTTGACTGAGGAAGCCCTGACCGGATGGGTCAACTTTGTCGTTGGCGAGCGATCCGTTGGCCGGAGCGTTGTAGGCGTACGGGTCCATGCCGGGCGCCGACGTCCCGAAATTCGTTACCCGGTAGTAATACATCATGTTTTTTAGATCGCCGTTGACGGTAGCGGTCCAGGTGCCGTGGTCGCTCTTGACCATCGGGGTGACGGTTTGCAGATCACCCTGAAGATCCTTATACACGACCAGGGTGACGGCTGAAGCCAGCGGCGCCCACAGGCGAAAACCGGTGCCGGTGGGAGTGTACACGTTCCCGAGATCGCTCCCCGTGTACGTGTACTGGGAATCATTGAGCACCAAGCGCGGATACACAGGCAGGGCAGCATACGATCCGTAGGTGATGGTCAGCCGATGGGTCACATCGGGCGCTCTTCCCAAGGTGACGGTGAGCAGATCGGAATGGGTTGGATTCTGGCCCGAAAGGTCTGCCAGCCCGGTTACTGGGATCGCGGCACCCGTGGCGGTGTCCATTACACTGAAATCACCTGGCTTGGTGGTCGTGAGATCGACCGGATTGGTGAACTTCATCGACACTCCGGTCGGACTGTCCAGAAAAGCGTGCAGGGGCTTGGACTTTGTGGCCTCGGATTTTGCCGTTTCCGCAGCACCCGCCGAGTAGTAGATGGTCGGGTCGCCCTGCACGACCCAGACCTCTGCGCTGCCGTTTGGGGTATCAACGAAACGATCGTTGGGCGTATCCTTGCTCTTGAAATCACCCTGCCGAACGATGATTCCAACCTTCGTGTTGGCTCCCGGAATTGCGACGTGTGCGACCTCGCCGAACGAGTCGGTGTCGCTGAAGGCGTACGCGGCTCCCGCTCCGGAAACCGGTTGGTACGGCCACATCCAGAGATTCCACCCGGTCGTGGTGTCCATCGTCCCGTAATCGCCCGCGAACCGAAAGTAATGGACGGTTACATTGGTGGCGGAATCCGCCTGCACCCGTGCCGGCAGCATTGAGCCCCGACCGAGCAACACGATGGTGAACACGTAGCTACACACCAACAGGATCCGCACCGGCAATCGAGCCCGCATGCTGCCCTCCTCCTCGTCCCGGGTTGGATAATTACGCAATTAAGCTTACGTCGTCGCCGAGATTCGACCGGCAGGCGCATTCCGGGCAGCAGGTTCCGGCGCAACGCCTCCAGCATGAGGGGCGGCGCCGGAACCCGAGCAGCTAGATCGTTACTGTACTACCGCAACGTTGACCGAGTAGATGGCCGGCAAAAAATCGCAGATCATCCGCCAGTTCTCTCCTCGATCGGACGAGGCAAAGAGCTGCCCCGTGTTCGACCCGACGTAGACGCCGCAAGGGTCCTCGGTATCGGCGCACATACCGTGACGCAGCACCCCGAGCCGGACGTTCTTACCCTCCGGCAATCCAATTCGGGTCTCCTTCCACTCATCCCCCGGTTTCTCGGTACGGTAGACGGTGAAGTGACTATTGACGTTCGTCCGGGCCATCCCGTCTTCCACGATCGTGAAAAGTGTTTCGGGGCGATGAGCGTCGAACGCGATCGGAAAGCCGAATTCCGAGGGGAGATTGGCCTGAATATCCTGCCAGTCGTTCGCCCCATCGGTGCTCATGTACACCCCGCAATGGTTCTGCTGATACAGGGTGTCGGGTTGAGTCGGGTGTTGGACCAAGCGGTGGATGCACTGTCCGTATTCGGGATACATATCTGGCTGGAAACCGGCGCGAGTGTTCTTGTTAGCGTGTGTCCAGGTCTGGCCGCCGTCGACCGTCTTCATACAGCCGACGGCTGAGATCCCGATCCACATGCGATCCGGGTCCGAGTGATCGGGCACGATCGAATGCAGGCACAGCCCTCCGGCTCCAGGTCCCCAGGTCTCACGGGTCGGGTGTGCTTCCAGACCGGTGACGAGGTTCCAGTTCTCGCCGCGGTCTGTGCTCTTCCACAAGCTGGCGGGATCGACTCCGGCATAGACGACGTCTGGATCCTCATCGCGGCCCGGTTGAATGATCCAGATATTGGTGAGTTTTCGGCCGCTTTCCTCAGGAAACTGGATCCCCGTGGTCGGCTCCTGCCAGGTGGCGCCAAAGTCGTCGCTGTAGCGCAAGAAGGTTCCGAAGAAGTCACCGTTATCGGCAGCAAACATGCGTTGACCGGAGCGCTGGTCGAGGATCGCGTTGAACACGCGAGTGCCTCGCAAGCTCTCGCTTTCCACGGTCCAGGTCTCTCTATCCGGCGAGCTCAGTACAAATAAGCCTCGCTTGGTACCCACGAGGAGCAGGAATGTGCCGGCCGGAAATGAACTGTTCAAAATCGTTATCCTCCTGTCGATATGTACGGCGTGCTTATCCGCCCGCCACGGAATGGACGATATGAAGTAGGGATCCGGCCGGTACAGGTGTATCTAACCCATCCATGAAACGCACGTTTTCCTGTCCGACGAAGACGTTCACGTAGGGTCGCAACTCCCCCGTCTCATGACAGAGATTGTAGCGGATTCCAGGATGCTCCCGCTCCAGCGAATCGATGACTTCGCGTACGGTCCTGCCGGCCGCATGGACCTGGCGCTTATTGCCGGTGCGATCGCGCAGCGCGACAGGAATGCGTACGGTGACACTCGTATGCTCCGGATTGTGCACGTTGCCCCCCACGGAAACGATGGTTCGCAGAATGAATGGGAGGTGGGGACGAAGAGCATTGTGCCACGTTCGAGCGTTGAGCGCCAACCAAGTTTTTCATCGCACTTTGGTCGCGTTCAACTTCTGGACCTGTCTGCCTTCGGCTTGGCGTATTCACAGCAGGAACGTCAGAGCCTGGCATCGATCCTGCCCACGTCTCAGGCGGAGCAGTCTTGATGAATACGCCCGCCCGACCCGTAACAGAGGAGACCGTACGCCACGT
>JANWJD010000247.1 GCA_025449555.1 Chloroflexota bacterium | reverse complement strand
AGTTGCGCCGCTATTTCGGAGGTGGTGAGTCCGGCGGCCATCAAGCCCAACAATTCCAACTCGCGTGCGGTGAGCGGCTCGGGCAACAAGGTATCCCGTGAGTGAACGTCGGCCACAGAAGCGCCGCTGAGTTCGCAGGCCGCAAGCAGTGAGTTGACATAAGTCGGCATTAGCGCGCGCGCGCGCGCCTCCTGCAAAAGCTTGATCATCGGTAGACCTTCATCCGCGAAGAGACGAATGTACCCCGCCGACTCGGCGCGAGACAGCGCGCCAGTCAGGGCGATCATGGCATGCGCCGCCTGCCCCTGTGCCTGGAGGCAAACGGCACGCAGCATCAGAATCTCGATCGCGCACCCCATCAGGCCTCCATCCTCAGCGATGGTCAGGAGGCGACCCAGCAGAGTTTCCGCATCACCCGAGCGGCGATCCAGAATGTACAACCGGGCCAGCATGAGATGCTCCAGCAGATCCACGTACCCGCCCTGTTCACCCTGGCGCCAGACGTCTGCTCGTTCGTCGGCCCAGCGCATCGCCGCGGGACCATCTCCATTCTCGAGCCAGAGTCGCACCTGGGCAACGCCGACGCGGTTGGCGTACTGAGAGACGCCGGCGTCTCGACCGAGAGCCGAAGCCTGGGACAGGCTGATACCTGCGCCACCGGTGTCGCCGCGAGCCTGGAGGAGACGTGCCAGGGAAAGGTAGCCATCCAATGCCAGTCCCGCCAGTCCGGCCCATTGCACGCAATGGGCGATTCCGGAGCGTGCGAGATCCTCCGCCGCATCGAGGTCATTCCATTCTCGCAGCACGTCTGCCATATACACCTGAGCCGCACCGACTGCCGGCGTATCAGGTACCCCATGGAGAGACGCAAGTTCACATGTCTGTCGATAGGTTGCTGCCGCCTGATGGAGCCGGCCTTGCAAGGTCTGAGCCTGGACCAGACGCCCGCCGGCAATCAACGCGAGCGTGATGGTGTCCGCCGCCTGTCCGAGGACGAATGCTTCAGCGAACGCATGACCGGCGGCCACGGCATCCCCGCCGAGGAGGTACGCCTGTCCCAGGAGCCCTGTGGTCGCACCACGCGCCAATCGATCGTCCTGCGGCAGAGCTTCAAGTGCATGGTGCGCCAGGTCGATGGCGGTAGCAATCTCGCCCGCCTGGCTCGCCAGCTCGGCGCGGATTGCTGAAATTTCGCCGCGCCATGGCGCCACATCGGACGCAGGGAGATCGGCGATCGAGTGCTCGACATCTTGCAGACGTGGCTCTATGGCGTCGATCTGTGCACTCCACAGCAGCGCCCAGGCGAGATCGAGCGAAAGACGGGGGCGCCGGCGGGTCGCGCTGCGAGGTAGGCGCTTGAGCCAGTATTGGAGTGTGCTCAACTCCCCGCTTTGCCAGATGGTCGGCCTGATCGCCTGTTCGATCAGGCGGGCTGCTTCCTCGGAGTCCTCCGCAGCCAGCGAATGTTCCGCCGCGTACGCCAGCCGACCGTTCTCCGCGAGCCAGTGTGAGGCCCGCCGATGGAGCTCAGGAATGAGGTCCGGTTGCTCGTGCCGCAACCGCTCGCGCAAGAACTCGACAAAGAGGTGATGATATCGATACCAGATCCGATTGTCGTCCAAGCGAACGATGAACAGGCTGGCATCGTCCAGTCTCTCCAGCATCGACTGAGCGTCGTTATCGGGAGCGCCATCGCCGGGTTCACCCGCGACCGCGGCACAGAGCGAGCTACTGAGGCCACCAAGGATGGATGTGTAGAGTAGAAAGCGCTGGATGTCGCCTGGTTGGCGGTCAAAGACCTCGCCGGCTAAGTAGTCGAGAACGTAGCGATGCGTTCCACTGAGCGTCGTGATGAAGTCGTGGCGATGATGGGGTTCCCGATCGCGCAACGACAGGGCGGCGAGCTGCAAACCGGCGATCCAACCCTCGGTGCGAGTCTCAAGGGCAGCGACATCGTCCATCGAGAGTTGCAAGGCCATACTGTCATTGAGAAATGTGGCGGCTTCGTGCGGGGAGAAGCGCAGGTCCACGGCCCGCACCTCGGTCAATTGTCCGCGAGCGCGTAAGCGCGCCAGCGGCAGAGGAGGCTCGAAGCGCGAGGCGATGAGGAGGTGAAGTTGCGACGGCAGATGATCGAGCAGAAAGGCGACAGCGCCATGAATTTCGGGATTGTTGATGGCGTGATAGTCGTCGAGCCCGAGGACGCGATCGTCGGACAGATCAGCGAGGTCGTTCAACAGAAGGGTCAGGAGCGCTTGCGCTGGAGGAGGCTGAGGTGAGTGCAAGGAAGTAAGCGCGAGGTGGCCCAGATCTGGCTGGAAAGTCTGAAGTGCGGCGATAAGATAGCGCACGAACCGTACGAAATCGTTGTCTCCTTCGTCCAGCGAGAGCCAGGCGACGGGTGATGCACCCGTGTGCCGGTGGGCATGCCACTCGCCGAGTAAGGATGTCTTGCCCCACCCGGCGGGCGCGATGACGACAGTGAGCGAACCTTGGGTTCCGGTCGACAGGCGCTCGGTGAGGCGCCGGCGGCTCACCAGATTGCGGCGCGGAGGCGGCAAAAAGAGCTTGGTCTGAAGCAGGCTCAGGTGTACCGTGTCCTGATCGACCGATCGGATTACCCGTGCCATCGTACTATTCGGGCGAGAACTAGATTCGCCGGAACCGTGCCTCCCCAGGTGTGCCCTACCGATCTCTTCTCTGCATAGTACCTCTCGGTGGAAAACTCGTAACGCAGCCGGTACGTTGAGGCTTCACTCGGACGGCGTACGGCGGCACGGACACAGGAAGCTAAAATTGGTTGGTGCCGCCACGATGGGCGGCGGAGAAACACCACGTATGTTTGGCGGGCCACGGCTTATCTCAATCACGGAGATAAGACATGACCCGCCGACTTCGGACACAGCCGGCGCGCCTCGCCGGTCGATCAGGCAACGATTGAAAGCGTCTCCTCTTGAGATTGGGATTGGTCGCTGTGCGATTGTTCGGCGCCGCCCTGGGGCAACAGGAACAGGACGAGCATGGCTCCGGCAATCGCGAGCAGGGCTCCGGCGAGGAATGCGTGTTGGTAGCCACTGACCAGCGCCGTAGGGTACGCGAGTGATGTGCCCGTGGTTTTGATCACTCCGTTGAATTCGGTGGTTGAGATACTGATCAGAGCAGCCAATCCCACCGCACGACCGATCTGCTGAAACGCGTTGACCAACCCTGATGCCAGACCGATTTCCGATGCTCGAACGCCGGTCACAGACGCGATTTGGGCCGAGAGCAAGAACATGCCGAACCCGAACGCGACGATCACCATGGCGGGCAGCACGTCAGTCCCGTACACCCCGTCGACTCTGACCCGGGTCATCAACGCCAGACCCGAGGCGGTCACCATCAGACCGATGACCATCACGTACTTGTAGCCGACGCGAGTGACGAGCTGTGACGTCAGGCCGGCGGCGACGATCACGGTAATGGCGAACGGGAGAAACCGAACACCCGCCTGCAGCGCCGAGTACCGCAAGACGATCTGCATGTACAGGGAGATGAAGTAGAACATGGCGAACGCGCCCGAGCCTCCCAACATACTTGCCACATCCGCCACGGTCACGTTGCGCGTCCTGAAAATCCCGAGTCTGACCAGTGGCGATGATGAGCGACGTTCGACGAGGATGAACGCCAGGATCAGGAGGGAGGCTGCTCCCAGGAAACCGAGGGTAGTCACCGATCCCCACCCATTGTCCGGTGCTTTGACCACGGCGTATACCAGGGCCATCAGACCGGAGGTGATGGTGACGGCGCCAAGCAGATCGAAGGCGCCTCGCCGGTCCGGCAGGGTATCTCGCGGGATAAACCGTGGAGCGGCGACCGCGGCGAACAGACCGATTGGGACGTTGACGAACAGCACCCAGCGCCAGCCAAAGTCGGTCGTCAAGACACCACCGAGCATCACACCGGCTGCCCCACCCACGCCGGCCAGAGCTCCAAAGATGCCCACTGCCTTATTGCGGGCTGCCCCCTCGGCAAACGTGCTGCCCACAATGGCGAGCGTCACGGGCGCGATGACGGCGGCGCCCAAACCTTGAAGAGCGCGCGCTGCGACCAACATGCCGGCTGACTGAGCCAGCCCTCCTGCCAGTGAGGCCAGGGAGAAGCCGAGCAGACCGATGATGAAGAGGCGGCGACGGCCGAACAGGTCTCCGGCGCGTCCGCCCAGGAGGAGAAAGCCGCCGAACGTCAGGACGTAGATGTTGACTACCCATTGCAAATCCACGGGCGAGAAATGCAATCCACGTTGAATCGTGGGCAGCGCGACGTTGGTGATCGACGCGTCGAGCACCACCATAAACTGCGCCACGGCGGCTACCGCGAAGACCAGCCAGGGATTGTAGGTTCTGGTGGTCTGTCTCGTGTGATGAACTGCGTTCATCGATTGCCTCCCTTCGGAGGGCCGCCCGGCGCGGTCTGCACTGCCATTGCTCCGTGGTGGTGAACCGCGGTGGAGTTGATCATGGTTTTCATAGCTGTGTTTCCTTTCCGGCACGGGTGAACCGTGTCTGAGAGCCGTGTTGGCCGGCTCTCTAGAAACCACGCTACGGCTGGAATGCTCCGGTGTCATGTCCCATCTGGGATAGGAAGAGGGGACATTTCACCGCAAACAGGAATCGAAGTCTAGGTCGCTCCCAAGGCCGCTGGCAGGCTACAGCACGCCCTTGTGGTGCATTACTCGATAGAAGATTCGGGCAATGGCCGCTTCCCCTGCTGCAGTGAGATGCAGCCCGTCAGGCACCACGAATGCGGGATTGCTCCAGATGCGGTTGGTGACACCGTAGATGTCAATGACTGTCGCCCCCTGGGTTGCCGCCTCGCTGCGAATGGCGCCGTTGAATGCCCGGGCATGGGCTGCCGCGCCCTGCGCGAATTCGGTACCCTTCGATGTGAAGAACGGCATCGCGAGCGAATTCGGCACGGTGCCGATGAACACCATGGCGTGGGCACTTTGCAGGGCTGCAAGCAGGCGATGCAGTTCCCGTCTGTAGGTGGCAGGAGGCGTTCCCACCCTGCCATCGTTGCCTCCTCCCAGCCAAATCGTGACCAGCTTGGGGTGGACGGCGAGTGCCGTCGGGAGTTCGCTCGAGATCACGTCCGCAAGGGTGCCGTAGGGAGACGCGAGATTGCGATAGCCGGCTCCCTTGGGCAGATGTCGTGCGAGGCGATCCACGTAGCTGGGGGACCCGAGCGAAAGGCCATCGCCGAAGGCCACGTACGTGACGCCTGCGGCGGACACGTACTGCGCTGCCTGGGCTGTTTGGATCGAACCCATGATCGCCAGGGTCAAGAGGGCAAAAGTGAGTCGTTGCATGTCATTCCTTCCTTTGTTCGATAGTTAGTCCGCGGAAAGGTGCGCCTCATCACGTGGTGACGATGTGCATCATACGGCCTCCTTTCTGTGGCGGCGACTCCGCCATTCACGTTGACTACATCTCAGGTCGATGACCACGTACAACCCGCACAATCGCCCGTACGTGTAGCCGTACAACGCGGATTGGCACCATACTTCGGTGATAGAGCATCCTGTCTGGTGGAAGCAGAGGGTGAGGGGTGTGACGACTCCGACGCAGACCTCGGAATTCGGGGCGCTCTTGCGTCTTCAGCGCGTCGCCGCTGGAATGACTCAGGAGGAGTTGGCGGAGCGCGCGCGCTTAAGTACAGAAGCGATCAGTGCGCTCGAACGGGGCGTTCGGAGGATCCCTCATCGGGTCACAGTCGAACGACTGGCCGAGGCCCTCACCCTCAAGGGCGAACAGCGGGCGCACTTCGAAATGGTCGCGCGCAGTCAGGACCCGCAGCGTATGATCGGTTTCGGACCGACGCACTCACGTTCGCTTCACTGGCTCTCCATACCTCATAGGCGCGGCTTGCCGGCCAGGTCTGCGCTCTACGGCACGCTGCTGCTCATTTTGGCTCTCCTCATGAGTGCAATCGTGCTGGCAGTCCTCCACAGCCGGACATCAGGATCCGACGACGGACTCGCGCCCGTGTCAATCGCACCGGACGCGATCTGGGGAGGCCCGATATCGCCTCCGGGACACTTCGAATACCCGGTGAGCATCGCCGTCGATCGCCACAATGAGGTCTACGTAGTCGACCAGAACCGCAGCATCGTTCAAAGGTTCTCGCCGAACGGAAGGCCAATAGTGCAGTGGGGGGCGAAAGGATCTGGAGACGGGCAACTGAACGGTCCCACCAGCGTAGCGTTGGACGCGCGCGGAAATGTCTACATCGCAGATGCGGGCAATCATCGCATCCAGATCTTCTCGCCATCGGGTGTATGGCGTGGCCGACGCATTGCATCCGGGGACAGCCTCGTGGTCGATGCCCAGGGGAATCTGTACGTGTCGGATGTCTACAACGATACCATCCAGAAGTTCTCGCCGCGCGGTACACTCCTCGCGATCTGGGGAACACCCGGGCACGGTTCGGGTCAGTACAACCATCCAACTGACCTTGCTGTTAGCCCGCGGGGCAACATCTACGTCGCCGACCTGGGGAACTATCGCGTCCAGGTGCTTTCACCGCGTGGCACGGTGCTGGCACGATGGACGCTCCGGAATTCCCACACCGGCGGGCTCCTCCTGCCCAATAGCGTCACGGTAGACGCGCGCGGCAACGTGTACATCGCCGATGCCTTCGATGGCGTCATCCAGAAGGTGTCAGCGTCCGGTGTTCTACTCTTCCAATGGGAGTCGGCGGGATCCCTTCGTGGCGCGCATCACTTCGCAGGCGATGTTGCAGTCGACGGCACGGACAACCTCTATGTAGCGGACGCGGGTGTCCCAGGCGTGGTGAAGCTCTCTCCAAGCGGGAAGCAACTCGCTGTCTGGACACGTACGGGCACCGGGCCCACCGAGTTCAGTGGACCCTCCGGTGTGGCCGTGGACCGTAAGGGCAATGTCTACGTGGCTGATACCGGGCACGATCGCATCAGCAAACTCGCTCCAACCGGCAAGGTGGTGGCGCACTGGGGAAGGCTCGGTTCAGGCCCTGGGCAGTTTCGGAACCCCGCCGGCATCGCGGTCGACCTGACCGGGAACATGTACGTCGCCGACTCGGGGAATGACCGGATCCAGGTGTTATCGCCTCAGGGTGAGCCACTCGCCGTGCTCGGTGCGACCGAAGCCGGGCCTGGCCATTTTCGAAATCCTGTTGCAGTCGCGGTGGATACCCATGGTGACGTTTTCGTGGTGCTCGCCGGGAGTCGCGAGGTGCGGAAGCTCTCTACCTCGGGAGAACCGCTTGCCCAGTGGAATATCGGGGGAATTGGTCACGACGCCCCAACCGGCGTGGCAGTCGACGATACCGGCGACGTCTACGTCGTCACGCGCGGTAGCGATGTGGTCCGCCTGTACGCGCCCTCGGGCAAGCTGCTCCGCACTTGGATCGCAAACTCCCTCACCGTGCCGGGCGGATCGCCCTTACATGCCTTCCGTGCCGTGGCCGTCGACCGACATGGTCATATCTTTGTGTCCATTGCAGCGAGCAACAGCGTGTATATGTTCACGGACCATGGCACGCTTCTTCGGCGATGGGGGACGGGAGGTCGGCAGCGTAGCCAATTCGAGGCGCCTCGCGGAGTAGTGGTCGATACCATGGGAAACCTCTATGTAGCCGACACGGGCCACGACCGTATTCTGCGTTTCTCTCCTCGCCACTGAGCTCGCCAAGGGCACAACTTTCGGCTGCCTGAAACACTCTTTGGCCCCGTCGTCATCGCCTTTGTCTGCCTGCTGGTTCACAAGACCGGCCCTCTGCTCCAGGCTCATAACACGTTCTCGTGATGCGTGCACTCCAAACCTCCGATCGCGAGATGAGACGGCACCAATCGGTCTCGGATGAACGGCTTGACCTCGTCGGGGCCCATGATGTGCAACCACACCGGCCCGCCGTCCGCTTCGAAGTCAAACGAGAAGCGGAAGAAGGGACAGCATTTGCGCTCCGCAATGACTATCTCTACCGCCCGAGTAATCCAGGTATCATGGTTCGGAAAAGCCAGCGCGTACCCTTCGTCCAATTCGATGACAGCGGTGGCATCCGCGAACAGGTGCTCGAACTCCTGTCCCCGGTCAGCCTGCTCGGCAGCCGTGAGGCTGCAAGCGAGGTCGATGTCTTCGCTGGTCCGGTTGATGGTCCTAGTCATGGGAGTATCCTTTCCGGGATATGGTCGTGGATTGTCGGCGTTTTCGCCTAAGAGCTACGATAAGACTTAAAGTGCACTTCAAGTCAAGAGGCAAATCCGACCGTGGAAGAGTTATCGATCGGTGTGGTCGCGCGCCAGGCAGGAATCCAGGCGTCGGCCATCCGCTACTACGAGCATGTCGGTCTCATTCCTGCACCGCGACGTGCCGGCGGTCAACGTCGTTTTGGACCCGAGATCCTGGACCGGCTCGCCTTGATTCATTTCGCCCGACAAGCCGGCTTCACGATCAATGAGATCCGTACCCTGTTCGAAGGATTTGATGAGGACGTTCCCATGTCGGATCGATGGCAAATCCTGGCGCGGGAGAAGCTGTCGGAGGTGGATGCACTGATCGAGCGCACGCAGCGTATGCGGGTTTTGCTCGGCCATGCTCTGGAGTGCGGATGCCTGCGGCTCGAAGATTGTGCACGGGCAACACGCGGCTATCTCTGATCAGATAACCCGCGCCCTACCGGTAGCCTCAGGCGTGCATGGCGTCGGAGTCCGACGACGAGGCATCGAAGTAAACCTGCGTTGCCTGGCTTATGCACTCCTGGTTTTCGAAATCGACCGAGGAATGGTCGACACGGTTGGCGTAGTTCTCGGGCCGGCGGGCAGAGTATCCAATAGCCGGCGGCTAGACGCAGCTATCTCGTCGACGGCTGCATCAAACGCGGGTTGGTTGGCGCGCGACGGCACACGATATCCGCTGATCTTCCGCACGAACTGCAGGGCCGCCGCACGGATCTCTTCCTCGGATGACGCGGCTTCCGTTCCACGCAAAGTCTTGATACTCCGGCACATTTCATCACCTCGCCATTGAACTGTAGTCCAGAGTAGCCCGAACGCACCGGGTTCGCCAGTGACGGATTGCGTGTCAGGCCTGCCGCGCCGGTGCAGGCTGTAGATAGGCTGTACTCTAGAGACGAGAGTTGCTCACTGTTCCAGCTTCGGGGAGATATCTATGGAGTTCGACAACAGCTTCACCGTCAATGCTCCGCTGCAACGCGTCTGGGATTTCCTCCTGAACGTGCAGGAAGTGGCGCCCTGTATGCCTGGAGCCGAGCTCACTGAAGTGGTGAGCGATACGGAGTATAAAGGTACGGTAAAAATCAAATTGGGCGCAGTGCAGATGTCGTATAAAGGCACCGCGACCATCAGTCAGATCGACGAGGCAACGCACACCGTCGTACTGGTCGCCTCGGGGCGCGAAACCAGGGGAACCGGCAATGCTTCCAGCACCACGACCTCGCGTTTGGAGGAGGAAGGCCCGAATCGCACGGTAGTGCATCTCACGTCGCAGGTCGACGTGTCGGGCCGCGTGGCGCAGTTTGGTCGGGGCATTATGCAGGATGTGGCCAGCCGCCTGATCGGGGAGTTTGCCCGCAACCTGGAAGCGAAAATGATGTCCCAGGAGCATAGCCGCGCTGCGGAACCGGGGTTAGACGACGAAGACTCCGGTGCAGCCACGATGGAAGCGGAAGGCGGACCACCTGGTGTCGGCGGTTCTACCACCGCGAAGCCTGCACCGGTACCGGCGCCACGCTACTCACCGGTCTCGGCGCCGGAGCCGCAGCCCATACGCGTGCTCCCGCTCGTCACCTCGGTGGCGCGGTCGCAGGTCGCGCGAGGGCTGAGGCGTCTGGCGTCGCTGGTCGAACCGTCGGATCACTGAGGCTGGCAGGTCGGTATCCCGGGCGGCCAAGAGGACGCTTGCATTGATGATTGCCGATTGACGCTGGTGGATACAGGCTGGAGCAGTTACTCGCTGCTGTGCCTCCCCGGAGTGAGCCCCTAGCGGTTCGGTTCGGATGCGTTGGCATCTCCAAGCGCAACGGACAACTCTGACCGCCCTGCGATCTCGAGCTTCTCGTAGACGTGGGTAAGGTGCAACGCGACCGCCTTCATGGTCACGAACAGGGCCTGCGCAATCTCACGATTGGTCATCCCTGTAGCGGCCATCTGAGCTACGCGCCGTTCGCTCGTCGTGAGCGCGTCGACTCCGCTCACGCGCTCCCGGCGTGGCCGCGCGCCAGCGGTGAGTAGTTCCTCGCGTGCCCGTGCAGCGAGGGCTCGAGCCCCGCAGCCGGCCGCGAGGTCGAGCGCGCGCCGAAGGAGCTCTTGGGCCTCCCTGCGCCGGCTGGCGCGCCGCAGAGCAGAGCCGAGTTCAGTCAGGGCGCGGGCCTGTTCGAGCCGCGACGGGCATGCCTCGAGAGCAGCGACTGCTTGAGTCAGAAGCAATACCTGCTGTTCTCCTTTGCACAGTAGGCCGCGGGTGCGCAGCGCAATCCCGATAGCGCGGGGTTGCCCGATCTTGCGCCCCAGGTCGAGTTCTACGTCGACGAGCGACATCGCCTCCTCACGCAAATTCACTGGCAGCGCGAGTGCCAGAGTAGAGCGCCACGCTAGTTTGTTCGGATTGCGAAAGCCCGGCCCATCCTGGCTGGCTTCGCAGGAACGCAGGTCAGCGATAGCGGCTGCGGTTTCCCCGCGCGCAAAACGTGCACGAGCACGCGCATGTAAGAATCGCAACTCGGGACGCGTGCCGCGCATCGGCCCGAGCTCCGCGAGCTCGAACACTTCAGCGGCCCGGTCTAGCTCGCCCTGTTCGATCAGCGCCTCGCCGAGAAAGCCATGCGCGTAGGGAGAGAGGAAATGCAAACCATGCGCTGTCGTCAACTCGACGGCCGCGCGCGCGTCGACCTCGGCCGACGGGATCAGACCCCGACGGAGCGCGATTGCAGCCCGCCACGTGCTGGTGGTAGCGTACCCCATCACCGAGCCACGCCGGCGCGAGTCGGTGACCATATCGTCGATCAGACAGTCCGCACGGTCGAGTTCGTCGATGAAGGTAAGAGCCCGGACCGCCCACGAGATCTCGATCGCCTCGGCCGATTCCGATTCGATCAACCGTCCTTCATCGAGCCCTTGCTCAATCAGCGGGAGGATCTGCTCGGGGGCCCACCATCAAACGCTGACCGGAACGCGATCAACAACCACAATGAACGTCCCCCTGCTCCGCCACGGGCCGCGAGCGTCCGTAAGCGCGGCAGGTCGCGCTCCAACTCCGGAGCGAACCGTGGGTGCCAGACTCCCGCCGCGGACCGGTAGGTCTCAAGCCGCGCGGCTAGTTCAGGCTGCGTGTCTTCGAGTTGCTCGATCTCCGCTCCGAGCCACTCTCGTGCGTCGGCGAGTCGGCCCGTGCTTACGGCCGCACGGCCGAGCAGCAACGCGATCCCTGCCCGCGTTCCACGATCTCTGGTGACGTTCAGCGCTTGTGCGAGGTGGTCAGCTGCGTCCGGCTCGCGGGCCAGCAGCTCGGCGGATCCCAGTTGATGCAGCACCGCCGAACGCTCGCTCGCAACGGGAGGCTCGATCAGCGCGCGCCGCAGGTACCTCGCGGCCCCTCCGGCGCACCTCCGATGCTAGCT
>JANWJD010000246.1 GCA_025449555.1 Chloroflexota bacterium | reverse complement strand
CGCAGGCTGTTTCGTCCCGAATTGTGGGCTTTGTTGCTTAACATTCTGCTCTTTGTCGTGTTTCTCAATTCCAAATCGTACGTGGAGTATTTCGCCTCGGGCCGGATCACGATCGGCATCGTGCTGGCCGCTTTGTACTGTCTGCCGTTGTTTCATACACTGGCACGCGGTATCCGTTGGTGGATCTGGGCATGCGCCCTGCTGTGGTTGTCCCTGTTACCGGCGTTCACCTTATTTCCTCGCCGCCCGGTCAGGCCCACGGATGCGCTCATCGATCTCGCCGTCGTGGCGCTGCTGTGGATCGTCACCAGGCTGACCCGACCAGAGGTGGTTCTATTTTCAGGACGCACGATGGTAGGCTCACTCGATTCTAAGAAACTAGGTGTATAGTCAGAACATCTTCGTAGTTTTCTCCGTCCACGCAGGGATTTTTTCGCGTGGCCCGCTTCTTGCTAGAAGCCGCTCTACGAATTCAAAACACACCTCCCATGACCCCCACTTTGTGACCAGAAAGGGACCGACTATGGCACTTGGAAATCCAGTAGATCTCTCCGTCACCATTGAAGAGCGACTCTTACGCGAACGTAAGGCTGTCGTCTCTCGCATGCAGTCGATGGCCGAAGGCGCGCTCGATCTCGAAATCGACATCGACGGCGTACCACCGTCGAGCTACAACCGGGATGAGGCACTCAACGTCATGCTGAGCAGCCGCCTGGCGGAGATTGATGGCGCGCTGGAGCGTCTGGCTGCCGGAAACTATGGTACCTGCAGCTCCTGCTCAGGGACCATTCCGCCCCGACGTCTGGAGGCGCTTCCCTTCGCCACGCTGTGTGTTAGTTGCCAGAGTGTGGCAGACAAGCGGGTGAAACGGTACGCCTGATAAGCCGCGCTTGAGAGGGACGGCGGGTCACACCGCCGTCACCTCACAGGTAGAGCGTGTTGCCCAGACTCTGATCCGCCATTGGTGCGCATCACGGTTACGGCGACACGCTCTTCTTCGTGTCGAGGGCCTGGAGCACGTTCCCTCGTCCGGACCGGTGCTGCTCGTCTGCCGCCACGTCCACCATCTCTACGACGGGTGTGTCCTGCTGGCGGCGCTTCCTCGCTGCGTGCACCTCTATATCGCGCTGGACTGGTTGCCCGGTAGGTTGGCGCGGACATCCGTCGAACGCATATGCCGCGTGGTCAGGTGGCCGGTGGTGCTCAGATCGCCTCGCCCAGGTAGTCTCACTTTTACTGCACCCCCCACAGAAGACGTCCGTCGATCGGTGCGTCGCTCGGTACGGTCCGCCGTCGAGGTGCTGGTGGCCGGTGATGTTCTGGCCATGTTTCCGGAAGCATATCCCAATGTCGATCCGGTGTACACCCCGAAACGGGGGCTGGAGGAATCCTCTCCCTTCCTGCCGGGTTTTGCTTCCATCGTCGATCTCGCGCAGTCCAGACGTGGAGAGCCCATCCCGGTCATCCCAATGGGCTTCGCCTACGGGCGAGGAGAACGCTGGAGAATCACGCTGCGCTGCGGGCCCGCACTATATCGCGACCCCACGCAATCACGTGCCTCATTCGTGGAGTCGGTGCAATCGAGCGTGCTGGAACTGTCGTAACCTTCTCTGTGCCGACTGCACGAGTTTCTGCCTCTCGGGTGAAAATAATGGCGATCCAGCTCGCCAGGTCCCAGGGACAGGTAGCTCGGCGCTCCTTCGCAGAGAGCTCGGGCGCTGTCACGCTCCGGCACCGGCTGCGCTGCCCCGTTTTCATCCGTCGCGGCGGTCGCAGACCATGAATGTCTGTCTCCTCAACGGTCCATATCTGCTACCCGCTACGTGACCCGGGTTACGATCTCCGGTCCTGACTCAGTCAGTACAAACGTCTCTTCCGCCTTGGCGCCCGTGACGGAGGGATTCCAGGCGAACGCCTGTCCAACCTCAATCGGATCGTGGGTGAGAGGAGTCGCAATCACTTCCCGCGTGGCGTAGCCGGTCATCCCGCCCTGATGGTGCAACCTCCACTCGTCCGGAAAGCCCGCTTCAGCATAATAGCGCCGGCATTCCTCGAACGCATCCGCTAGCGTCCTACCCGGCCGGGTAGCGTCCTCACGCATCCGCCGGAGGATCGTGTCACAGGCGGCAAAGCGGTGCCGGAGCTCGACATCCGGCTGCTCGAAATGAACGAACCGGGTGAGGTCGGCATAGAGTCCGAACCGCTCGCCGCACACCACCAGCATGACTCGTCGGTGGAAGGTGGCATCGTGAACGACGGGATGCCGATACCGCGTAATTCGATCGTCGCCGGCGGCCATCAGGACCGGGCTGTACAGGCCTCGGCGCCGGCAGGCAGCTTCCAATCGGCCGGCAGCCTCGTACTCACTCATGCCGGGAGTCAGCTCACTTGCAGCTTCATCCACCGCTGCCACGGTCAGCCGTCCGACCTCGCGGTACTGGGCCACGGCATCGGCATCCAGTACCCGGCGAAGCATGTCGACCTCGGCTGAGACATCCCGGGAGTCCGCCACGTCGCCATCTGAACCGATGGGGAGTCCGCCGCTGAGCGCGCGCAAGGTGGGAGAAGGGTCCTCGTACCAGGGATACGAAACGACCTCCAGCGAAGCAGTTTGTTCGTTCGTCATACGCTCCGCTTCAATCGAGTTCGTGAGCACGTAGTCTCGATCTCGCGTGATGACAATCTGTGCGACGCCAAACGGCGAAGAGTGGTCGACGCGATTGTCGGCGCCGCCGGTATACCAGGCAAAGTTCGCGAAGCGTCCCAATACAATCGCTCCCAGGTCGAGCTGCTCCAGTAGATCCTCGATCTGCCTCTGTTTCCGTTGTGCGCCATTGCCTGTCATTGCACTACCTCTGCACCGTCGGATGGCTGAACTACGTAGAACGTAGGCCGGCCGAATCCCGCCTCCGCGAATCGGCTGATGACCGCCTCCTCGAGTACCTCAACCGCATCGTCGGCGATCAGCGCGATAGCACAGCCTCCAAAACCGGCGCCGGTAAGACGTGCCCCCAGTGCCTGATAGTTGGAAGCAATCGTGACGAAGGCATCCAACTCCCTGGTCGAAACCTCATAGTCGTCTCGCAGCGACGCGTGGGACTCGTACATCAGACGGCCCAAACCTGCATAGTCACTGCGTTTCAGTGCCTCCACTGCCGCCAGCACCCGTTCGTTTTCGGAGATCACATGGCGGGCGCGCTTCAACTCCACGCCGCGCAATCGGTCCAGGTCCTCGAGTGTGGCATCGCGCAGCAGATCCACGCTCAGTTCCTGCGCTGCGCGCTCGCAGCTGGCGCGGCGATCATTATAACCGGTGTTCCCCAGCTCCCTCTCCACTCCGGTATCGCAGACCAGAAGCGACAGTCCCGACTCCTCCAGACGAAAAGGGACAGATGTGGCCTCGAGTGAACGGCAATCAATCAGTAAGGCCGCGTCCCGCCGGCACAGGAGCGAGGCATACTGATCCATGATGCCGCTGTTGACGCCGACGAACCGGTTCTCCGCCCGCTGGCACAGGCGAGCCAGTTCTTTGTAATCCAGGCCGAATCCAAAGAGATCGTTCAATGCTACCCCCGTGGCGCATTCGATGGCGGCCGACGATGAGAGCCCGGAAGCCCGCGGCACATCGCCGGCAAAAGCTGCCTGGAAGCGGCCCACGGTATAGCCCGCATCGGCCAGGGCCCATGCCACCCCTCGGGGATAATCGACCCACGAGTCTTCCTTACAGCCGCCGGACGGGCGGGCTTCGTCGAAGTCCACTGAATACAGCTCGCCGGTCCCCTGTCCCATCGCCGCGGCTACCCGAAAATTGATCGCGCACGGCAGCACGAAGCCGCCATTGTAGTCGGTATGTTCGCCAATCAGGTTGATCCGGCCCGGAGCGCTGCCGATGAGCTCGGGCTCCGTATCGAACCTTACGCGGTACGCAGCACGCGCCCCTTCTTCATTATCTCGCACCCATATCCCCTGTCTTCTAACCGACTGCCCGCGACCATCAGCTCTCGGATTCCCCACAGTGTAGTATCGTGTTCGACTCGTGATCACATTCGAGATTCCAAATGCGCGGTTAGAATCTTGCTGTAGGAGCGCGTTGGGAGGTGTGCCGTGAAACGTGCGTCGCGCTGCAATCTGCCCTTGATTCCCTGTCTGGCAATCATCCTGATGCTAGTGACTGCCGGCTGTGGTACGGGCAGCCAGGCAAGTTCGAGTTCGAAACCGTTCAAGAATCCCGTGTATGCGCACAACTTCCCGGATCCCTTCGTGCTGAAAGTGGGCACCACCTACTATGCCTACGCTACGAATAGCGACAGTGTGGATATCCCCACGCTGCACTCGCGCGACCTGGTGCACTGGACCGCAGGTCACGATGCCTTCCCGGTCCCTCCGCGCTGGGTTGCCTCTGACATCTGGGCGCCCGATGTATTCCGGGGCTCGAACGGCAAGTACGTCCTGTACTACGCCGCACGCGATTCGGCAGTGGGACACGAGTGCCTGGGTCGTGCCGTTGCTACGTCCCCGGCCGGGCCCTTCATCGATCGCAGTAGCAAGCCCGTTCTTTGCCAGGCATCGTTAGGCGGCGACATCGATCCCGACGTCTTCCGCGATACTTCGGGCCACGTCTACCTCCTCTGGAAGAATGATGGAAATTGTTGCGGCGTGCCGGTCCACCTCTACAGCCAGCCACTGTCCTCCGACGGACTCACCCTCCACGGGAAACCGGCCCGGCTGCTCGCGAACGACGCCTCCTGGGAAGGCAATCTCATTGAAGCGCCGTTTATGTGGGAGCACGGTGGCAAGTACTATCTCTTCTTTTCAGCTAACGACTATGCGTCCTTTAGCTATGCGGTCGGCTACGCGACCTGTAAGGGGCCGCTTGGTCCCTGCACTGACGGCCCGGGAAACCCGATTCTCAGCTCGAAATGCCGGGCTGCCGGTCCGGGTGGGGAGACGATTATCACTGACGCGGCCGGGCAGACCTGGATGCTCTACCATGCCTGGCGGGCGAGCGCGGTGGACGATGCAACAGTGGGGCGAGAGCTCTGGATGGACCGGCTGGACTGGAAGAGCGGCAAACCGGTGGTTCACGGTCCTACCT
>JANWJD010000245.1 GCA_025449555.1 Chloroflexota bacterium | reverse complement strand
TATCGAGCACGTGGAGTGGGAACTCGCGCACCTGTAGTCAGCGAGAGGAGTAGCCAAAAGAGTCCACGGGCTTGTACAGCTTGAGCTTCACTCGCCTGGAATCGATTACTGGTGTGAGGGTATTGTAGGAATCACGACCGCCCCAAACGGTGGCCACAGGTCGTAATGACTGGGATCGAGAGGAGATCGCCGCCATGAAGCTGGCATGTGCTGACTTTACCTGGCCGTTACTTCCGCATCAGGATGTGCTGCGTCTCATTCGCATGCTGGACCTGGAGGCGGTGGACCTCGGCATTTTTGGTGGACGGTCCCATGTTCGTCCGGAAATGGTCCGGGCAGATATCCCCATGTGGTCGGGCATTCTGGCAGAGCGCCTGGAGCAGTCGGGCCTGGAGTTGGCAGACCTGTTCTATCAAGCGGTGGATTTCGAGACCATGGCGGTCAACCATCCGGATGCGGGCCAGCAGCAGGAGGCAAAGGGAGCGTTCGAGGACATGCTGGAGCTGGCATACCGGCTCCATGCGCCCGGCATGACGGTGCTACCCGGCGTACGGTTCGGGGACGAGCCCTGGGATGAATCGATGCGGCGAGCGTCCGAGGGGCTGAAGTGGCGCGTTGATCAGGCCGCCAAACGCGGGATCCGTCTCTCCATCGAGGGACACCTGGGCTCGATCGTCGACACGCCTGAGAAGGTGATGCAGCTGGTGGAGATGACTCCTGGCCTGGAACTGACACTGGACTACACGCATTTCACCTCCACGGGTACGCCTGACGCGGAGGTAGAGCCCTTGCTGGAGCACGCGCGCCACTTCCACTGCCGTGGAGCTGCCAGGGAACGCCTGCAAACGTCATTCGCCGAGAACGTGATCGACTACGGGCGCATCATCGACCGCATGGGTGAGATCGGCTACGACGGCTACTTCGCCATTGAATACGTCTGGCAGGACTGGGAAGACACCAACAAGAACGAGAATGTCTGCGAGACGATCCTGTTCCGCGATTTCGCGCGCCAGCGATTCGCCTAGTGCAGGATCAACGTGGAGGTTGTGCAATCGACACGGAACGGGGCGGCGGGGCACTGCTTCGCGGCCCCGCCCTACAGGACGGACCCGTACCGAGCCTGGACAAGCCATTGCCGATCATCCCACTTGGAAACGCAGTAGGCGAACTCTGAGGCGCCATCCGTCTTACTGTGGGCTCGCGACTGCCTGCTATCTCGTCCCGCGCACAGCAGTTGGAGCGCGCGTTGATTCCCACATTCGAGCACTTTGCCGATATTCGAGATTGACACAACAGGCGGTAAGTTTTATTGTGGGAACGTGCTGGAACCGATTCCAGAATCCTTTTCAGTCCGTTCAGAGGAGGTTGGAGCGATGTCTTTCAAGAACCGGAGCACCTGGAGCAGCCCACTCGGTATCACCGCAGTGGGCTGTGCGCTCGTGCTCACCCTATCGAGTGTTATTGGGGCACATACGTCACTCGCGTCCGGATTACACGCACGTGCTCAGGCACTGAAACCGGTCAATCTCGCGCAACTCAAACTGCCAAAGGAGACTGGTGCTGCGAACTTCGAAACCCCTGCTCCAGGCAGTGGTAAGGGACTTAAACTCGGATACATTTCGCTCGGCGAGCAGGTGCCGTTCGTGCATCTGGTGACCTTGAGTATCAAGCGAGCTGCCGCCGCCGCGGGCGCGACCATGGTCGTGTGCGATTCTCGTGAACTCACTTCGGTCACGCTCCAGTGCGCCCAGAGCTTCAAGACGCAAGGGGTGAAAGGCTACCTGAACTTCCAGAGTGACGCGGCCTCATCTCCATCGATCTGCACGGCCGGACCCAGCGTACCGGTGATCGCGATCGACATCCATCAAGCTCCATGTGAAAAGTCCTTTATGGGTGCCAACAACCTGTATGGCGGGATCATCGCCGGCATGGCGCTCGGCAAGTACGCCAAGCAGAACTTCAATTGCAAGTACGACGCCTATGTGTCACTCGAGGAGCCTGCAGCCGGTATCGTCAACACGCAGCGGATGGGTGGTTTCCGGCAGGGCTTCAGGCGGTTTTGTCCGATCCATAATCTGCTCAAGGAGAATGCATATCGCGTTGACCTGGCACGAACCGTGTTCGCCGACGTGCTGACCAGACTCACGGGCAAGCACCGCATCTTCGTGGCGGGCTTGAACGATGATGGGGTCGAAGGCGCCGAAGCTGCTGCGCGTACTGCCGGCCGAGTCAAGGACCTGTTCGTGGCTGCTGAGGGCGCTGACCCGACCTCCTGGTGCGGCATTCGCAAGAATCCGCAGTGGGTGGCGGACGCCACATACTTCCCGGAAAGGTACGGTCAGATCGGTGTGCCGAATCTGATTCGACTTGTCAAGGGGCAGTCGGTACCAAAACTGCTCCTGGTTCGTCACCGCCTGGTTAACGCCGCCAACATCGGTCAGCTGTACAAATTCAGCTGCAAGTAAGTGGCGTTCGAGCTCCAGACTCGCGCGATTCGTAAATCCTTCAGTGGCGTCGAGGTCCTCCATGGAGTGGACCTCGACGCCGTTGGGGGCTCGGTGCTCGCCCTCCTGGGAGAAAACGGGGCAGGTAAATCGACCCTGGTCAAGATCCTTTCGGGTGATTACAAGCCGGATTCCGGAGAAATCCACATCGACGGCGACATCCGGCAGTCACTCGATCCCGTGTCGGCCCGACAGATAGGCATTCGCATGATCTTCCAGGAGATCGTCGACGCGCCCACGCTGACCGTGGCCGAGAACATCGCCCTGGGTCACCTCCCACGCCGCCTCGGCCTGGTGGACTGGTCTACCGTGCGCCGAAAGGCGGTGCAGGTACTCACGGAGCTGGAGGTGGAGCTCGATCCGAACGCAATTGTCGGCGAACTTCGCGTGGGGGAGCGTCAGATCATCGAAATCGCACGGGAACTGACCGAGGATGCCCGCTGTCTGATCCTGGACGAGCCCACCGCGGCGCTCTCGTCACAGGAGGTCGAGCGTCTGTTCCAGTTCATCCGGCGCCTGCGCGACCGAGGAGTCGCCATCATCTATATCACCCATCGCCTGGACGAGGTTCCGACCATCGCCGATCGGGTCCAGGTCTTGAGGGACGGTAATGTGGTGATCCGAGGAGAAGTCGCACAGTTCGCGCGCAAGGAACTGGTACAGGCGATGGTGGGTCGGGCGGTTGGGGAGGTAAAACGGCCGGAGTCGATCGCCCGCCACGAGCCGGCACAGCCCAGGATTCGCCTGGAAGCCGCCGCATCCGGGGACGACTTCCTGGACGTGAACCTTGAGGCCTACGCCGGAGAAGTGGTGGCACTCTACGGCAAGATCGGCTCGGGATCCGCATCGGTAGCGGAAGCGCTCTTCGGGATGCGTGCACTGACCGCCGGGAAACTCGAGCTAAACGGAGAGACCATGTCTTTTGGTCATCCCCGTGAAGCGATCGAGGCTGACGTTGGTTTGATGCCGGCGGACCGACAGCGAGAAGCGGCGTTCATGGTGCGCTCGGTAGCGGAGAACCTCGTTGCACCATCGTGGCCGCGTATAGCGCGGCTTGGGGCTTTGATCACGTCCGGGATGGAATCGACCATCTACGCACGCTGGCACGACCTTTTAGGGGTGCGGTCACGCAACGATCCGGCACAACTGCTCGCCACGTTATCCGGCGGCAATCAGCAGAAAGTGCTGCTGGGCCGCTGGTTAGAACGGAATTCGAAGGTACTGGTGCTGATAGAACCCACACGCGGGGTCGACGTGGGAGCTCGTCAGGAAATTTATAAGCTGCTGCGTGGCCTGGCGGCCGAAGGGGTAGCAATCGTGGTCTCAACGTCCGATTATGAAGAGGTCGTGCAGGTGGCCGATCGGGCAGTCGTCATGGCACGGGGAGCGATTGTCGCGAATCTGGACGGTAATGAGATCACGACGGAGCGACTGATTGCTGAGGGACACTAGATGGATGCACTCGATAGCGGCACCGATCAAGATCCGGAGGTAACCGGAACGCCGGCGACGTTGGGAAATACCGCGGCCGCGGTGATTCCTTCGACCAGACCGGTACGGCGAGCATTCGTGATCTCCACGGTGATGGCGCTCGTCGTGCTGCTGGCGGCGGAGTTCCTGTACTTCACCTTCGAGGCGCCCTTCTTTTTTACCTGGGACAACCTGCTGAACATACTGACCGCTGCCTCGATCATCGGCATTATCGCGGCCCCCGGTACGATGCTGTTGATCGCCGGCCAGTTTGACCTGTCGGTTGGCTCGGGGGCGGCCTTTTGCGGCATGGTGCTGGCCGTGGTGGCTCAGGACCATGGACTGTTCATCGGGGTGTTGGCTGCGGTCGCAGCCGGCGCCGGCCTGGGCATCCTGAACGGGTTCCTGGTGACTGTGATCGAGATAAACGCGCTGATTACCACGCTCGGGACACTGGCAGTGTTCCGTGGATTGACGGAGGTGCTCTCGTCGGGTCAGGTGGTGGCGGTCAACAACTTCTCGTCCATCGGGACGGCCCGTCCTTTTCTGAACATTCCGGTGCCGGTCATCATTCTGGCGGTGATAGTCGCGATCTTCTGGTTCGTACTCCGGTACACCACCTTTGGCCGCGCCATGTATGCTATCGGCGCGAATCCGCTGGCGGCACGACTGGTCGGCATACGTTCGAAGCGTCTCATCTTTATCGGGTTTGTGCTCTCCGGCCTCTGTGTCTCGCTTGGTGGGTTGATCAACTCCTCGCAATTGGGCTCGGCCTCACCCAACACCGCGTTGGGCATGGAACTGTCCGTGGTCACCGCTATCGTGCTGGGCGGCACGAGCCTGACCGGCGGACGCGGCACCATTCTGGGAACCGTCATCGGCCTGCTGGTCATCAGTGTGTTGAACAACGGCATGGTTCTCATGAATATCGACCCGTTCTATCAAGACATCGCGCGCGGCTGTTTGCTCATTTTGGCGGTCGCATTCGATCGATTGAGTTCCCGCTTTGGGGCTCTGTCGGGACGCCAAACGGCATGACCGAATGACCGTGCCGGAAAGAGAGGAGGTTTGAACCTGTGACCGCAGCAACTGAACAGGCAGCGGATCCCGACATCGCAACCATGTATCGCGACATGGTTCGCATTCGCGTCTTTGAAGAGACCGTCCAGGGACTCTTCATGCAGTCGCTTGTGTCCGGGACCACGCACCTGGCACAGGGGCAGGAGGCAGTTGCCGTGGGAGTGGCGCATGCGCTGCGTCCCGATGATTACTCAACCTATACCTACCGCGGGCACCATCATGCACTCGCCCGCGGTCTGGATCTCGAGGCCGCCTTCGCCGAGTTGTTAGGTCGCGCCACGGGCATCAATCACGGTAAAGGCGGCTCCATGCATCTCACCGATGCCCGGCTCGGTCTGTACGGATCGTTCGCGATTGTCGGCGCAGGCCTGCCGGTCGCGGTTGGCTTGGGGCGCGCGGCGCAGTTACGGCAGGATGGGCGAATATCGGCCACGTTCTTTGGGGACGGCGCCACCAATATCGGCGCATTTCATGAGGCAATGAATCTGGCCTCGGTCTGGAAGGCGCCGGTCCTGTTCGTCTGCGAGAACAACCTGTACGGGGAATACAGCCCGCTGCGGAGCACGACACCGGTGGAGGATCTGGCGATACGGGCCTCGGCGTACGCCATGCGCGCGCAGATCGTGGATGGGAACGACGTGGTCGCGGTGTATGAGTCGGCGCGAGAGGCCGCGGCTCTCGCCCGGGTCGGTGAAGGGCCAACCTTTCTGGAGTATAAGACGTACCGACATCGGGGGCACTCACGCAGTGATCCGGCCAAGTATCGTCCGGAGGAAGAGGTCAAAGCGTGGCTGGCTCGTGACCCCCTCACGGTCGCCAGACGCAGGTTGATGGATGCCGGCAGCTCGAATGAAGCTGAGTTAGACCGCATCGACGGAGCTATTGGTGTCGAGGTTGAAGCCGCGGTCGAGCGGGCAAAATCGGCTCCGTGGCCGGAACTGAGCGAGGTGACCACCAATGTCTACGCCTGAAACCGTCACGTATCGCGAAGCTATCAACCGTGCGCTGCGGGATGCCATGGAGGCCGACGAGAATGTGGTCCTGCTGGGAGAAGATATCGGCGCGGCGGGGGGCTCGTTCAAACTCACGGAAGGACTCCAGGAGAGGTTTGGTCCGAATCGGGTGATGGACACGCCCATCTCGGAGACTGGATTCGTGGGCGCCTCCATCGGCCTGGCGCTGGCCGGATTTCGACCGGTGGCCGAGATGATGTTCTCCGACTTCGCGGCCGTGGCATTTGATCAGATTGTGAAC
>JANWJD010000244.1 GCA_025449555.1 Chloroflexota bacterium | reverse complement strand
TTTGGAAACGCTTTCGCTCGACCGGTGCCACGCGCTGCACGTGCAGTCCGCAACGTGGCGCCTATGAACCCTCGCGCGATGATTGTACTTGGAGGCCTCTAGACCCTTCGACCGCGCGCCATGTACGCGAGCGCGATCAGCACCACTACCACGACGACGATGATGACCCAGTAACGAAGTCGTAGCCCAAGCAGTCCAACAGTTTGCAACAGCATTAGGTAATTCATCTTTCCCTCCTGAACGATCTGGTGGTTCGCTCCAGAGTACGACGGAGTGACCGGTTTATGCCTGCCAGGGTGCCGGTCATGCCTTCTCGAAGCAGGACGCGCCGGAGAGGTGCATCCCGCGACTCATCCACTTCCTGAAGAACGGGTCGATGGTGGAGCGCTATTGGTCGTGGCCGGCAAGGAGTTGCAGTCCGGATGTCCAAACCGGTGATGGAGTCCGCAGTGGGCACTGCCGTGTGGTAGACTCTCAGCCCGCCACGCCGGCAAGGATCGGGCGGCTGCGTGTCAACGGATGCGCCATCAGGGCACCGGCGATCATCCACGCCACCACGATGACGATGCAGGTGATAGCGCTGCTGGGTTTGATTGTCATCAGCATGACTGCGCCCAGAATTGTCGACGACATCGACAGGATCGAGGTGAGCAGGGCGGGATCATGGATGCGGGTCTCCACATCAACCGGCATTGATCCCTCTGGTGCGCTGTTCAAACCCAGTCGGATTGCCTTCATGCGTTGACCGTTGAAGGCGGCCCCGATGATCGCTAGCACGACGAGGAAGACGAGCACCGTCATCGCCCACGGCTGAGTCGCGGTCTTGAAGTCGGCGTTCTCGTGGAGCATGTAGAGACCCGTCACGACGAGGAGCACCGCACTGATCGGGAACACGAACTCGAGTGGCTTGTTCAGGCTCGCCCAGGCGCGTCCCACTGTCACAGTGGAGGTGCGCTTGAGCATGAGCAGGCTCGTTGTCTCCACCAGGGCGGCACCAAACAGTCCGAGGACGCCACAGACATGGAAGAACAGGGCAACGTTGACGTTCATAAACTCTCCTTACTCGGCGACAGCGATAGCGGTGTCCAGCATACGTCAAAATAGCGGCTGCATCAACCCCCTTTCGCGCGTTTCGTGGTCAAAAGGCATGAGACAGTCCGGGGAGAACCTGAGAGCAGACGGATGCCGTCATGACAGACGAGAATGCGGATCCTCGGAAACGAGCGCGGTGTCGCGTCTGATTGGATGAATCGTCCTGTAATACTTCCGTAATGTCCATCACTGGCACGTAAGAAACCAGGCGCAGAGTGAGAAGTGAATTACCACGTCTACTTGAGGAGGGTTTCGAACGATGCGTAGAGTTATTTCAGGAGTGGTGCTGGCCGGTGCCTTGACGGCTGTGAGCCTGGCGTCGGCGGTTGCCGCGCCGGTCATGGTGAAATTTCATCCGGTGCGGGCGTCGCACGCCATGATGATGATGACCATGCACACCACCGGCTCGGCCACCATCACCTACACCAAGCACGATGCTGATATCAAAGTGACCACCGATAACCTGCCCGCTGTGGCATCGTTGCATGGAAAGTACTACGTCGTCTGGGCCACCACCAGCAGCAGCAAGATGACGACCTATGCAGGTGTACTGACCGTCCACGGCAACATGGCCGGTGGCCACTATATGATCATGGACACGATGTTTAACCAGCTCGTCGTGACCGCTGAAAAGAGCAAGCACCCCATGCATTCCATGGGAACGCGTGTGCTGACCGCCGCCGTGATGCACCATTAGGTAGCGGCCCTCACCAAGCAGCTGGGGCTCGGCGGACGCATCCGCCGGGCCTCACCTATCGGTGCAGAATACGGTGATCGGAACTACCATGACGAACGCGGCATCAGCCAGAGCCCACATCCTGGTCGTCGACGACGAACCGACGATCCGGGAAGTCGTTGAGCAGTACCTGCGACGCGAGGGCTACCATGTCTCTTCCGCCTCCAACGGCGAAGAGGCCGTGGAGCGTTCGATTGACGCCGATCTCGTCGTGCTCGACCTGATGCTGCCGAAGATGGATGGCCTGGAGGTCGCTCGTCAGATTCGGAGCACGCGAGAAGTGCCGATCATCATGCTCACCGCCAAGACGGAGGAGATCGACAAACTCGTCGGTCTTGGGCTGGGTGCGGACGATTACGTGACAAAGCCGTTCAGCCCTCGTGAATTGGTGGCACGCGTAGCGGCCGTGCTCCGTCGAACCCAGTCAGCCTCAACTCAGGTGGGCGATATCGTCCGGGTCGGCGGACTGCGCATCAACCCGCAAATGCGCACCGTGGAACGCGACGGTCTGCCGGTGGAGCTCACGGCTCGCGAATTCGAGTTACTGCTCTTCCTGGCCAGTCATCCCGGCCAGGTCTTCACCCGCGAGCAACTGCTCGATCAGGTGTGGGATTACCATTTCCCCGGAGACACCAGCACGGTGACGGTGCACATCCGACGCCTGCGCGAGAAGGTCGAGCCCGACGCGGTGCGGCCCTCGTACGTGAAGACGGTGTGGGGCGTGGGGTACAAGGTGGATCCTGCGTGAAACTGTGGTCGCGCGTCGCTCTGGTCGTAATCGGGTCCCTGGCCGTGGGCCTCGCTCTCGCGGTTCTGTTGTTTGTCGGCTGGCTACACACCCCACGCAGTCACGTGATCGCCGCCATCCAATATCTCGTCACCTCCGGCATTGTGTCATTGGTGGCCGGCGGTGGCGCCATGGTGTTGGCTGCCCGGTTCGTCCCCAGTCTGGGCGTAAAGATCGCGATCGCCTCGTTGGTCGGCAGCGTGGCCGGTGTGGTCAACGTCATGTGGACTCCCTTGCTCATGTTCTCGGAACGGAGCGACCGCGACATCTTGATGATCACGATGCTCTACTTCCTGACCATCTCCTGTGCTTTTGCCTTTTTAGTGGCAGCCATTACTTCCCGGCAAATTGAGGCGCTGCATGAAGGTGCGCTCCGGCTCGCTGCCGGGGAGTTCGATGCGGAGGTGCAGGTACAGGGCGTCGACGAGTTGGCCGATCTGGGTAGAGCGTTCAATCGTATGTCCTCCGAACTGGGGGCATCGTTTGCCCGCGAGCGGCGGTTGGAGAGCGAACGGAGAGACTTGATCGCGGCGGTCTCGCATGACCTGCGAACGCCCCTCACCTCGATCCGGGCCATGATCGAAGCGATTAACGATGGAGTTGTTACCGAGGCCGACGCCGTGAAGCGGTATCTGGGCTTGATTCAACACGAAAGCGAACACCTGGGCCGGCTGATTGAGGACCTGTTCGAGCTCGTTCGTATCGACAGCGGCAATCTCGAACTGCGTCTGGCCGTGGTGCCGCTGGCCGATCTCGTCGCCGAGGTGGTGGAGACCATGCGTGTCGGAGCGCAACAAAAGGGCGTGACGCTCGTCGCCGCCTGCGACGACGTGCCCGGCGTGGCGGTCGATGCGCCACGCATGCAGCGGGTCTTGACCAATCTCATCGGCAACGCGGTACGTCATACTCCGCCGGGGGGCCGGGTGAATGTCGTGGTGCGCTGGCTGCAGGGACACGTCCAGGTCGAGGTCGCCGACACGGGCGAGGGGATTTCGCTGGAAGATCAAGCCCACGTGTTCGATCGCTTCTATCGCGGCGAAAAGTCACGTTCGCGTGAAAGTGGCGGCGCCGGGCTGGGACTGGCGATCGCGCGCGGCATCGTGGAAGCGCACCGTGGACACATTCGCCTCGAGAGTCAACCGGGTCACGGGGCCCGCTTTATCGTCGAGTTATAGCGTCTCCACGGCCCCGGTTGCGACCTTCTTACCGCCCCTCGCTTACGATTGAGGGTCAGCGGCGACGGCCCAAGGGTCCGCCACCGCATATCAGACTTGGCTCAAGGAAGGGAAGATGGAGGACAGAGCGTGATGGCGGAGAACGACAGCCCTGAGGCGGAGCAGTACGACGCGATCATCATCGGCTCGGGGCAGGGGGGTGGGCCGCTCAGCACGGCTCTCGTCGCCGCCGGCAAGCGGACTGCTCTCATCGAACGCGAATACATCGGCGGCACGTGTATCAACACCGGATGCTCCCCCACCAAGACTATGGTGGCCAGTGCCCGGGTTGCATACCTGGCCCGGCGCGGTCCTGAGTATGGCGTCGAGGTAGAGGGTGAAACGGTCGATCAAAAGGTCGTTCGTCAGCGCAAGCGTAACCTGGTCGCGAGCTTCGAGGCCGGTAGTCGGCGCGCGATCGAAGCCGGCGGCGTCGAAATCATCATGGGTGAAGCACGTTTCACCGGACCGAAATCAATCGAAGTTCGCCTGCGCGGGGGTGGAACGCGACATCTGCACGCCGACCTCTTCGCCATCGACACCGGCTCACGACCGGCCGATCCTCCGCTACCGGGGCTCAGCGCTGTGCCGCACTTCAATTCCACCACCCTCATGGAAGTCGACGAGGTGCCGGAGCACCTATTGATCCTGGGTGGCGGCTATATCGCGGTCGAGTTCGGACAGATGTTCCGGCGGTTCGGGAGTCGTGTCACGATCGTGGAGCGAGGCGCTCACTTGCTGGCACGCGAAGATTCCGACATGGCGGAGGCGCTCCGCGCCATCTTTGAGGAGGATGGCATTGAGGTCCTCCTGAATGCCACGGTGAAGGATGTGGCGTCGAGCGTTGCGGGAACGGTTCGCCTCACGGCTCAGATTGAAGACGAAGTACAGGTGCTCGTGGGATCTCATCTCCTGGTCGCCACCGGGCGGACTCCCAACACAGAGGTGTTGAACTTATCCGCTGCCGGGGTCGAGGTGACGGAATTCGGGGTCATCAAAGTCAACGAACGGCTGGAAACCAGCGCGGACGGCATCTATGCGTTGGGAGAGGTCGCCGGTTCTCCCGCTTTCACCCACATCTCCTATGACGATTTCCGGGTGCTGCGCGCCAATCTGATCGAGGGAGGGAATCGAACCACCGAGGACCGCATGCTCCCCTATACCGTGTTCACCGACCCACAGTTAGGGCGGATCGGGATGACCGAGCGCGAGGCGAGGCAAGTGTACCCACACGTGAAGGTAGCAACAATGCCGATGGCGAACGTGGCGCGAGCACTGGAGACAGGTGAAAGCCGGGGCACGGTAAAAGCCGTGGTCGACGCCGACACGCAGCAAATCGTCGGAGCCGCCGTCCTGGGGCTGGAAGGCGGCGAAATCATGGCCATGTTTCAACTGGTCATGATGGGTCGAATCCGTTATCCCGTATTGAAGGATGCGATCTTCGCGCACCCCACCCTCGCCGAGCTTTTAAACAATGTTTTCGCAGAGTTGTAGCGGGGTTCTGCATGCGCCTGACCGTGATGGATTGCGGCCGTTCCCCTCGAAACGGGACCTCGTCGTAGGGCGTCGCCCGGCGTGGCGACCCGCCTCGCGTTCCCGAGAGACGTGACCCATGTCTCCGCATCACGGAGGAGGGATGAGGCCGCTACAGCACGTTGAGATCACAGATCTGAGCCTTCTGCTGTCCGGGCAACGGTAACCCGGTACTCGTGAGCCGGAAAACGTCCACGTACGGAATCGGGTAGGCGCCGTGGGGCGGATGCGTGTTTTCGGCTGCGATCAGATTCTCTCCGATCGTCGTCGTCTGCGTGGATGGATACCGTGCGACGCGCCGCAAGTGGAAATGGATGTACTGCGCCGTCGGCCAGGAATCGTGATCTATGATGGCGAATCGATACCCGGCACGCACGTCGGCTGCGAGCACCCGCATCGAGTGCGGGACTCTGGCCGCCTGACATTGACCGTTACTTCCTCGAAAATAAAAGACCGGGATCTCGTTGGTGGTCAGCACAGGGCCGCCTCCGTGGGAAGCTACATAGTTCGCAGCCAGGGTAAAGCCTGAACGTTCCGCGCTCAGTCGCCAGGATCTCCGGGCGCCATCCACGCCAAGTGCCACGACAAGCACGATCAGCACCCCTACAAATATCCGACCCGTGGCCAGCCGCCGCACCACTGCTACGAGTGCCGCCGCGATCAGGATGGCCGTGAAGGGAACGGCGGCGGCCAGGTTCCGGGGCACAATCACCGGCGCCCAGATGTACAGGAGATAGGGCACGACCACGGGGGATAGCACTGCGAGCCAGGCAAAGGAACGCACGCGCACTGCCAGCACGATCCCGAGCCCCAATAGCACGCTGAGGATCCAGCCCTCGTATGCGATGAACCATTGCAGGTACGGCAGTGACCCGAACACGACCTCTGCCTGCTTTCCTCCATGGATCTGGTACAGCGCTTCGCCGAAGTACGTGGTGGGTTGGTGGGTGATCTCGCTGCGAAAGAGAACAGTGCCTCGGGAGCGGGCCACGATATCGATTACCTGCCATACGCACGGGGCGACGGCGCATCCAGCTATCCACCGACCGCCGCGAACGATCGTCTGGCGAAGTCCTGCCTGCTTCAATTCGTACAGTAGATCGAGTGCAACTATAACCGCGACGTAAACGATGATCCGGTAGTTCGTCGTGAACGCGAGCCCGAAAGCGAATGCCGCTGCCGACAAAAGCAGGACGGACCGGCGCCCGGGTGCAATCCGACAGCGTTCGTAGACCCACAACAAGACACCCAGCAGTAGGAGCGCGTTGGCGTCGCTTTCCGAAAGTGCGGATCGACTGTAGATGACGTCGTACTCCGATACGGCCAGTACCAGTGCAGCCACGAGGCCAATGGTCGGATCGAACAGCAAACCGGCAATTCGGTACACCAGCACAACAGCGACCACGCCGGCAAAGGCATTGAGGAAGAGCGCTGTATAGTCGTGCACGCCGAAGAGGCCGAACGACAGAGCGATCAGCAGCGCATGGGTCGGTTTCGCGGTGCCGATGGCCTTACCTGCGGACAGGGACGAATGTGCGCCGGCAAGCAAGCGCAGTCCCGTTTCCAGCCGCACCCCTTCGAGCAAGAACTTGCCCTCATCCCAGTAAATGAGGCCACGCGCTGGCAGGTTGCCGAACCGCAAGACGGAGGCGGCCACGACGATGAGCGCGACTGCCGCAACATGCAACCAGTCGGCTCGGTTAAATCGATTCAACTCTATGCAAAAGCTGGGTTCACTGATAGAGTGGCATCAAGCAAAATCGTCGCAGCAAGGGAGATGTGGTTCATGTTGACAGAGGGTGCTCGAAAGGTCTGGTCCGTGCTGGTGTGGCTCGTTCTCGTTATGCTGCCGATTCAATTCTATCTGGCCGGCCTCGGAGCATTTAGGTTTTCCCATGGCACGACTACAACTCACGACAACGATTGGGGTGCGCATGCGGCATTCGGCTCCATCATCGGACTGGTCGTGATCCTGGTCCTTGTCTCGGGACTGCTCAGTCGACTGCCCCGTCAGCTCATGGGAATGACGGTCGGGTTGTTCGTATTGATGATCGTGCAGATCGTGTTGGGACAAGTAGGCGACTCAGCTTCCGTACTGGCCGCGTTGCATCCGGTCAATGCGCTCCTCATTACGGGACTGACGATGAGCCTCGCACTTCGAGCCCGCGCCTATCTGCCGTTTGGACGTTTCAAGTCTGAGGCGTCCGCCGATGGCGCAACGCGATCGTTCGCCAACCGATAGAGCGCCGTCCATCCGGCCTATCTGGGCGTGTACTTGCGCCCAAAGTCGATGCGTTCCTGCAAGGTCGGATGATCGTACAGGAGCCATTTCACCAGCGTGGATGGCCGGGGATTTGAAAGATTCATCTTGCCCAGCTTCTCCATCGCGCTGACAAACGCCTCGCGCTTGCGGGTGACATCCAGGGCATAGACGTCGGCCGGATGTTCGATCCAGCGACGCACAATCGCATTGAAGGCCGGACCGAGCACTGTGCCGGCTGTACCGCCCACGAGTGACAGGAGTGGTAGCGCGGCGACATCGGCTGCACCCCGCTCGACCTGCAGCCCCCACCGTTTGCCGTATCGCTCCATGATGGGGCGGGTAAGTCGGTGGGCGGCAAAGAAGGTAAAGAGCGTCACCGGCACTTGCAAGCCGATCAACTTCCAGATATCGCGATGCACCTGGTGACCCAGTTCGTGGGCCAGGACAACCTCGACCTCATCGTCGCTGAATTCGTCCAGGAGAGTGTCCGCCAGAATGATGCGTTTCGTATTCCCGATCCCGGTGAACATGGCATTGGCTTTCTTGGTCTGCTTGCTCATGTCCATCTGCATGACTTCGGAGACTCGCACCCCCTCGTCGGCCGCGAGGTCCGTGATGCGCTTTGCCAGGGCACGATCGCGCAGCGGTTCGAACTTGTTGAAGAGCGGCATCAGCAGTACCGGTGCCAGATTGCTCAGGATGATGGTGAAGGGAACCAGGGCGCCCGACAGGATCGCCCACCAGCGCTGTGGATAGCGCCGGATAACCCAGTACACGCCGTGAGCCAGAGGAAGTCCGAGCGCGAGTGAAATTCCCAGCCCCTTGAACCCGTCGAGTATCCACGCGCGTCGAGTCTGGTTTGAAAGGCCGTATCGGTGCTCCACCACGAAGCCGCCGTAGTATGAAAGCGGCAGCGACGTCACGAAGCCTAGAATGCCTGCCACCAGGGTATACGGCATAACCGGCCCGAGACGAGCAGGCGCGAAGTGCTCCGCCCAGCGACGTAGCCTGCCGGAAGCTCCCGTTGTGAGGGCCACAAAGCTGGTCAATGCGCTCCAGGTCATGCCGATCAGTACGAGCCATTCTTTGGTGCGGCTGTAGCGCATTGCGCGCTGCACATCATCGTCTTTCTGGGGCTTTCGACGTGCTGATTCGGGCATCGTAATCTCCTTCGGGGCGACACCCCGATAGTACCGGGTACAGCCGCGTAGGATTCCACGCTGCCTCTGGCGCAGGTTGCGCAGTCCTCGACCAGACGGTGTACCCGGCGAGTTCTAAACTGCCAGTTCGAGTCGAGGAAACAGAGGTTCGGGTGCTGCTACCGTGGTCCCGGGCGCCATCTGACCCCAGCGAAGCGATTCGCTCCACGTAGTGCCGATTTCGGGTGTCAAACCGAGTTGCGCCCGAATTCGTTGCGCCGTGTCCGGCACGAAGGGCTCGAGCAACATCCCGATGATTCTCACCCCCTCGGCCAGAGTGTAGAGGACTTGCTCCAGAGTTGCGGCGGCTGTCTCGTCGCCATCCCGGGCCACCCGGGATAAGACCCAGGGCGCCGTCTCCTCGACATACTTGTTGGTCCGGGTGACGAGCTCCCAGATTGCGTCGAGCGCGAGTTGCGGATTGTACGCCAACATCGCGGTCTCTACCCGCCGGGAAACCGCGTTGGCCAGGTCTCGGACGGAGGAATCGAGATCGGAGCCCTCACCCGGAGCGGGAACCGCGCCCCCTCCGAAGCGGCCAACCATAGTGACTGTGCGATTGACCAGGTTACCGAGGTCGTTTGCCAGGTCCGCGTTGTAGCGCGACCTGAGCTGGTCGTGGAAGCCCTCCACATCTGCAAAATCGGCATCGCGGGTCGCCGAAATGCCACGCAGCAGAAAGTAGCGCACGGCATCTCGGCCGTAAGTTTGCACCAGCTCCGCCGGATCAATCGTATTGCCCAGGCTCTTGCTCATTTTGGCGCCCGCAATGTTGATATAGCCGTGGACGAATTCGGCCTCCGGGAGGGGAATCCCGGCCGACAACAGCATGGCCGGCCAGTAGATCGCGTGAAATCGAATCACACCCTTGCCCAGCGCGTGAACGCGATGAGGATTATCCAGCCAGTAACGAACGTACAGCTCTCCCTCGTCGGCGTAGTCAATCGCGCTGATGTAATTGGTCAACGCGTCGAACCACACGTACATCACCTGCGTAGGATCATCCGGCACCGGAATCCCCCAGCCATGCGCCCGGGTGTGAGATCGAGACACGCTGAAATCCTGCAGGCCCTGGGAAATGAAGCTCAGCACTTCGTTCTTCCGAAAATCCGGCATGACCAGCAGTCGATCCGACGAAATGAGCTCGTACAGCGTGTCCGTATATCTCGAAAGGCGGAAGAAGTAATTTTCTTCCTCTACCAGTTGCGGCGGGATGCCGTGCTCCGGACAGAGCCCGTCGATCAATTCGTCTTCGTCGTAGTAAAGCTCGCAGCGTACGCAGTACAGCCCGCTGTAACGCCGTTTGTATAGGTCTCCGGCTGCTTCTACTGCCCGCCAAATCTTCTGCGACGCGGCGGTATGCCGGGGGTCGGCGGCAGTGCGAATGAATTGGTCGTAGTCGAACCCCAGATCGTCTGCCAGCGATTTGAACCACAAGGAGTTGCGATCCACCAGTGCCTGCGGGGAGAGACCTTCCGCCTCCGCCGCCAGGACGTTGGTCAAAGAGTTTTCGTCCGTGCCCGTCAGCACATAGGTTTCGTCCCCACGCAGATGGTGGTAGCGCCCGAATGCGTCGGTCTGGACGAACTCCTCCGCGTGGCCAATGTGTGGGCGGCCGTTTACGTAGGGAATCGTCGTCGTGATGTAGTAGCGGTCCTGTGCGGTCAAATCGATCTCCCGGGAAAAAAGAAGCCCGTTCCCCCGAGGCATGAGGGAACAGGACTAGGGCTACTCTATGGTACAGCAAGCGTCAAGTAATGATCGGATACCGTCACGATACCCCGTCGACTCTCAGGGCGTGTCGGCGAGCGATGGGTACGCCTTCGTGAGCAATGCGGTAATGTGCGCCAGTCGCTCGCTTTGCGACTCTAGCTGGGCATCTTGCGCCGCGAGGTGGTCCTGGATCTGCATGGCAGTGTGAAACGTGGCGTCAGCATCTTTCCACGTGTCTTCCGCCCGCTTGTCGGATGCAGCACTCAACAAGTTCTGGCCGACCATGATGACCGACAACATGACGAGTTGGATGAAGGTCTGGCTGAGCCATTGGATCGTGGTCAGGACCCCGCCCTGGAGCGCCTGGGGCAGCGCGATCAGCGCCAGGGCGGCGAATATGTACGCGCACCACATAGTGCCGACACCCTTAGTGATCACGAGTGCGATGCGCCCGTTCAAGTTCTGCGGCAACTGGTCCGCGACCTTTACCGGTTTCGCCTGAGCGTGCGTGCGAATGTGTGGATGGATCGCAGGTACAAATCGGCGCAATGGCTCCGTCATTATTTCATCCCTCCTGGTCGATATGGATGAAATTGTAGGCCCCCACCCGACGTGGGTGCACGCGCTCGCGCCTATTACAGATGGATCGTCGTGACCAGCAGGGCAACGGCCGCGACTCCCATAATTCCGGTTGCCGCCCAGGTCAGAGTCTTGCTCAAGGGACCGCTTACCTTGTCCTTCATCACCGCACGGTCCGAGGCCAGCAGCACGATGAGCGCCAGCAGGGGCGGTGCTACCATGCCGTTGATGACGGCGGTCAGGAAAAGCGCCCGGATCGGATTGACGCCTATAAAGTTCATTGCCACCCCGCAGAGCGTCGCCACCACGATGATCAGGTAAAACGTGGGACGATACCGGGGCCTGGTAGCAAGTGTGCCCGGCAAGCGAAAGAACTCCGTGAGCGCGTAGGCGGCCGAGCCCGAAAGGATTGGAATCGCCAGGAGACCGGTGCCGATCATCCCCACGGAGAAGAGGATGAAGGCGTACTGACCGGCCACCGGAGCGAGTGCACTTGCGGCCTGGTCGGCAGTTTGCACGTTTGTCTTGCCGTGAGCGTGCAGCACCGCGGCTGACGTTAGGATGATGAAGTACATCACGACATTGGAAAACAGCATGCCGATGAAGATGTCGGTACGGGCGGCCCTCAGTTCGCTCAGTTTCACGCCGCGTCGCTGCGCCACGGTCGTCAGACCGGCGGCCTTCATCTCATCCACCTCCGATGAAGCCTGCCAGAAGAACAGGTACGGGGAAATAGTAGTGCCGAGAATGGCGACGAGAGCGGTAATATACGCCGACGTGAATTCGATGTGCGGAATAAACGTCGCCTGGATTACGGCCCGGAATCGGGGATGAGCGAAGAAAGCCGTGATCACGTACGCGAACAGAGCCAACGTGAGCCACTTGAAGATCCGAAAGATGGTGGCGTAGTTGGCGAACAGTTGTAATCCCAGAATGAGCAGGGCGGCCGGAATCACCAACCACACAGTTTGCGCCGTTCCATGCGTGAGCAATGAACCGCCGGCGGCAACGGCGCCGAGGTCGGCTCCGATGTTGATGGTATTGGCGATAAGGAGGGCAAGAATACAGCTCCCCACCAGCCAGGTTGGAAATTTGCGACGCAGGCTCACGCCGAGTCCCACGCCGGTGTGCAGGGCGATGCGAGCGCACATTTCTTGCACGGCCGCCATCAAAGGAAACGTGAAGAGCGCCGTCCAGAGGAGACCGAATCCGAACTGGCTTCCAACTTGCGAGTAGGTGCCGATTCCGCTCGGATCATCGTCGCTTGCACCCGTAATTAACCCCGGTCCCAGCGCCTGGAGCAGCCTCAAGGGATCCCGGGGTGAAATATCTGTGAGAGTGCTTTCTCCGGCCGGCGGAGTCGCAACCGACGATTCATCGGTCGGTGTGTCTTTTAACACCGCTTCGACCGAGGGCCTTGGTTCGGAATCGAGCCGATCCAGGATCGGGTCCTTGCGGGCCTTCTTCGAAGTCACGCCGATCGTTAGCCCCCCTTCGCAAGCAAGATCCAGGAATCCGGTCCTCCACACGTTGACTGCTATCAGGCAATAAATATGCCACACGCTTGACGGCACGAGTCTCCGTGCTGGGATGCTCGAACGGACGCTCTTTACAATGGGGTGCGGGGCGGAGGCTACCACGCGCCGCTCACACCATCGCTTCTTCCATCTGGAGTTTCCGTGCGCACGCTTGAACTGCCGTATGTAGCCGACCTCTACACCTATCGTCGTCGCAAAACCCGTACCGTTATGGTCGGGGATGTGGGCGTTGGCGGAGACAACCCGATCCGGGTCCAATCCATGACCACGACTCTGACGAAGGATGTTGAGGCAACGGTCGCACAGACGGAACGCCTGGTGCAGGTGGGTTGTGAGATCGTGCGCATCACCACCCCGACGCCGGCCGACGCCCGCTGCCTGGGGCCGATTAGAGAAGGCCTGGCGGCACGCGGGATTCGTGTGCCGTTGGTGGCCGATATTCACTTCAATCCGTTGGCCGCGATCGCGGCTGCCGAGTTTGCCGACAAGGTGCGGGTGAATCCCGGCAACTACGTCGACTCGCGAAAATTCGCCATCCGCGAGTACACGGATGCGC
>JANWJD010000243.1 GCA_025449555.1 Chloroflexota bacterium | reverse complement strand
GTACTCACACCACCCGCGCGATCTACGAATACTGCTTTGTCGACGCCGTGGGAGAGGACGAAGTGCGCGACTTTACGGCATTCATCGACCAGGTGCAACGCGAGGACATCGTGCTCTGCGAGTCGGTACAACGCGGCCTCCGCTCCTGCTATTTCGATCAGGGCAAGCTGATGCTGAGCCGCGAGCGAGCGCTGCAACACTTCCAGAAGCTGGTGTACCGCTTCGCGGGGGAAGGGACGGAGCAATTGCCTTTCAGATCCACTACAATGTAGTAACTGTAGTGATACCTATTCGGAGGGTTTCATATCCATATGTCTAAAACCATGAGCTTGCGTCTCACGCCCGAGCAGCTCTCCGCGGTCGAGAAGTGGCGGCGGCGCTTCAATCAACGCTCCACCAGCGCCACACTTCAGCTCCTACTAGAGGAGAAGTTGCGCGAGGAGGAGTACAGCGCCATTACCTTCGCCGACTCCGCGGCAGGGCGTCAGGCCTATGTGGCCGGCACCGGGTTGGCCGTCTGGGAAGTGATGATGGTTGCCCGCACATACGGCCAGGATGTGCGAATGACTGCCGAGCACCTCGAGCTACCGGAGCGATTGATACGCGCCGCACTGACCTATGCGTCCGATTTCGCGGATGAGATCGGGGCGCAGTTAGCCGAAAATGATGACATGGATTTCGAGGCACTGAGACGCATCCTTCCCGACCTTCAGCTCACCATTGCGCCCCGAATTCCTGATTCACCTTCAGGAACAGAATCGGCGACGTAGCATATGCTGCGCCTGCTGCTTGATATTCACATCAAGCCGGTGGTTGCGACGCAGGTTCTTCGAGTCCGCCCGAAATGTCCGATTGAGAGCTTACTCCGATGGCACGACGGAACGTACCGAACCGCGACTGACATGGAAATTCTGGAAGCCGCCCACCGAGAGTCGTCGACCTTGGTGACATACGATCAGCGAACTATTCCCCTCTTGCTGCGAAACTGGGCGCTCAGAGATCGACCGCACGCAGGTGTTATCTTCGTCGACGGCAAGACGATGCGCATGGACGACGTGGGGAGCCAGGTGCGGAGCCTGACCGCGGTATGGGACGCGCATCAGCATGAAGATTGGACGAACCGGGTGCAGTATTTGCGCGCGAGTGCAGAACAGTAATCCACCGCTTCAGCGCAGTACGACGCGCCTGAAACGCTTCTTGCCGGCGCGCAGCATCAGGTCGCCGTTTTCGAGCCCGCCGGTATCGATCCGTTGGTGTGGGTCGGTCACCACGTCGCCGTTGATGGCAAGCCCTCCTTGCTTGATCATGGTACGGGCTTGATTCGCCGACTCCACCAGCCCGGCTGCCTTGAACAACGCCGTTACCGGCAACCCGGCGTCCAGTTCGGCCCGATCCAGTTCGAAGGTGGGAATATCATCCCCTCGGTCCCCGCCGCTAAAGAGGGCCCGCGCGGCATCGCGTGCCCTGGTCGCTTCCTCCTCACCGTGAATCAGTTTCGTCGCCTCGAAGGCCAGCACCTCCTTGGCCCGATTCAGCTCCGAGCCCTCGAGCCGGCCCAACGCGCGCACCTCTTCCATGGGCAGGAAGGTGTAGATTGCCAACCGCTGCTCCACGTCGCGATCATCGGTATTGCGCCAGTACTGGTAGTACTCGAACGGTGAGGTCCTGGCAGGATCGAGCCATACCGCCCCACCGGCGGTCTTTCCCATCTTGGTGCCGGCACTGGTCATGATGAGTGGGTGCGAGATGACATACGCATCACCACCCGTGACCCGCCGAATTAGGTCGGCCCCGGTGACGCTGTTGCCCCACTGGTCACTCCCACCGATCTGCAGAATGCAATCGTAGTGCTGGTAGAGGTACAAGAAGTCGAACGACTGCATCAACACATAGGTGAACTCGAGAAAGCTCAAGCCGCCTGCTTCGAGCCGGGTGCGATACGCCTCCAGACGCAAGATCTCGTTGACACTGAACCGTGACCCAACATCACGCATGAAGTCGACGAACCCGAGTTTGGTCAGCCAGTCGGCGTTGTTCACCAGGAGCGCATGACCATCTTCAAAGTTGAAGAAGTGCGCCAGTTGACGCTTGATCGCCTCCACGTTGCGCTCGATCTCCTCGGCGGAAAGCATCGGTCGCGAGCTCGTCCGGCCGGTCGGGTCCCCAATCAGGGTGGTGCCCCCACCGGCCAGCGCGATGGGATGATGGCCATACCGAGGAAACCAGGCCAGCATCATGATCGAGACGAGATGGCCGATATGGAGACTATCGGCGGTGGCATCGAAACCCCAATAGAGCGTCAGCGGATGCTCGAGCCGCTTCCGCAGTACGTCTTCTTCGGTGCACTGATGGACGAAGCCCCGCTCCTGGAGCAGGTCAAAAAGAAGTTGCATGTGGCTATTTTAGCGGTCGCCGTCGACTCTCGAGCTATACCGAGGACACCAACCACATCCCGACTTGCCTGTCGACAATTCGAACCTTTGGCATGGTAATGAACAGATCATGTCGAAGCGAACATCATCTATAATTCGGCCACAGTCGCCATCGTGTATGGCTGTCACTCCGTGCGGAAGGCGTAGGCGCGACTCTTACTTTGGCCACCTTGGACGCGCTTAGCCACTGGTGAACCCGATCCGTCTGAGATCGAGGTTGCCTGGTTCGAGAAGGAGAAGCCATGAAGTTGCGTGAGTACATGAAGACGCGTAAAGGCGAGTACTCGCTGGCGGAGACCACGACCACCATCACCGTGGACGATTTCGATCGCCGAATGAGCGAGCAGGAGGTCGAAGAGTACCTGGTGGGTGAAGCGCCCGATGGTCGCCAGAAGCTACATGTCTATTCCGTCCCCTCCCACATTCACATCGTCACCCGGGTGGCACGGCGGGTTCCTGAAGGATCGTGAGGACCGGACTCGTTCTTTTTATGGAGGAGACTTGCCCCAGACAGCGAGCAGGCGCCCGTTCTGAGATAGCTTGTAGATCAGGTTGTTGGCGCTATCCGCCACGTAGACGTGCCCATTCAAGTCCTCTTTCACATCGATGGGTTGATTGAATTTGAGCTGGGCGTTGCCCCATTGGGCCAGAGGCCGGCCAGAGCGCGATAGGACTTGGATTCGGTGATTGTCCGTGTCGGCCACCAACAGATTCCCACTGGGATCGAACGTCATACCCGCGGGACTCTCAAACTGTCCGGGCCCGCTCCCGGTGCTCCCCCAAAACTGGCGTGGCTGTCCGCGCGACGAAAGCTTGACGATACGATTGTTACTGGTATCGGCCACGTACACGTTGCCGCCTGAATCAACTGCGACTCCGGTTGGTCCTTGCAATCCTCCTGCCTGCATACCGAGCGCAGTCCACATGGTAGTAACGGTGCCCGATGCGGAAAACTTCACAATGCGATTGTTGAGGGTGTCCGCCGCGTAGAGGTTGCCTCGGGCATCGCGGGCCAGGCCGGTGGGGCCAAAGGCGACGGGCTGCCCTTGATTGATCTGATATGGCCAGGGAGCGATGAGCCTACCCTCCGGGGTCAGCTTCTGGATTCCGTGATACCCGTAATCGGCGATGTACAGATTCCCGCGACCATCGAGCACCGCGCCGTCGGGCCCAACGGTCGAATAATCGTCGGCTCGGAACCGCTCCGGCTGGATAATGGCCAACTGGGAGAGGAGTGCACCCGAAGGAGACAGCTTGTCGACGCGACTCCGGGCGATGTCGACGGCATAGACATTGCCGCTTTCGTCGACCGTCAACCCTTCGAGTTCACCGAAGCGCACCGCCGACGGTCCCGACGCGCCTGTAAGGCCGAGGGGCTTTGTCATGTACACGAAGATCGCCGTAACGACCAGAACAAGGGCTGCACATCCGACGAGCCAGCTCCATGGCGCGACCGTTGCCGGCGGCAACATTCGACGACTCATATCTCGGAGGAGGCGCGTCTGGTTGAAGCGCGGTGCTTCAGAAAATGTCTCGTCGCGCTCCGTCAAACAGTCCGTGGTCAACGCAGCCACTGCGCTCTGCATCGCGGCGGTGGACGGGTATCGCTCGGCGGGTTCCTTTGCCAGCGCTCTCAAGATCACTTCCTCCCAGTCACCCGGTATGCGCGGGTTGATGCGGCTGGGTGGCACCGGGGGTTCCTGCACGTGGCGAACCCCGATCATCAACGGGTCATCGCCCACGAATGGGGGTTGCCCAGTCACCATCTGATACATGACTGTGCCCAACGAGTAGATATCGGCCCGACCGTCGACGTGTTGACCCCTGATCTGCTCAGGAGCCATATAGAGCGGTGTCCCCATGGTCATGCCGGTGAAGGTCATGCTGACAGCAGGGTCGAAGGGCCTGAGCAAACGCGCGATTCCGAAGTCGGCGACCTTCACTTGCTCGTGAGGCAAAACCATCAGGTTGTGCGGCTTGATGTCACGGTGCACAATTCCCTGGTCGTGAGCGTACCGCAGGGCCTCGGCAACCTGCTCTATCAGGTGCTTGGTGCGGTGGAGATCGGGCACCTCGCCGTCCAGTATATGGTCCAGAGATTCCCCACCAAGCAGCTCCATGACGATGCAGACGGCATGCTCGTCCTGAAATGTGCCGTACGTTTCGACGATGTTGGGATGCCTGAGGTGAGCGAGCACCTCACCCTCCTGGCCAAAGCGCTGGATGGCGTGCGTGTCGGCTTCGGTACGGGCGAACATCAGCTTCACGGCCACGCGCTGCTCCGTGTGCGTGTCGACCGCCTCGAACACCCGCCCCATCCCACCGACGCCAATCTGTCGTATCAGACGGTAGCGATCTCCCAACGATTGCAGCAACCGGTGGATGAAGAAGGGATTCCCCTTGGTGCGACGCTGGACAAACTGCACAAAATCTTCGTCCGCTTCCGTGTTGCCCAGAGCCGCCACAACCATTTCTCCCGTTCCCTCTGCAGTGAGGCGACGCACGGGCATCCGCTCGACGAGATGCTCCCGTATCAACTCGCGCAAGGCCACAGTAAGCGGATGGTCGCGTTGAAGGTCGTCATCGCGATAGGTTGCCAACATGAACACGCGATTCGCTCTGGTATGGCGCGCCAGATATTTCACGAGCTCGAGACTTGCATCATCTGCCCACTGCAAATCGTCGAGCAGCACAGCTACGGGCCGTTCCTCGGCTAGGGCAGCGAAAAAATCCGCGACTGCAGGGAAGATCTGAGAGTGGCCCTCGGGCTCCTCAGGTATACGCGTAGAGTGCTCGAATGAATGGTCGGGAAGGACACGCGCCAATCGCGGCCACCGCTTCGGCACGGCCCTACGCATCGCTTCGGGAGCGCCACGATACAGCATACTCATGATTTCGAGCATGGGCGCGTACGATGTGGCGGCGGCCGCCTGGTAACATCGTCCCACGGCGATCAGAAAGCCTCGGTTGCGGAGCTTGAGCATAATTTCCTGTGCTACACGCGTCTTTCCGATTCCAGGCTCTCCGGACACGACGACGAGTTGCCCGGTACCGGCCTCCACCAGATCGACCATGGCCATGATGCGATCGATCTCATCCTGGCGAGCCACAATGGGGCCACCCGGTAGCGCGCCCAGAAAGCCCCCGATCGGAAGCGAACCCTCTCCGGCACTGTCAGTGGATGGCGGAGAGTGGGCCGGCGTGCCCGTTCGATCTCGAGCGATGGCGGTGAACGCGGCGCGATCGGAGGAGGACAACTGCAGGGCATCCGCGAGTTGACGAAGCGTATAGACGCGCGGTATTCGGTTCACGCCTCGCTCGAGATCGCTGATCACACGAGCGCTCAGCTGTGCCCGTTCGGCCAGTTCCTCTTGTGTCAGTCCGGCATCAATTCGGTGCCGGCGCAGGAGGGCGCCGAATTCGGTGGGTTCGACGGTCATGCCCGTGTGTCCCGCATCGGCCTTTCTCCGAGCCGATTGCTAGCCTCATGTCCTGCCCGTCAGTTGACCGGATCATAGCATGGCGCGGGACACATGTTCCGCCCCGGAAACCGCGATTCGGTGGGTGATCGGTGAGTGTTGAGGTGGGTTTTTCCTGTCCTTGTCTCCCGAAAAGGAACAGACTGGACGCTACCAGGCCCTGGAAGTCAACGGCGCCGATGGAACGAGCTTTGTCAACCGATGGAAGATGCACCCGCACGGGGTGACGGCAGGACAACATACAGGAGGACATTGTGACGCACAGAACGACGATCGATACCCCTCAGGACGCCGAAGCGGAGGCGTTCTCACCCAAGAACCGGGTACCTCGAAGTCGGTTTCTGCAGGGAGCAGGTCTGGGGGCACTCGGTGCCGTCATCGGACTCGAGGCAGCTCCCACCATCGCGGAAGCCAAGGCGCGGAGTGTACAGAAAGGACGCAGTGCCGAGGGAGCCTGGCATGCAACCGTACATGTCGACGGCTCAACCACACCGTTCGACACACTGTATTCGTTCGGGCCGGGTGGCGTGTTCGGGCGGGTGGACGGAAGAAACAACGGGCCTTCATACGGGGAATGGCAGGCAATCGGCAAGAATGCCATCGTCTTTGCCTTTCTCGTCTTCAGCTTTAGCCCGACCGGGCAGCGCAACGGGACGATCACTGCGCTGAGTCGAGCAACAATTCAGAACGGAACCATGACTGGTCCCTTCACAGCCACAGGTGTCGACATGACCGGCAACCCATTGGTAGGATTCCCGAAGACCGGAACCTTCGAGGCAGTACGAATCATCGCTCAAGGGCCGTAGGGCTCGGATTGCAACGCACGAGCGGGAAGCGGCGGACGCTCCGGTACCCCCCGCTTCCCGCAGTGCACCTTGTCATCCGACGGATGAAGGTTAACGGCATGTGTGATATGATCCGCGCACGGTTTTGAGACCTGAGTTAAAGGAGGAAGCCATGATTCGCATGCGGTCAACGACCGCGCTTCTGACCGCCGGCGCTATCGTGCTATGCAGCACGGCGACCGTATCGCCCACGTCCGCCCGAGGGGCTGGCACTGCCCGTCATCTCAGCGCACCGGCCGTAGTCCAAAAGTACTTCCGTATCCTCAATGCCGGGATGCAAGGTGGCGACTTCTCCGCAATGAAGTCGGTGTATGCTTCCGATGGGATCCTGACGCAGAGCAATCCTCTGGGAGAAACAAAGGTCTCGCGCGGGCTGACCCAGATCACCGCTTTCTACGAGGCAGCGTACACGAAGTTTAAGGGCGGTCACTGGACGCAGGACTCGAGCCGTCAGCTCTCTCCCACGGTCGTGCTGAATTACGAGTTCGCAGGCGATGCGTCGTTCAAGGTTCCGGGTCGGTGCGCGCACATCTTCATGATCAAGAACGGCAAGATTAAGAGCCTTGACTGGATGACGTTCTACTCAGGTCAGAAATAGCGCTGTCAACCCGGCGGTCTGTCTCCAAAGGCATCGGGGAAAACTCCACAGCCCATCTTGCCGTCGCATGGATCGGGGAGTATGCTGGAATCCACCTACCAGTGGAGAAGGCTGTGCTTGTATTCGCGCGGCATGATTGCCCTGTGGCGAGATGCACCTCGCCGTACCGGCAGCACAGGGCTCACCGTATAGGCGCGCGCCGCGGCGATCGGCGCCCGACCCGTCGTCCGTGAGCGTCCCTCGCGCCTCCGGGGGCACAGTCAGTCTGGAATCAGAAGCAGCTGCTCCCGTCCTGCAACTGCAGGACATCCGGAAAGCCTTCGCCGGTATTCAGGCACTCGACGGTGTGTCGTTCGAGGCGTCGCCCGGCAGCGTCCATGCGCTGATCGGCGAAAACGGCGCCGGCAAGAGCACTCTGGTGCGCGTCATGACCGGCGCCCACACGCCGGATAGCGGGACGATCCGAGTCGGCGGCGAGGTGGTCACGATGCGCGCCCCCATCGAAGCGCAGCGCCTGGGCATCGCCGCGATCTACCAGGAGCCGACGCTCTTTCCCGACCTGGATGTGGCCGAGAACATCTTCATGGGCCGACAACCGTTGCGCCCCGGTCTGAGACAGGTGATGTGGCCCTCGATGTATCGGCAGGCGCGGGAGTTGGTGGAACGTTTGGGGGTGCGGGTGGATGTGCGGGCCCGGGTGCGCGGGCTGAGCGTGGCCGATCAACAAACCGTGGAGATCGCCAAAGCGCTCTCCACCAACTCACGGGTCCTGATCATGGATGAACCAACCGCGGCCCTCTCCCTGCGTGAGGTGTCGGAGCTCTTTCGGATTGTGCGGCAGTTGCGCGCGCACGACGTGGCTGTGATCTTCATCAGCCATCGCCTGGAAGAGATTTATGAGATCGCGGATCAGATAACCGTACTCCGTGACGGCAAGAATGTGGGTGGAGGGGCGACAAGCGATCTGCCGCAAGACCGTCTCATCCAGATGATGGTAGGGCGAACTCTGGACAAACTGTTCCCAAAAGAGGAAGCCGAAATCGGTGAGACCGTGCTTCAGGTCGAAGGTTTGCGGCGAGACGGGGTGTTTCGCGATATCTCATTCGAGCTCCGTCGGGGGGAGATCCTGGGGCTGGCCGGCCTGGTGGGGGCGCGACGCACCGACGTCGCCCGCGCCATCTTCGGTATCGATCGCCTGCAGGGCGGACGCATCCTCCTGCACGGGAGCCCAATCTCGATCAAGGCCCCACGGGATGCGCTACGGCGCGGCATTGCCTACCTGCCGGAGGATCGCCAACACCAGGGTCTCGTGCTCTCCATGCCGATCACCCACAACATCACCCTCCCGATCCTGCAAGCGCTCTCCACGGCCGGATGGATCCGAACACGTGAAGAATCGACCATCGCACACGAGCAAGGACAGCGCTTACAACTCCGCGGCGCTTCCAGTTACATGCAGGCGGTGCGCCAACTCTCGGGAGGAAACCAGCAGAAAGTAGTGCTGGGCAAGTGGCTGGCCACCAAACCACAGGTGCTGATGCTCGATGAGCCCACGCGCGGCATCGACGTGGGAACCAAAGCAGAGGTCCATCGGCTGATCAGTCAGTTGGCGGGACAGGGGCTCGCCATTCTGATGATCTCGTCGGAGTTGCCCGAGGTGCTGGGCATGAGCGATCGCATTCTGGTGATGCGCGAGGGACGCCTGACCGGCGAGTTCAGCCGGGCCGAAGCGACACAAGAGGTTATCATGGCCGCGGCCACGGGCAGCAGGCCGGCTGTCTCAGCCTCGAGCAACGGAACCGGCGTCGCCGCGATCGAACCCACTGGCGAGGTACCTGCCCCGTGACGGCAACTGCCATGCGCCGCGAACAGCGGGTGGTGCAAGCTGTCGCGCGCTTCCGTGAAGGGGGCATCCTGATTTTCCTGCTGTTGCTCATTCTCGCCTTTTCGCTCCGCACTCCACAGTTCTTCAGTGGGAGCAACTTCCGGGACATTCTGCTCGACATCTCGATCCTGGTAATCGTCGCAGTGGGCGAGACCATGGTGATCCTTTCTCGCAACATCGACCTATCGGTGGGATCGATCGTGGGCTTCGGCGCCTTCACGGCTGCCGTGCTGGTCAAGGATTATCCCCACGCCTCGGTTGCGCTCATCGTGCTGGCGGGCATCGCCGTGGGAGCCGCGCTCGGCCTCCTCAACGGACTGTTGATTTCCATCGGCCAACTTCCGGCCATCATAGCCACGCTTGGTACGCTCTTCATCTATCGGGGGGCGACGTTCATCCTCGGGCAGCAGACCACGGCCGGAGGGCAGGTCTACAGCGAAGAGTTGTCCACCGCCTTCACCAATCTGTCGACGAATTCCACGCTCGGCATCCCGAACCTCATCTTTTTCGCCGCCGTGGTCGCCGTCATCTTCGCCTACGCCTTGCGCTACACTCGCTTCGGACGCCGGATTTATGCGGTCGGCAGTAATCCGGATGCCGCCATTCTGGCCGGTGTAAATGTGCGGCGCACCACCCTCACCGTCTTCATTCTGTCGGGCGCACTGGCCGGCCTGGCCTCGGTACTCTACGCGTCCCGTTTTGCCAATGTCACGACCACCGAGGCCTCGGGATTCGAACTGCAAGTCGTCGCCGCGGTTGTCATCGGGGGCACCAACATCTTCGGCGGCTCGGGCAGCATCCTCGGAACCGTACTCGGTGCGCTCTTGCTCGGCACGATCGGCAACTATCTGGCCGTATCTGGACTGTCACAGTTCTGGCAACTGGTGGTACAGGGGGCCATCATTCTCATTGCAATCGTCGTGGATGCCCTGATCGGCCGGCGACTGCAGCAGGCCTTACGCACCGCTCGGGATGTGTCGGATACGCCACCAGAACCCGGCGGGGCCGGTCAGCCCTCAGGGGTGAGGATATGATTGCCGATCGACGTGTGCAGCTCATGGCTCGCTGGGAAACATTCCTGCTGGCTTTGATTGGACTCACCATTCTGGCGTTCTCCTTGCCCGCTTCACCCTGGTACTCACCGTACTTCTTCAATGCGGCCAACATGCTGGGAATGAGCCAGCGGGTCATCGCCGTGGCGTTGATGGCTTTGCCGCTGACCCTGATCGTGATCGCGGGACACATCGACCTATCGGTCGAGTCAACGCTTTCCATGGCGGCGATCGTGTTCACCACCAAGTGGGCGGACGGGTTGAATATCTGGGTGGCAGTGCTGGCCGCCCTGGCGGCCGGAGGCGTCGGTGGGCTGTTCAACGGAATCGTCATCACACGCATCAAGCTGCCGTCGCTGGTCGTGACGCTCGGCACCTATGCACTGTTTCGAGGACTGGCATATCTCATCCTCGGCGATCACGCCGTCGACCTCTCGCGGGCACCAAGCACGTTCCTCAATATTGGGCAGGGATATATCGGAGCCACGCCGATTCCGCAGTACCTACTCCTCTTTGCCGTACTCGCTGTGCTGTTCGGAATCGTGCTGCACCGCACCAGTTTCGGACGGTTCATCTATGCCATCGGGAGCAACGAAGAGGCGTGCCGGTATTCGGGGGTGCGGGTAGATCTCATCATCGTCACGCTCTTCATCATTTCCGGTATTGTGGCCGCGCTGGCCGGCGTGGTGGAGGCGACGCGGCTGGATAGCGCTCGCGCCGACATCGGCACCGGTTTGTTGCTCGACACCGTCACCGCCGTGGTGCTGGGAGGGGTCGACATCTTCGGTGGTCGGGGTACCATCGCCGGGCCGGTCCTCGCGCTGGTGCTGATCGCGCTGCTGCGTGGCGGACTGGGCCTCCTTCAAATCAGCGATGACGTGGCCAATTTGCTGGTCGGGTGTCTTCTCATCGGCTCGATTCTGCTACCGAACCTCGTTCGGCAACTTCGTACATCCATCACACGCCGTGCGCGGCGCGTAACACCTGCGTCTTCACCACAGTGAAAGGAGGTACTGATTGACCGTTCGCATTCCTGAACAGTGCCAGATGAGTGAAGAAGGAGGAGTCCGTTGAAGCGATCGCTACGTTTGCTCACGCTCGGTCTCTGCTCGCTCGTCCTCGTGATCGGCGGCTTCGTGACCAATCACGACACGGCGGGCGCCAAGAGCTACACCATCGCAATCGTGACCAAGGCTGAGACCATCTCGGTCTTCCAGGATGTTGATGCCGGCGCTCAGGTAGCCGCGACTCAGCTCGGCGATAAGTTCGTGCATACCGGCCCAAGCACGCCTGATGCCGCCAAGCAGCGCGATATCATCGTCAACAATCTGGTTCCCACCCATCCCGATGCGATCGGCGCTTCGGCCAACGATCCGCAAGTCGTGGGTGCGGCTTTGTCACAGGCGAAGACAAAGGGCATCAAAACATTCACCTGGGACTCGGACGTGACGCCGAGCTCGCGGTCGGTGTTCGTTAACCAGGTGCCCACGTCATTGGTGGGGCAGTTGCTCGCCAAGATGGCCTGCCATGACGCCAAGGGCTGCACGGGTCAGATTGCGGTTCTCAGCGCCACCACCACATCCACCAATCAGAATGCGTGGATCGCTGCGATGAAACAGGCCATGCGATCGAACGGGAAGTATCGCAACCTGCATCTTGCGACCATCGCCTACGGCAACGACGATCCGGCGAAAAGCACGACCGAGACCCAGGGTCTGCTGCGGAAGTACCCGAACCTGAAGGTCATCGTAGCTCCAACCTCGGTCGGGATTGTCGCCGCCGCGCGCGTCGTGCAGACCAGAGGTCTGAAGGGTAAGGTCGACGTCACTGGACTGTGCTTCGCCAAAGAGATGGCGCAGTACCTGCGTAACGGCGTATC
>JANWJD010000242.1 GCA_025449555.1 Chloroflexota bacterium | reverse complement strand
TCCTGTTCATGTCTAGTAAGTATCTCGATATATCGATGATACATCTATGCATCTCCCCTGTCAAGTCTGGAATTTGCCCGCCGAGTCTTTCATCATCCGGTTCGGCCACGATGAAGGCACGCTCCCAACCGAAGTGAGTAGGCAAGCCGGGATGGTCGCCAGATACATTACTGGGGCAAGGCGAACGCTTCTTCTGTCGCATGCTCCAACATCATGTGTCTTCCCTGTTCCCACGCCTGCTCTGCCGCGTCCGCCGGCAAAGCACTCCGCGCCATGCCGAGATATCGATCGAGCAATTCCTGCCAGAATCGAACTCCCGAATTGTCGATTCCGAGTGCATCAAGCTCCGCCGAAGCGGCGCCGGCCAGGCGAAGCGCTCGCTCGGTGTGGGAATTACCTGCCGCGGCCATCGCCATGCCTTGAATCTCGACCGCGGTTTCCGATCGGTCTCGTAGTTCGACCGCTAGCTGCAGGGCCTGGTGGTACCGCACTTCCGCCGTGGCGCAATCACCACGAATCAGCGGGCAATCCGCCAGCATATGATGTGCGAAGTGCTCAGAACGAAGGTCCCCCAGCTCATGTGCCAGCTTCAATGCTTCCGGCGCGAGTGCTTCCACCGTGTCGAGTTCGCCTGCGCTTACCAGCACCTGAAGCAGCCCGGTTTGCGCCCGATTCAGGAGGAGCGGGTACCCCAGCGACTGTTGTAGCTCGAGGCTCTCTTCCATGCAGTGAAGGGACTCTGCATCGTTGCTGACGAAGAAATAGCCCCAGCCCAGTTCGTGCAGCGCCAACGCCACCTCTTGAACGCGACCGAGTTCTCGCCAGATAGAAACGGCCTCATCCGTGAGGCGGCGCGCGACTTCGATATCTCCTTGCCAGGCCGCCAATTCTGCCGCGGCCGCGAGGCCTTGCGCATGATCCTCATCTCGCTTCAGCGAGCCGGCGAGCGACGCAGTGAGTCGCGCACGGCCTTCGGAGAGATGTGAGTGGACGTGCCAGAACCAACCAAGGCGACCCACCAGTCGCAGGCGTGGGGCGGTCGCTCCGAGCCAGTCAATTGCCGCACGCAGATTGTCATGGTCGGCCTCGAGCTGGTCCGAGTGCCGGCCCTCATGTTCGAAGCGGTCGAAGAATGCGAGGTCTACTAGATCCGTGAAGAACGCCGCATGACGCCCACCCACCATCTCCGACTCGCCCCCGGCGGCGAGCTGTTCGAGCGCGTACTCCCGAACGGTCTCCAGCAGCGCGAAGCGGTCGCCAACCGGGCGAATCAGACTCTTCGCCACGAGCGATTCGAGCGTGTCGAGTTCCGCCTGGCAGACGGTCTCTGCCGCGTCCAGCGTGAATCCGCCGGCGAAAATTCCGAGCCGGGCGAAGAGCTGCCGCTCCTCTGGGTTCAGGAGATGGTAGCTCCAGGTGGGCGTACTGCGCAGCGTCTGCTGCCGGGTCGGAATATCACGTGCGGTACTGCGCAACAGTTTCAGCCGCTCGCCGAGCCGGACCAACATGGCATCGGGTGAAAGCAGAGAAATCCGAGCCGCGGCCAGCTCGAGGGCGAGCGGAAGGCCGTCGAGGCGCACGCAGATTTCCGCGACTGCCGGGGCATTGGCAGTGGTGACCTCGAAGCTGGGCTGCACCGCCTGTGCCCGTTCGATGAACAGCGCGACTGCCTCGTACTGCGAGAGGGTCGACAGATCGGCGAGTCGACGGGGATCAGGCAGCGCGAGCGGCGGAACCGGATACACCTGTTCGGCCGAAACCCGCAACGGCTCACGGCTGGTCACCAGCAGTTTGACTCCCGGTGCGTCCGCCAGCAGTTCGGCCAGGGGTCTGGCCGCTTCAATCACCTGTTCCAGATTGTCGACCACCAGGAGAAGCCGTTTGGTCTTGAGATATCCGGACAGAGACTGTCCGGCAGACTCGTTGATACCGATGGCCTGCCCAATCGCCGGTACGACCAGCGCAGGATCCGTGATCGCCGCCAGTCCCACGAAGAAGACACCGTGCGGAAATTCCCCCAGGAGGTCTGCCGCTGTCTGTAGCGCCAGGCGAGTCTTCCCCGTCCCACCGGGTCCGGTCAGTGTTATAAGGCGGATATCCGCTCTTCGCAGCAATCAGGTAACATCACCTACTTCGTGCTGTCGACCCACGAGGGAGGTTGTCTGCATCGGGAGATTGGTTGGCCGATTCTCGAGCGTTCTGAGTGGTGGGAAGGTGTTCGATTGCACAGGATCGACCAGTTGAAATAGTCGGTGCGGCTCGGCCAGGTCTTTAAGGCGATGCTCACCCAGATCCAGGAGATCGAAGGCGCTCCTCTCGTCTTCGATCAGGTCGTAGGTGGTGTGCGAGAGCAGCACCTGACCACCATGCCCGGCAGCGCAGATGCGCGCTCCACGGTGGACCCCAACGCCGACGTACCCTTCACCAGAGGCGCTTGCGTCGCAGGTATGAAGGCCCATGCGCACTCGCAGCACGGCGCCGTCGGGCCACGTCTGGGCGGACAGCGCGCGTTGCGCCTCTGCCGCCGCGCGGACCGCGTCGCTTGCTCGTTTGAAGGCGATAAAGAAGGCGTCCCCCTGGGTATCGACCTCATGTCCGTCGTGGTGCGTAAACGCCGCTCGCAACAGCACGCGATGAAGGTCGAGCGCTTCGTGGTACCGGTCGGTTCCGATTGTGCGCAGCAACTGAGTGGAGCGCTCGATGTCCGTGAACAGAAAGGTGACAGTGCCGGTTGGGAGGTCGGGCATGGTGCCATGATGCTCCTCTGAGAGCAGGGAGGCAAGACGCAAGCCACGCGAGGGGTGAAAGTCATCGACAGGCTTGCCGGCTTCACGAGCGATGGAGCGAATTCTCTGACGATTGCAGTTAGAAGCAAAATACGGATTGCCGAAATTGGCTCTTGACAGGCCAGAAGTTTGCACTTATCTTGTACTTAACACTGATAAGTAAAAAAGAGGGGATATGGGCGAAGTAGTCATAACGACCGGCGGGCAGACGCGCGGCGACCGGGTGCGCGCCGCGAGCAAGCAACGGCGCTCGTTGCAGAAGCAGGAGTTGCGCCGCTTGATCCTGGCCGCCGCGGCCGAACTTTTCCTGGAGCACGGGTACGAGCACTTTTCGATGCGGCAAGTAGCCGAGCGCATCGGGTACTCGGCCACTACCATCTACCTCTACTTCGAGCACAAAGACGATCTGCTGTTCGAGGTGGTCTCTGACGGGTGGCAGCGCTTCAGCGACGATCTCCTGGCCGCTGCGGCTGCCACCGACGATCCGCTGGAACGGCTGCAGGCGATGGGACGGGTGTACGTCTCATTTGGGCTCAATAACCCCGCGGTCTACGGTTTGATGTTCGTCCAGCGGACCGATTTCCTCATGCACGAGAACCTGCACAGTAAAGGAAAACCGGTCGACCTGTTTGTCGTGCTGTGCGACGCGGTCCAGGCGGCGGTCGATGCCGGCATCTTCCCCCCCGGAGATGTGGTTGGCTACGGCGACGCTATTTGGGCCGGCGTGCACGGCATTGTGACGCTCTGTCCCAGTTTGTTCGACGACGAGCGGCGCCAACGTGCCGTCGAGATTGTCCTCCGCATGACGCTCGACGGGCTACGAGCGCGGTAGGAGTGTGCCTACTGGTTGAAATCTCAGGTCTGCATGTCGTGTGTTCGGTAAATGAGAATGTCCAAATCCTTCCGCCACTGACCTTTCTTCCCTTCTGGAGCGATTGATGTTAAGAAGCTTTGCCCATTTTGTCTATCGCCGACGGTGGCCCGTGCTCGGCGTATGGCTCATTGTCCTGATAGCGGCCGGTGGTGTCGCCTCACAGGTTGGCTCGGTCCTCGGTCCCGGCGACTTCGTCAATAAGGGGAGCGACTCCTATCGGGCAGCAGCCTTGCTCGACACGACGTTTCATCAGAACGATCAAAAAGTGACTCTGGTCGTCCTGCACAATCCCGGGTCGACCCTGGCCGACCCGGGATTCCGGAGCGCGGTGAATGCGACCGCGGCCCGCATTCGAGCCGATACCGCGCTCAAAGTGTCCTACCTCGATAACCCCGTGGTGACCGGGAACCGCCAGCTCATCAGTCGGGACCGGCATAGCGTGGCGATTCTGGTCTCGAGCGCCTTGAAGGAATCTGACATCGAGGGGCAGATCGACCACTTGCGTTCGATCGTGCGCACACCCCACTTCACCAGCTATGTCACCGGCTCGCCCGCGCAGAATCACGACAATACGGTGCAGAGTAAAGCGGATCTCGCCAAGGGTGATTCGATCACGGTGCCGATCCTGATCGTGATTCTCATCCTGGTGTTCGGGACGCTGGTCGCTTCGGCATTGCCGTTGGTGCTGGCCGGTTCGTCTATTGTGCTGAGCCTGGCGTTGGTCTACGTCTTCGGTCACTTTCTCAGCACCTCGGTCTACGTCACCAACATGGTCGAAGTGCTTGGCCTGGGCATCGGGATCGATTACTCGCTCTTCATCGTGTATCGCTTCCGAGAGGAGCTGCAACGATCGGGTGGCAACGTCGAAGCGTCCGTCGTCCGCACAATGGAGACCACGGGACGCGCCGTCCTCTTTTCCGGATTGACCGTCGCCATCGGCATCTCGTCACTCATTCTCACCGGAGTCTCGTTCATGCAGGCGATGGGACTCGGTGGACTCCTTGTGCCCGTCACGTCGTTGCTGGTCGCGATGACCCTGCTGCCCGCCGTACTGAGCGTCCTGGGCACGCAAATCAACCGGTTCCGGGTTCTGCCCAGCCGCTTTCTCCGCGTCAGCGAAGCAGGCATGTGGCACCGTCTGGCGACCACCATCATGCGACGGCCCTGGATCACGGGTGGCGCCGCACTGATCGTACTGCTGGGGTTGACGTACCCGGTTACCCAGCTCAATTTCGCCTTTGGATCGCTCAAGAATCAGCCCCAGTCGCTGGATTCGATCGCCGGCATCGTGTTCATGCAGAACAATTTCCCCAGTGCGCCGAATCCGACGCAGGTGGTGATCGACGCGCGCAGCAGCCTGACGCAGCCGCACTTCCTGGCGGGGCTGCGGTCCTTTGAACAGACCATTCAGCGCGATCCGGAAGTCATTCGAGCTTCCGGCCCAACGGATACTCTGCCCAGCTCAGGCCCGCCCAGTGCGGCGCAACTGCGGGCCGTGACGGGCCGCAATTTGAGCGCCGACGGCAAGACTGCCATCATTTCGGTCTTCCCACGGCATGATGTCGGCACCACTGCCGCCGAGAAACTCGTGCGGAGATTGCGTGACGATGCCAAACCGTATATGGCAGGCGCCCTGAGCGGCGCGACGGTATACGTGGGAGGCGAACAAGCAGACTTCACGGACTTCAATGACTCGCTCTATGCGAAATTCCCACTGATCGTGGCCATCGTGCTCATCCTGACCTACGTGTTCCTATTCGTCGCCTTCCGTTCGGCGATATTGCCGCTCAAGGCGGTGTTGTTGAACCTGCTCTCGGTGGGTGCAGCCTACGGCATTCTCGAGTTGGTGTTCCAGCAGGGTGTGGGCGCCGGGCTGCTGAACTTCTCGCCGGAGAGCGGCGTGGCGGGCTGGGTGCCCATCTTCCTGTTTGCGCTGTTGTTCGGCCTGTCCACGGACTACGAGGTCTTCCTCCTGAGCCGCATTCGCGAGCGCTGGCTGAGCACCCGCGACAATCGGGAGAGCGTCGCCTTTGGGTTGGAGAAAACCGGTCGCCTCATCTCGTCGGCTGCGACCATCATGGTGGTGGCTTTCGCCGGCTTCGTGATCGGCACCCAGGTGCAGCTCAAAGAGCTGGGCTTCGGACTGCTGGCAGCTGTGGCCATCGACGCCACGGTGGTTCGACTGGTCCTGGTGCCATCCATCATGGCGATCATGGGCAACGTGAACTGGTGGATCCCGTCCTTCTTGCGAGGCTTCGCCGGTCGCGGCACCGCCTTTGCCGAGGAGGACACACCGATGCAGCGGATCGAGGAGCCGGCTGCGGTGTAGATGGCTCGGCAACATCACAGCACAACGACAGGAGGCCGGCGGAAAAACCGCCGGCCTCCTCGAGTTTTCAGGTCTGGTCCTGGAGCATGGCCCGTAACAGGAAGGCGGTCCAGGTGCGATACGGCCGCCAGCCGTCGATCAGCCGTTCTAGCTCCGCTTCAGTCGGAGGTGCTTCCAGGCCGTATGCCAGGGTCACCGCGCGCAGGAGCCGTGGCTCTCGCGCCGGTGGTCCATCGGGGGTCGCCGCGCCTCGCAGGAGGATGAGACGGGCGGAAAACTCTCCCACGCCTGGAAGGCGCATCAACTCGGCCAGCGCCTCATCGGTAGGCAGACTGCGCAGCCGGTCGGCGTCGAGCCGGCCTTCCAACGCCGCATGGGCCAGACCACGGAGATACTCCGCTTTCCGCCCAAACAATCCTCGAAAAGTCTCCAATTCCAGCAGCCGCGCGGGCGCCGGAAATGCATGGATCAGATCTCCATGCAGCTCGACTGTATCTCCTAATTCCTCTGCCATCCGCGCTTTGGTGCGGGCGGCCTGGGTCATCTGGACGCGCTGACTCAACAGTGCCCACACACCTGCCTCGTACGGGGAGTAAAAACTGATCGGCCGCAATCCGGGATACTGCGCCTGCAGCTCGCCTACCACCGGGTCGCGCTGCGCCACATCTGCAAACCCGGTGCCGTCGACGTCGAGCGAGAAAATGCGCGCCACCTGTTTCCGGACCACTGCCGGAGCGGCGTCGCCCACGATCTCGCCACTGATGGCATCATCCCAGGCCTGTAAACAGACGCCAACCGTGGAATCCGAGCCGTCGACCGAAAAGGCGAGATGCACGTGTCCGTTCGCGGCGGACCGAGTGCCGCTCAGGGGCGGGAAGCCGGTCAGGAAGCGAGCAGCGGCGGCCAGCGAAAAGGAACCGCTTGGTTCGAGTTGAAAGGCAGTGGTAGGAGCTGAAACCGGATGGCCCTGCATAGGTTGATTCTCCTCTCAGGTGTGCTGAAATCAGGGTACCGGCCCCATGTGTCACCAGTATGTCAGTAGCTCAGGGCCGGCGTGCCGCCGATACTTCGTGGCACACTCGCGGTATGGTAGGAGCATGATGCGGTTCATCAACATCCTGGTGAGACTACTGCTGCGTTCACCGTTCCATGGCGTCCTGAGCGGAAACACGGTCGTGATCGGTTTCACCGGCCTTCGCTCCGGCAAACGGTACGCGGTCCCGGTGAGCTACATCCAGGACGGTACGACCATTCGCTGCTTCACTGCCGGCAGGTGGTGGCGCAATCTACGTGGTGGAGTTCCGGTATCGCTCCGCTTGCGAGGGGAAGATGTGACGGGCAGGGCCGAGGTCGTCACAGATGACAAGGCCGTGGTGGCGCAAGGCTTGACTGAGCTCTTGCGTCGAGTTCCGCGGGATGCGCGCTTCTATAAGGTAGAACTCGATGCGAACGGCACACCTTCGGCCGAGGCGGTACAGTGCATTGCACAGCGCAACGTCATGATCGTGACAATCCTGTCAGACAGGCACTGATCTCCCAGAGACGTCGAGCCGCCTCGTCGTCGTATGAAGGGGGAGAGGATGTCGTAGTGGTGCAGTTGATGAAATACTCGCCCGTTACTCCATTCACCTCCGGAGAGGAGGCGAGGTACACGATCGTCTGTGCGCCCTTCTCCGGAGATATGAAAAAGGGCCGTGCCAGCGTCATGCCGACTCGCATGAGGATCCCGTTGTTCTTGTTGAACCCGGTGGAAACGACCCCCGGGTGGAGGCAGTTGGCGGTGACGCCCGTACCCTCCAATCGTCGCGCCAGCTCATAGGTGAACAGAATGTTCGCCAGCTTCGAGCGACCATAGGCACGGAATCCGGTGTACTTGTGTTCGATCTGCAGATCGTCGAAATCGAGCACCGCACCCTGGTGTGCGTCCGATGAGACGTTGACGACACGCGCCGGAGCATTGGATCGCAGCAGGTCGGTGAGCAGGTTGGTGAGGAGGAAGTAGGCGAGGTGATTGAGCGCGAAGGTTCGCTCGAAGCCGTCGACCGTGATCGACCGCCGCGAGAATACGGCACCGGCGTTGTTCACGAGCACGTCCAGCCGGTCGTAGCGCGCTCGAAACTCCCCGGCAAGTTTCCGAACCTCCTCCAACGAGGAGAGGTCGGCCAGGAGCATACCGGCCGGGCGCCCGGTCTTCGCCTCGATCTCAGCCACCACTGCTTCTCCGCGCGCGGCATCGCGGGCCACGATCACCACCGTCGCCCCCATGCCGGCCAGTTCGATGGCGGCGGCCCGGCCGATTCCCCGGCTACCCCCGGTGATGAGGCAGATCTTGCCTTGCATCGATTCGCTGTCCACGTTGCCTCTTTTCACGGGAAACTTGTTCGTAGACTTCAAACTTACGTTGTGCCCGATGCGCTCTGTATGCTGAGAGAAACTGCGGAGGGCAAGCATGCCTCAGACTCCGGCCGACCACGCCGCGTGGACAAGTGTCGATACAGCTGATGATCCTGCCTTCTTCATCCGATTTCTCGACGCTTCCCGGGCCAGGATTGTGGCAACTGCCGCCTCAGATCCCGGCGCTTTCTTCGCCTACCTGGAGGTGCATCCCGGTCAGCGGGTGCTGGATGCGGCCTGTGGCGTGGGGGACCTGACGCGCCTCTTAGGACTGTTGGTAGCTCCGGATGGCGAGGCCGTCGGCGTGGATTTCAGCACGACGATGGTGGCGGAAGCAAGGCGCCGAGTCGAGCAGAGCGACCTACCGGTGCGATTTGAACAGGGCGACATCATGGCGCTGGATTTCCCCGACCACAGCTTCGACCGCGTTCGAGCCGAGCAGGTGCTACAGCATATTCCCCATCCGGAAACGGCGTTGGCGGAATTGACACGTGTGACGCGGCCGGGCGGCATGGTGGCGGTGATGGAGCCCGATTGGGACACGCTCGTCATCGACGCCGACAACCTGGCCATGAGCCGGGCCTTCACCGTCTATAACAGCACGGTCGTCGTACCAAACGGCTCTATCGGTCGGCGCTTACCCGCCATGTTTCGTGACGCCGGTCTGGTGGATGTCGACTGTACGGCTACCGTCCTTCTGCCGCCTCACTCGGCACTCCAGGAGTTCATCGAATCGAACACCCACAATGCAGTAACGGAAGGCTTCATGGTACAGAGCGAGGCGACCGCCTGGCTACATGACCTGGAGACACGGAGTGCCGGTGGGCGGTTCTTTGCCGCGTTCAGCTACTTCCAGGTGGTTGGCCGGGTCGCCGCGACGGCGCCTTCATAGGTCTTGACCGTCGATTGGGGACCTGGTCGCTCGCGATTGTGTGCAACGCGGTCTCATCTGGCTCAGCCGTTCCGCCCGGCACGAGGCTCGGCTTTGCAGCCAGAAAAACGGCGGGACTTCGGCTCACGCGGTGGTGTCGTACAGGACCTCAAAGAAGACCCAGGGGCCTTTGATAGCCCCTGGGTCACAGACTCTGATGAGATTTTGGTTCGGTACTGTCATGTGCGGAAAGGTTGAGTGACCACGAGCGAGCCGGCGACGGAGCGACCGGTCTACGCAATGGTGCAAG
>JANWJD010000241.1 GCA_025449555.1 Chloroflexota bacterium | reverse complement strand
TCTCCCGTGACTGAGACGTCTACCAGCACGGTGCCGTTCTGGACAGCCGGATCGACCCTGGAAACCCGGCCTTCGACGACACCGTTTCGAGTGTCGATGGAAGCAGGCAGGCCGAGCCGGATATCTTTAGCCTGCGTCTCGGCGATGCGGACTTCCGCCTTGAGCCGTGAGGGATCGGCCACACGGGCAAGATTCGCGCCGGCTGCGACCTGGGCGCCGATCTCCACCGGCACAACCTGTAGCACCCCGGCCATGCCCGCGCGCACCTCGAGTGCATCCATCTCATCCTGTCGGAGTTTCGCTTGTGTTCGCACCCGATCGACCTCCGCAGCCTTCATGGCCAGCTGCGGTGCGACGCCGTCCCGGGTGAACGCAAACCGCTTCTGTTCAATGGTATTACGCGCCTCGGCCTGCTCGGCCGTGACTTTCGACAATCGCATGTCGAGCTCGGAGACCAGGCCTTTCTTGAAGAGTTCGTCGTTCACTTGGGCGCGGAGCTTCGCTTGTTCGCAATCGGCTTTCGCGGCCGCAGCGGTCGATTCGGAGGCCAGCAGTCCGCTCTCCAGCTGTACCTTGAAGCTCCGCAGATCGGCTTCCGCGGCCTTTAATTGCGAGGCGGCATCTGTCGCCGCCTGAGCGACTTCCGGATTGCTCAAGACCAGAATCACATCGTCCGGCTCAACCTCAGCGCCCGGGTGCAGCAAGATGCGATCGACCCGACCGGCGGAGCGCGCAGCAATCCAGGAGATTTTCACTGGCACCAAGGTACCGATCCCGCGCACCTCCCGCAGCATTTCGCCACGCTTCACCGTGTCGACCCACACGAGACTTCGTTCGACCGTGGGAGCTGCGGGCTTGAGTCGGCTGACGGCTACCGTCATTCCCACCAGCGCCAGCAGCACTCCACCGATGATGATCCAGCGTTTGCGGCGGCGTTGTACCTGGTCAGCGCGCGGTCGATCCATTGCACATACAAAGCATCCCCCATGCCACGATGGGCGCACGTTCTCTAGTCGATTGAGTCTACGTTGAATACTCTTTTGGAGAACGTGAGTTACAGGTGTCTTGACGTTGGGGATTGTCTCGATTCTGGAACGCTCTCCAGGCAGTGAATCCCACTTGCGGGAAATGATTGGCGCGTTGACCGACACGGCCCTGGACGCGGGTCTATATGTCCGCCGCCGGCTGACATGGAGTCAATCGTCAGTCTTCGGTTGATGGTTCCCCTGCGCTATAGGTTTTGTCCGACGCCAGCCGCTTGAACATGCCCGCTGCGATGCAGTGTACATGGCGGCCTCCGGTGCCCTCATCGCAACTGGGTGAACCCATCCCTACTCCGGGTTTCGCTGCCGACGCCGTGCCATTCGCAGTGACCGCCGTTGGCCACGGCGGCGTGCAGGTGCATGTTCTGCAACGGCCCTGCGCCTCTGAAAGTAAGGAATTCTCGTTCGGGTTGCGCTGACGCTCGGCGAGAAAGGCTTCGACATCTGCACTGCACATCATCATTCCCGCTCGCGCTATTCGCCCGAATATAAGGACCGGTGAGCGCCCTGGCCGCTCTATCCGCGTAGCAGCCACGAGTTGAATCTCCGCACAGTTCTGCCCTAGTCTGGGGCGGGCGGTGAAACGCACATGCGGGACAGGTGAGTCATGAGTATCGTCAAACTGCACGTCAACGGCGCGTCTCACGAGGTGGACGTAGATCCATCGACTCCGCTGCTATACGTGCTGCGAAATGACCTTGATCTGCGCGGACCTCGCTTTGGATGCGGGCTTGGTCAGTGCAGTGTGTGCACGGTCATCATCGGTGGGACGGCTGTACGTTCCTGCATCACACCGGTCTCGGCAGTGCGTGGCGAGGTGACGACGCTCGAGGGTCTTTCGAAGAACGGAAAATTACATCCGCTGCAGGAGGCGTGGATCGAGGAGCAAGCCGCGCAGTGTGGCTATTGCCAGAATGGCCAGATCATGACGGCAAAGGCACTGCTCGACCGGAACCCACACCCCAGTGATGCCGAGATCCGCGAGGCGATGGATGGTGCGCTGTGCCGATGCATGACCTTCTACAGAGTCCAGGCGGCGATCCGTCGTGCGGCACGCGGTACGATGACCCCGGGAGAAGGCAAATGAGCAATCCCCTGCAGTTGCCGCCAGAGTTGGAGGACGCACTCAATGGACTCAATCAGGCCTCCCGGCGCAGTTTCCTCGCCGGTTCCGGTGCATTGGCCATCAGCCTGAGCCTCGGCGCTCTGCCCAGCGCGAAAGCGCTCGCCCAGGCGCCTTCCGCCGCTGCTGCTGGTCCCTATCCCGATCCCGACTTCCTCGAGCTCGACACGTGGATCGTGATTCACGCCAACAACACCGCAACGTTCTACGTCGGCAAGACCGACGGCGGCCAGGGTACGGGCACGGCCTTCCGGCAGATGATGTGCGATGAGTTGGACATTGCCTACGACAAGACCCGCCTCATCATGGGCTGCACGGACATCACTCCCGACCAAGGCGGCTCGGGAGGCTCTGACGGGGTGGAGACCGACGGTCGCCCTATGCGGCGGGTAGCTGCGGAAGCGCGGCGGGTCCTGCTGGAACTAGGCGGCCAACACCTGGCGACGCCCGTCGAAATGCTTGCAGTGGCCAATGCCACCATTTCACTGAAGTCCAATCCTGCAAGGAAAGTCACCTACGCCGAACTGATCGGTGGCAAGCGCTTCAACATCGCGCTCAGCGGACGTAACGTCGACTTCACAACCGGCCAGGCCGCAATCAAGCCAGTCGGCGACTTGCGCGTGATCGGTCATTCGCACAAGCGGTACGACATCCCGCCGAAAGTGGACGGATCGTTGCGATGGGCCGTGGACGTGAAACTGCCACGTATGGTTCACGCACGTAATGTCCGGCCGCCGTTTGCGGGAGCCAAGCTGCAACGAATCGACGAAACGACGGTCCGCGACGTGCCCGGCTTCATCCGCGTGGTCAGCCGCGGCAACTATGTGGCGGTGATTTGTGAGCGCGAGGAGCAGGCCATCCGCGCCGCGAGGCAGCTTAAAACGGAATGGCAGCGACCCGATGCCGCAGCGTTCCCCGCCTCCAGCGAGTTGTTCGACTATATGCGCCGCGCCACCCCCACATCGACGAGCGAGCCGCGGATCGAAGGCGATCCGGACGCGGCGTTCAAGGGCGCCAAGCACGTCATCGAAGCCGAATTTGAAGTGCCCTTCCAGGGGCACTCGTCCATCGGACCTGCGCATGCGCTGGCCGACCCGTCGGATGGGCAGATGACGATCTACTCCAACGACATGAAGTCATACAGCCATCGCACAGGTATCGCTAAGTTCCTCGGCATGCCGCGTGAGAAGGTGCGCGTTATCTACATGGATGGTCCGCAAGTGTATGGCCGTACTGCTGCGGACGATGCAGGCTTCGAAGCGGCGTTCCTGGCCAAAGAACTCGGCCGACCGGTACGCGTACAGTGGATGCGCGACGAAGAAGCTGGCTGGGATACCAAGGGTCCTGCACACGTCTTCAAGCTTCGTGGCGGGCTGGATGAGCGGGGCAAGCTCGTGGCGCTCGAGTACGACGCCTGTGCCGCCGACTACAACCATCTTTGGTACAACGAACCCGACACGGTGCTGATTGCGCAGCTGATGGGACGACGCCCCGCGCAACCAGCCAAGGGCAGTACCGAGGCTCCGACCGCGATGTACGCGATTGCGAATCGGCGCACCACGAGCCGGATCGTCGGGTTGCCGTTGATCTGGGAAACGCCGCTGCGCACCGGCAACCTGCGCGACCCCAACGGTCCGCAAGTCACTTTCGCCTTCGAATCCTTCATCGACGAACTGGCCGCGGCCGCCCGAGCCGATCCCATTCAGTTTCGTCTCGATCTGCTGGAACAGGCCAAAGAAGACGACATGTTCCGTAAATCGCGCTCGCTCGCCGTCGTACGTGCGGCCGCGAAGGCGTATGGGTGGGACACGCGGCCTTCACCCAAACCGCGGCCGGCAACATCCCTGGACAAAGTGCTCACAGGGCGCGGTGTCGCCTACACTTACCGTAACAAGACAATTGTCGCCGTGATCGCCGAAGTTGAGGTCAACCTAGAGACCGGCCGAGTCTGGGCCAAGCGGCTGGTATGCGCGCACGACTGCGGGCTCGTGATCAATCCTGAGGGCCTGCGTTACACCGTTGAGTGCGGCATGTTGCACGGTCTGAGCCGTGCGCTTTGGGAAGAGGTCCAGTTCGATACCGAGAAGGTCACCAGCGTCAATTGGGCTTCATACCCCAGCCTGCGGCATTCGGATACACCGGAGACCATCGACGTCGTGCTCGTCAACGGCGATCCCAATCCGGGTCGCCCCGATCTGGCCCCGTACGGGGCCGGTGAATGCAGCCATAAGCCTCTGATCGCCGCGGTCGCCAATGCGGTTTACGACGCCACGGGTGTTCGATTGCGCCGTGCCCCCTTCCGCAGCGAACGCGTGCTAGCCGCGTTGCAGGCGCAGAGCACATGACGGCGGGTGGCGGGTAGTCAGCGGTACAGACGCACCCCCATAGAACTCGCTCCCGCAGTGGTCACCACGTCACGGCGCGGCTATACCGACGACGGGCGCGCTGGTACGGCCACCTCCTTCGACCTGAGCACGCTCAAGACGGGCAAGGTACTCAAGGCGGATGACGATGCCGATGGCATTGCGTACGATCCGGCCAGTGGGCATGTTTTCGTCGTTGACGGCGACCCCGGCAAGCTGACTGTCATCGACCCGATGACCGACTCCGTCATCGCCACCATCGATACGGGTGGGAAGCTGGAGTTTGCGGTCGCCGACGGAAAGGCCAAGCTGGAGCTGCACGTCGACCGCCGCGGGCTTCGTGCAGCCCCACCTGGAGCTGCACGTCGACATGTTCCCCTCACGTGTCAGTTCGTGGCAGACCTTTCTTGACACCTCTCCGCATCCGCTTGCGCCGACACTGCGGCACATTATCGATACGCAATTCAACGAGGAGGAGCGCCGGATGTTCGAACCGGGTCTGCGTGCGCACGTTGAGTCGGGGCAAGCTCAGTGCCTGGAGCGCACGGCGTACTTTACGGCCAGAAAAGTGGACAGCTGGCGACCCTCGATCATCAGCTCATGGCATGCGTCATCTTCGATGCAGCGCCGAGTCGAACGCCTCGAGGGCGGCCATCGCCCCCTGG
>JANWJD010000240.1 GCA_025449555.1 Chloroflexota bacterium | reverse complement strand
TTTATCACCCTCTTCGCGATGTCAGCCGGCTGTATCGTGCCGTTCCGAACTCCAAGTACGAGTGCGGCGACGCCGGCGAGCAGCACAAACAGTGTAGCTACGCCCGGGTCCCTGTACACCTGGGGATATAACGCCAACGGGCGGCTCGGCAATGGATCCACGACAAACAGCAGTGTCCCCTCGCAGCTGAATGGTCTCACCACCATCACGACCGTGGCGGGAGGCAACAATCACGTCCTGGCGCTGCTCGCCGACGGTACCGTCCGGGCATGGGGCGGCAATACGTTCGGGCAGTTGGGCAATGGCAGCACCACCGATAGCAGCACTCCAGTCCAGGTAACCGGTCTCACCGGGATTACCTCTGTCTCCCCCGGAGTTGGCTTCAGTCTGGCGATGAAATCCGATGGCACGGTCTGGGCCTGGGGACACAATACGAACGGACAACTCGGCAATGGCACGTTCTCCGACAGTGCGACGCCGGTTCAGGTAAACGGCCTGAGCGGCGTGACCGCAATCGCCGCCGGTGGGTACTTCGGCGTGGCGCTGAAGTCGGACGGCACCGTCTGGATCTGGGGCTACGGCGCCAATGGTGAGCTGGGAAACGGCGCCTATGCGAGTAGCAACGTCCCGGTCCAGAGCAGCGTGACCGGCGCGACAGCCATCGCCGCCGGCCAGTACCATATCCTGGCACTCAGGGGAGACGGCACGGTGTGGGCCTGGGGCTACAACAGCGTCGGTCAACTCGGTAACGGGTGGCGGGGAGCAGTGCGACGCCTGCGCAGGTGACGGGACTGACCGGCGCGATCGCGGTGGCCGCCGGTGGGTACGATGGGCACAGCATCGCCCTGAAGTCCGATGGTACCCTCTACGCCTGGGGAGGGAACTCCGACGGCCAGCTCGGTGACGGCACGACCACCAACCGCACCACACCGGTCCAGGTGACCGGACTTTCCGGCGTGAGCTCCATTGCATCCAGTGCCTACGACGCCCTGGCGCTCAAATCTGACGGCACGGTGTGGACCTGGGGAGCAAATGACGTGGGCGAGCTGGGCACAGGAAGCACCTCGGGACCAAACGTCTGTGGCACGATTAGCTGCAGTACGTCGCCCGTTTAAGTGACCGGTCTGACGAGTGTCACGGCGGTTGGCTCCGGTGACGGGGTCGGCCTGGCCGTGGCCGGCACTGGCAGCCCGAGTGTTGGAAGCGGTCCGATCAGCTATTGGCCGGCTGACGGTAACGCTCAGGATATTGTCTCGCACCACGATGGCGCACTCCAGGGTGCGGCAAGTTACGTTCCCGGCGTCGCGGGACAGGCGTTCAACTTCTCGGCCGACGGAGATAACATGGTCATCGGCAACTCCGATACCGCCGGCACTCCGACCGATCTCCAACTCGACACCACCTTTACGGTTGGCGGTTGGGTGAGACGGGCTGATGCGTCTCAGATCGCGGTCGACGAGAGCCGCGGCCCGGGAGCACCGATCTTTGCGGCCGGCGGGTCCGGAGCGTACGCCCTGCTCATCTTCGATGACGGACGGGTCGTCCTCAATCAGCTAGGCGGCTCCTACGTCATCACCAGCCCGCTCCTGGTCGCGGATACGTCGTGGCACTACGTCGCGGTAACCAAATCCGGTCCATCGGTCACGTTTTACGTCGACGGTGTGGCGGAGTCGGCACCGGCTTACGACCCTGGATTCGTTTTCGATAGTGGCTACGCGCCTTCCATCGGCGGCACGAGTTACGAACCTGGCAACGTCCTGAATGGGAATATCGACGAGGTTAAAGTTTGGGGACGCGCCCTGACCGGATCCGAGATTGTCGATCTCTTCCATGCCACGGCGAGCAATGCGCCGCACTTTCCAGTTCCCGGGATCACGACCATCGGAGAGAACACGGCAGTCGCCGGCACCTCGATCTCCCTCACGATTACCGGCACGGGGTTTGTCACGGCTTCACAGGTCGACTGGACTACCGGGACCGGCACCACCGTGCTGACCCCGTCCTGGGTCGCGACCGACGGCACGCAACTGACCGTTACCATTCCTGCCACACAACCCGCCGCGACCACCATCATCACGGTTCACACTCCCCCATTCCTTACAACCGGTACGGATGGTGGAACCTCGAACGGCGTCCTGTTCTATCTCACACAAACAAATGTCACGATCGCCAATGCCGGCACAAGCACGAGCAGCACGGGCAGCGCAACCGCAACCACCGGAACTGGGCTCACCGCCTCGACCAGCGGCACCGGTTCCGCGAGCGTGACCGTTGCGCAGTACTCGACCAATCCCACCTCCACCGACCCGCCGGCCACGACAAGTGCTTACTTCGACGTATACGTCCCGGGCACGACGACCACCGGCGTGACCATCACCGACTGCAATGTAACCGGAAACACGCTGTACTGGTGGGATGGAACGCAATGGAGCCCGGTCTCGAACCAGACTTACGATAGCCCGAGCGCGGGTTGCATCACTGCGACCTTGAGCAGCACGAGCTCGCCGACCACCCTTCAGCTTACGGGCACGCCCTTTGGCGTTGTTACGATCCCGGCCTCCATCGTGCAGTCAGTCACGGGCCCCCCCGCGCCGACCGCTCTTGGCGCACCGGTAAGTGCCGCCGCCACCTTCACGGACGTGGCACATGCCGCCGCCGGCCCGTTTACGGTGAGTTTTGACTGGGGTGATGGGTCCGCGACGACGACGACCGCGGCCAGTCCCCCCACTGCCAGTGTCGCCGGATCTGCGAGCGCCATGCATACGTACGTACATGACGGCGTCTATACGCTGACAGCCACCGTCAAGGACAGGTATGGCCAGATCAGTTCGGCAGATCAGTACCAGTACATCGTGGTCTACGACTCAAGCGCCGGCTTCACTACCGGTGGAGGGTGGATCAATTCTGCGGCCGGATCATACATTCCCAATCCGTCGCTCGCCGGGCGAGCCGAATTCGGTTTCGTTTCCAAGTACCAGCACGGTGCAACCGTCCCATCCGGCAGCACGCAGTTCGATTTAAGCCCGGCAAACCTGCACTTCAAGAGCACCTCTTACCAGTGGATGGTCATCGCCGGGGCGAAGGCGCAGTACAAGGGTTCCGGCACACTCGGGGGCAGCGGCGATGCCTACGGGTTCCTGCTAACCGCCGTCGATGGTCATTTGGCCGGGAGCGGCGGTGCCGACACGTTCCGCATGAAGATTTGGGATGTCACCACCGGCGGAAACGTCATCTATGACGACCAGGTGGGCACAGGTGCCGACACATCCGATACCGCGATGCCGGTAACCCCGCTCGGCGGGGGCAGTATTCACATCCACAACTAGCTCGACACATTGGGTGGTGCCGCCGTGTCACCTGCACACACGGCGGCGCCACGTTCCCGTTCGAACGAAACTACCGTCCGCATCGAGACAAGATAAAGAGCTGACGGCTGGGCCGAACGTGTCAATCCAGACTGCGTTTCTCACTGCCCCGGTTTACAGCGCTTCTGCCAACACCTCTCGCATTTCTTCTTCGGAAGGCGTGCGCGGGGTGTTTGCCATCACGTCGTCCTCCAGCGCATCCTGGACGATCTGTGGGAGCAGTCCTTCCTCCAATCCCAACTCGCGCAGTGACCCGGGCATGCCTATCTCGCGCACCAGGTCACGCACTGCCGCCACGAACGCGGCCGCGTTGGTACGCTCATCCTGGTCGCTACGACCGACACCCGCGGAGAGAGCGACTCGCGCGTAGACCTCGGTTCGGACCGGCAGATTGAACGACAGTACCCGGTCGAGCAAGACCGACAGCGCGACGCCATGCGGCGCCGCGATACGCGCGCCGAGCGCGTGGGCCAGACCGTGCGCCATGCCTAGCCCGGTAGTCGCGAAGGCCAGACCGGCGATGTGAGCCGCCAGGAGCAACTGCGATCGTGCTTCGAGATCCTCGCCGTCGGCCGTGGCGCGTGGCAGGTAGCGAAACACCATGCCCACGACCTGCGTATTGATGCCGTCGGCGTACGGATTGCTCCGCACCGATGACAGTGATTCGAGCGCGTGCGTGAGAACATCCATGCCGGTTGCGGCGGTTTGTCGAGCCGGCAAGCCGCGCGTGAGTTCCGGATCCAGGATCACCGCCCGCGGAATCACACTCTCGTGACCGACGTAGAACTTCCGGGCGGTTTCGTGATTGTCGATCACGCCAAAGCCGTTGGTCTCGGCGCCTGTGCCCGCCGTGGTGGGGATGGCGACGATCGGTACACCGGGACAGGCCGGCTCATGGCGGTAATCGAAATCCCGCGCCGGACCATCATTGGTTGCCATCAGGGCAATGCCCTTGGCAGTGTCCAGCACGCTGCCTCCACCAAAGGCCACGATGACGGCGGGAGCAAACCCTCGCGCGGCCCGAGCGCCTGCGTCAAGGGTATCGGTACTCGGGTTGGGGTTGACGCCGTCGAAGAGTTGGGTGACTATGCCGGCTGCGCGCAGCAGCCGCTCGATCCGCTCGCCGATGCCGGCCGCCGCCACGCCCGAGTCGGTCACGAGAAACGCACGGTCGTGTCCGAGTGATGCCAGCACGGACGGCAATCGATCGATCGCGCCGCAGCCAAATTGCGTCGGGGCCGAACCGAGGGCAAACCTCTGAGTCTCGAGCATTAATTCAAGTCGATCCAGGTCGTCTTCAATTGGGTGTATTGCTCGAAGGCGTGTAGCGACCGGTCTCGGCCATGTCCCGACTGTTTGAACCCGCCAAACGGCGTCGTCACCTCCGAGTAATCGAAACAGTTCACCCACACCGTCCCGGCCCGCAAGGCCCGCGCAACGTTGTGGGCGGTCCGCAGATCGCTGGTCCAGACGCTGGCGGCGAGTCCGTAGGGCGTATCGTTCGCCAACCGGATCGCCTCATCCAGTGAATCGAAGTCGAAGACGCTCAACACCGGCCCGAAAATCTCTTCGCGGGCAATCCGCATTGTATTCTCGACTCCTTCAAAGACTGTCGGCGGCAAATAGTATCCTCCGGAGTCTGCCCGCACCCGCTCACCGCCGGCACGAACTACCGCTCCCTCTTCCTTCCCGGAGGACACATATCCCAGAACCCGCTCTAGATGTCCACGATCGATCAGCGCGCCCATCGAGGTGCGAGGATCGAGTGGATCGTTGGGTTGCATCGTGGTGCTGGCCGCCACAACCGCTTCCACGAACTCCTCGCGAATCCGCCGGTCCACCAGCAACCGCGAGCCGGCATTACACGTCTCGCCCTGGTTGTAGAAGATGCCCAAGGCCACCGCCTGAGCCGCCGCCTGCAAATCCGGCGCATCGGCCAGCACCAACTGAGGAGATTTCCCTCCCATTTCCAGCGAAACTGACTTTAGATTCGAATCCGCAGCGTAGCGCAAGAAGCATCGCCCCACCTCGGTCGAGCCGGTAAACGCGATCTTGTCCACGTCCATGTGGAGTCCCAACGCCGCTCCCGCCGTTTCTCCCAACCCCGGTACGACGTTGAGCACGCCGTCCGGCACCCCCGCCTCCTGGGCCAGTTCCGCCAATCGGAGGGCCGAAAGCGGCGACTGTTCCGCCGGCTTGAGCACCACGGAGTTGCCGGCCGCCAGCGCGGGCGCCAGTTTCCAGGCTGTGATGATCAGAGGATAGTTCCAGGGCACCACGGCTCCCACCACCCCGATCGGCTCGCGCGTCAGGAGGGCCAGGGCACGGGACGAGGTCGGTGCAATCTCGTCATACAGCTTGTCAATCGCTTCCGCGTACCACTCGAAACAGAATGCGGCATTCGGCACGTCGACCCGCAGAGAGTCACGAATCGGCTTGCCCACATCGAGCGTCTCGAGCAGAGCGAGGGTCTCCAGATCGGCCCGCATCAGGTCGGCGAATCGCTTCAAGACACGCTTCCGTTCCCGGGGGGACTTCTGCGACCAGACGCCGCGCTCGAACGAACTCCGCGCGGCGGCCACCGCCAGATCGACATCGGCTTTGTCACCTGCGGCCACGCGGGCGATGACGGTTCCGTCGCGTGGTCCAACGTCGTCGAAGGTTTCGCCGCTCTGCGCGTCGACGAAAGTTCCGCCGATAAACGCCTGGGTACGAGGCTGCAAGGTGTCGGCGCGGAGCTCCCATTCGTCATAGGTGACCACCGCTTTTTTGGCTGCTGCCATAGGTCAGTACGCTCCTACTCCATCTGAAAGCGTTCGATCGCCTCCGTATCCAGTATCGCCCCTAACCCCGGTCGATCTGGTAACACGAGGCAGCCGTCCGGCTCGATGCGCAGCGGTTCGGCCAGAAAGAAGTCTCGGCGCTCTACCGTCCAGCCCGGAGGATCGTACGGGAATTCGCAGAAAGGGCCGCCGCCGACACCGGCCGCGACCTGCAGGTTGGCCAGCATACCAAGCCCGTTTGTCCAGGAATGTGGACTGAACCAACGATTTCGCGCCAGTGCCAGTTCCGCGATCATGCGGGTCCGCCACATGCCGACGGCCAGCACGACATCCGGCTGATAGACATCCAATGCATCCGCCTCGAGATATCCGAGTAATTCGTTCAGAGTCCGAGCCATCTCCCCACCGGCGATGCGCATGCCCGATTCGGTCCGCAGGGTCCGCAACCCTGGAATGTCAGCCGCCTGCAACGGCTCCTCCAGCCAGAAGACACCAAGCTCACGTAGTTCTGCCGCCACGTGACGTGCGGCTACCGGGTCGAGCGACGGCCTGATATCGCCGGCCATGCTCCACGCCTGATTCAGGTCGACCAGGATCTCCATCGAGTCTCCCACCACCGCACGCACGGCACGCACCGTGTCGATACCCAGGCCAATGCCGTCGCGCTGAATCCGAATCTTTAGCGCCTTGAATCCGTCGGTTCGGAGAGCGAGGGCGAGCTCTGCACGTTCCTCCGGCGCCTTGACTTCGCCCCAGGACGCGTACGCCGGAAGTCGAGTCTGTGCACCGCCGAACAGCGTCGCCACCGGCTGTCCACACACCTGACCGATGATGTCCCAGAGCGCTGCTTCCAGCGGCCAGAACCGGCCGGAATGAAATGAGATGGTTTCGAGCGTCCGGACATGCTGGGCGATACTCAGCGGGTTTCGGTGCAAAAAGAGCGGGATGAACGGCTCGAACCCGTCCATCGTGTCGCCCGATCCCACACCGGTGATTCCCTCATCGGTGTCGACGAACACCAGAGTGGCGTCGAAGACGGTTCGGGCCACCGGGTCCCACGCGGCGCGAAACGGAGGTTCGAGCTCGGCGCGGAGGCGCCGAACCCGAACCTCCGTTATCTTCATCGAGCGCTGTTAGGCGAGATACACCGCCGAGAAATCCGGATACGGGGCGACCGGTCCTTTGACGTTGTGCACACGGGTCGACGTGGCGTGAGCGTCCTGGATCCAGTAGGCGATAATCGCCGGCACCTCGTCGTTCTGAATCTTGGCAGCCTGCAGGACCATCGCCTCACGCTTCGTCGCGTTCAGCTGAGTATCCGATCCGTTTACCAGTCTGTCGTAGGTCTTGTTCGACCAGTGTGCCGAGTTCCAGATGCCACCGGTGAGGTACGCAGGGTCGATCACTTGGCTCGGAGTACCGCGTGGTGCCCAGTCGACCATGCCCATCGGAACATCCAACCAGGGCTGGTTGGCGCCGGCTCCGTAGTAGGTGTTCTGATCCTCGATGTTGAGCGTGAGATTGATTCCGGCCGGCTTCAGTTGCTCTTTCACGACGACTGCGTACTGCGGAATCTCCAGGTAGTTCTCCGTCGTCAGCGTTATGTCCAGGCCCTTCGCGTATCCCGCCTGCGCCAGGAGCTTTTTGGCCTGTACGTAGTCTTGTTTACGCTGCGGAATCTGATTGGTCACCTTGGAGAGCGCGAAAGCCGGTGCAAAGGCATGATCGTTGCCGAGGTTGCCCAGTCCATTCAGCAGGCCCTTCACCAGCGCGGGCCGGTTGAGACACAACGCCACTGCCTGCCGGACCCGCTTATCCGAGAACGGTTTCTGGTCCACTCGCATGTGGAACTCGCGATACGAACTTCCGTTGTGCTTGAGGATCTTGAACTTCGAGCTACCGAAGATGGCCTGTGAGCCCTGGTATGGGAGGTTTGGATACGAATCGATCGCACCGCCCTGCATTGCCAGCACCACCGAAGTCTGATCGGCATAGTACTTGAACTGCACGCCGTTTAGATAAGGCAGACCCTTCGCCCAGTAATGTGGGTTGCGCTTGTAGGTGGCGCCTACCTTCGGCGTGTAATTCGTCAGGATGAAGGGTCCGGTGCCCACGCCTCCCTTGACGAAGTCTCCAATCTTGTAGTTCTTCGGCAGAATGGCCGCGTTGTACACCAGACAGGACACCAGATACGGGAAGTCGACGTAGCCGCGATCCAGGTGGAATCGTACCGTGTGGGCATCTACCTTCTTCACATTGCCCGGCGAGAGCACTCCTTTATATGCAGAGAGCGCCGCCGAGGCAAGCTTCGGATCCGTGAGGAGATTGAACGTAGAAACCACATCATCCGCCGTAAACGGCTTGCCGTCGTGCCACTTCACGTTCTTGCGCAGATTGAAGGTCCAGGTATCCGGCTTCGTCGCGTGCCAGGATGTGGCAAGTTTTGGCTGGAGCGTGCCATCGGCTCGCGGATAACAGAGATATTCGCAGGCCAATTGCATGGTCAGGATGGCGCCTTCGTTAAACAGTGTCACCGGGTCCGTGGACGCCGCCGGCACCAGGAATCCGATCTTCAGCGTGCCGCCCCGCTTCGGAGCCATGGCGGGCGCCGCCAGTTCGGCCGCTTCCGCTTCACCGCCAATACCCGTTTCGGTGAGAAGCCCGGTGATGGCAGTCAACGACACACCGGCTGCCATAAGTCGAACAATCAGATCGCGCCGGCTCATGCGGCCCGTCAGCACATCCTCTACCAGACCGTACTCGTCCGTGGACATGGTCTCCTCCTCTTCGATCACCGGTCAGTTCGCTCTAGAATTGCCTGGCCAAACATGCCCTTCCGACAGCATTGTCACTCCTGACATCGATACCGGCTTGCAAAGATCCTTGCCCGAAGCAGGGATTCCGATATCTGTCATGTCGCGCTGCCGCTAACGGTGAACACGTTGGAGCCATTCTATGGCCCAATCGACGGAGCGTCAAGATGCTTCCAGGTCAGGCATGCCGCGTGTGCACGAGTGCAGGCCGCGCTGAAAACGATCCTGTCGCCGAGCCGTAAGATCCACAACGTACATAACGTGTGGTATACGCGGCGTGCAACCAAGCGCATCGCACCCATTATTCACCGGGCCCGGTCTCTGTACCTGGCCAAACTGCCGGCATCGGTGACTTTTCTTGACATCATATAGTTTGAGACATATACTCCCAATTAAAAAGGAGTAGTGACATAGACGCAGTGAGTGTAACGATGAACCCGAACCAGAACCCCTTCGAACACCTCGCCCCCACCGGCCCCACCTACGCTCGCCTCCCCCTGTTGCAGGCATTTAACTGGGAAGAGTGCCTGGCCCGTCAGGCTCCACGACAATGGTATGTCGTAGCATTTCGGTCCATTCGGAGCGCGACGGCCGATCCGGCGTACCTGAAGCTGCTCGACGACCTCGCCTATGAAGAGGCGATGCGAGAACCGGGCCTGCTTTTGTACTTCCGGGGCGCTCTTACCGAACACCGTGAATGCCTGTCGGTCTGTGTTTGGGAAAGCCAGGCGAAAGCACAGGCAGCCACTCGATTGTCGGCCCACCAGGCTGCGGCCGACATTACCGACGACATGTACGACGTATTCGAGTTGGAACGCTGGCACCTGATCAAGCATGGAGCGCCCGCACCCCTGGAGCTTCAGCCCGCTCCGTGGGAGCCCGCCCAACTTCTTCACCGTCGCCGGACGGCTACGCCGATCGGCACAAGCGTACTGGTAGACTTCGACGCCGCCATCACGAACCCGCAGGCTCCCCATTCCCAGGAACTGGGCTACTCGCAGTAGCGAATAGCATCGCATCACGCTTGGATCTGCGGTTTATCTCCGGTCCGGATATTGACCGCCTGAACCTGTCGCGGACGGAAGTTCTGGATTCCGTCCGCGAGGCGCTCCGTGCCCAGGGAAATGGACAGGTCGTGCTCGAGCCACGCGTACATCTGTCGCCCCCCAACCACGGCGCCGGTCACTTCAACGTGCTGCGGGGTCACCTTGGTCCACAAAACGTGAGCGGCATCAAAGTGGTCGGCGACTTCGTCGAGAATTACAAACACGGACTTCCGAGCGAACTTGCGCTGGTCACTCTCTACAGTCCCGACACGGGAGCGCCGCTTGCCATCGTTGACGGCACGCTTATCACGGCGGCGCGGACCGGAGCCATGACCGCCCTGGGAGCACAATATCTGGCCCGCCCGGACAGTAAGATCCTGGGGCACATCGGCGCCCGAGGCAGCGCCTGGTGGAACGTCACGATGCTCGACGACCTCTTTCACTTCGACGAGATCCGGGTAACCAGTCATCGGCAAGTGTCTCGTGATGAGTTTGCGGCCCGGCTCTCGGAGCACCTGGGGAAGCCGGTTCGGAGCGTACCGACATCGGAGGAAGCACTGAAAGGGGCGGATATCATGGTCGAGGCCTCGCGCCTCACCACTCCCACCGTCCTGCTTGAAACCGAGTGGGTAACTCCGGGAACCTTCGTGGTGCCGTACGGCACGGTCAGCGCGGTCGATCCCTCCCTCACGACGGTCATGGACAAGATCGTGGTCGACGATTGGGGTCAGGCGACGGCGGGCCAATTCGGTGCGCTCCGGCACCATGTTGACACGGGTCTGCTGACTCGAGACACGTTGCACGCCGAACTCGGCGAGATCGTGGCCAGCTTGCGCCCCGGTCGTGAACGGCTGGACGAACGCATTCTCTTCTGGCACCGAGGATTGTCGACCACCGATGTCGCGGTTGCGCACCACATCTGGCAACGGGCGGAAGAAGAAAATATCGGGACGGTCCTATCCTATAGATAGGACGCGGTATTTTGAGCCTGCAAACGATGTAGAGCTGAGGCCGCACCGCGCGAAAGTGGACACCATGCCGCGCAAACTTCCAACGATCATTCTTAGGCTGCCCAGAGATCTCACGCTCGAAGCGTTCGAAGACATCGTCTGGGGCGGGCGCGCCGTAGCAATTGCGCCGGATCTCCTGGCTGCGATCGGTGCGAGTCGCGCCGCCGTCGAGACAGCCTTGAGCGGAGATGAGGCCGTGTACGGCGTCAATACCGGCATGGGTTACCTCTCCACGGTGCGACTCAGTGAGGAAGAGCAGGAACATCACGCCTCAAATCTCTTCCTGGGTCGAGCGGTCGGTGGTCCTCCCTTCCTGCATCGCGGTGAAGCACGAGCGGTGCTGCTCACTCGCCTCGCCGGATTCTTGAGTGGGCAAGCGGGCGTCACGCCCGAGCTGTGCACGTTCATCGTCGACCGCTTGAACGACGATTTCGTGCCCGCGGTCCCACGAACCGACCTCGGCAGCGCGGGTGAGATCATTCCGCTGGCGCATGCGTTCGGTACCTTTCTGGGTTTGGGGGAGGTTCTCGCTGCACACGACACCACACGGTCGTCGGCGGATGCTCTGGCGGAACGAGCTACTCCGCCGTATGAACCGGCCACGAAGGAGGGCATCGCGCTGCTCGCCGGGGCGCCGGGAACGCTGGCTCTGGCGATCGCACGGCGGCGCACGGTGGCGGTCCTGCTGCGCCAGCTCATGGTCTCCTGGGCGTGCGCCATCGACGCGCTGCAGGCACCGATTTCGCCGTACGATGCAGCAGTTGGCGAGCTGTCGCACGACCCGGTCATGCACCATGTACTGGCACATCTAGCCGAACTGCTAAGCGGATCGGAAAGCCGCCAGCGCGTTACGCAGGCGCCGGTATCATTCCGGGTGATTCCACAGGTACTCACACATCTACAACGTACGCTGGATCGATTCGAGGAAGACATCAGGCGAGCACTGCCGGCCGTGACCGATTCACCGGTGTTTCATGACGGACGATTCCTCACGACCGGCGGTTTCCACGAACTGGGCCTGGCATCCGGGATGGACGCGCTCTGCATTGCCCTGGTGCAGGGGGCTGAACTGTCCGCTCAGCATGTCCACCGCCTACTCGACCACCGCTTCAGCGGCTTGCAGGACCAGTTGACTGCTTCACCCGGTCCGCAGGCCGGGTTGATTGTGGTGCACAAGCGCATGGTGGGAACGATCCATCGCCTGCGGCATCTGGCCGCGCCGGCTTCGGTCGGTGTGTTCGACACGTCGCTGGGCCAGGAGGATGCAATGACCTTCGCTTTCGAAGCAGCGGAGAAGCTTCAGGTGGTAGAACACGGCCTGCGGGATGTGATCGCCTGCGAGCTACTGACCTGCCGGCAGGCCTGGGCACTGCGCTCGTCGACGCCGCCCGCGGGCTTGCACGAGTACGTCACCGAGTTGGCCGATGTGGTGGAACCGATTGAGCGCGACCGTCCGCTCGGACCGGAGATAGACGGCGTCGCCGCGCTCGTGACGATGGGCGCCTTCCAATAGTGACTGACGCTGCAAAGCGCTTTGAGAGGATATCAATTCCCCTCGCTATTTAGATCCACTGCACCGATAACTGGCAGGTACATTCCCTTCCGCACGCGAAAACGCGCCCAATCCTCAACGGCGGAGTAGACGTCGACAGCACACTCACGCTCCGTCTCACCAAAAGCGATTACACCGTCTAGACCCGGAACCACACCAACAAAGTTGCCGTCGTCCATACGTTCAATCGTCGCGCGCTTTAGTGCCGCTCGTGAATAGTGCTGGAGAATTGTTTCAGTGGGCATGCGGGCAGTCACTCCTAATAGGCAAATATAGGTACGAGGAAGTTCTGCGCGTAGTATGCCCCAGGCCCTCTGGTCGCGCAACTCTCTGAGCAAACTTCGCGCAACCGATGTGGATAAGCCGCGTGTTCGCTGCATCTGGCGGTACCAAGCCGCAGGCAATACAATGTGTGCAACTATGGTTGTGTGCCGACGAGAGGACCACGACGCTCACCAATCTGAATCCTGCTCCGCTCTCCGTGGAGCAGTTCGAGGTAGTCCGCGCCACGATCGTTCCAGCTTGGGATTATTGAAGCCGTGTACGCCGCGAGCAACCTGAAAGGTAGGCGATGAGGCAATTTCTCCTCAAACGCCTGGGGCTGACGCTCATAACCCTGGTTCTCATCTCCTTTGCCGTGTTTCTCGTCGCTCAGATTCTGCCAGGCGATGTCGGGCGTGCCATGCTGGGGCCCTATGCTTCCGCCACGCAGGTCTCTCGCTTTGACCATCAATTGGGGGTCGATCGCCCTTTACCGGTTCAATACTGGACGTGGATCACCAATTTCATGCGCGGAAACTGGGGCCAATCGTACCTGTTGAGTACCCCGGTGCGTCCGCTGGTGTTCCAGCGTTTGCTGAACTCTTTGGCGCTTGGAGCATTTGCCCTCTTGCTCATCCTGCCGGTGTCGATCGGCCTGGGAGTGGTCGCGGCCCTCGACCAGGGGAAATTCGGCGATCGCCTTATCTCAATCGTCGGTCTCTCGCTGATTGCCCTACCCGAGTTCGTCATCGGGATACTCTTGCTCGTGGTCTTTTCGATCCAACTTGGCTGGTTCCCCGTGGCATCCACGGTGCCCTCAGCCAACCCGGTCGACATTGTGCGGCAGCTCCTGTTGCCGTCCATCCCGCTCATGCTCGTTCTCTTTGGCTACATTTCGAGGATGGCGCGGGCCGGAACCATTGTCTCACTCAATTCCAACTACACGCGGACGGCCATCCTGAAAGGGTTGCCGCGCAGAGTGGTTATTCGCCGTCATGTGCTTCGCAACTCGCTGCTGCCCACGATCACCGTGGTGAGCGTGCAGATCGGCTATCTGGTAGGAGCCCTGGTGGTGATCGAAACCCTCTTCAACTACCCCGGCATGGGTAAGCTGGTACTCGATTCGGCGGTCGGCCATGACATACCGATGCTCGAAGCCACGATGCTCATGGTCGCTATCATCTACATGGTGTCCAACCTGGTTGCCGACGTGCTGCTGGCCATCCTCAATCCCCGGATTCGATTGGCTGAATAATGCAGATTGAAACTCCCGATCCCGCCATGATTCCGTTGCCGGTAGTCGCCACCGCGGCACCGGGCATCAATCTCCCTCCACGTGCTTCCCGGCGACAACGAGCGCGAGCGGTCTTCATCGCCTTGCTGCACTCGAAAACATTTATGGCCGGCGCGATCATCATGCTGTTCTGGATCCTGGATGCCATCTTCTGGCCCTTGATCGTCCCACACGATCCAAATGCCCAGGACCTGCTCAGCACATTGCAGCGCCCATCCGGGGCGCATCTATTCGGGACCGACGATCTGGGTCGCGATGTCTTTTCGCGCGTACTGGCCGGCGCGCGCTCGGTGCTCACCATCGCGCCCGCGGCCACGGCCCTCGGCCTGCTGGGCGGCATAACCATTGGACTCGTCACCGGCTACTATCGCGGACTCGTGGACGACGTCTTGATGCGTATCGTGGATGCGCTCCTGGCGTTTCCGTTAGTCATCATCGCTCTCCTCGTACTTGCTGTGCTGGGTCATTCCACTCTCAACGTGGTCCTGGTCATCGCGGTCGTGTTCACTCCGTTGATCGCGCGCACCGTCCGGGCGGCCGTGCTCAGCGAACGTGAACGCGAATACGTTGCGTCCGCCCGGCTGCTCGGCGAACCGGGCATCGTCGTCATGGTTCGCGAGATCCTGCCGAATATCGTGGGGGCTATCGTGGTCGAGGCGACGGTCCGCCTGGGTTACGCCATCTTCACCGCTGCCACCCTGTCTTTCCTGGGACTCGGCATTCAGCAACCCTCACCGGACTGGGGATTGTCCATTTCGCTGGGTCGGGGATTCCTTCAGGTCGCATCCTGGATGGTACTCTTCCCCGCTCTGGCGCTGGCCACACTGGTCGTCTCGCTCAATTTCGTGGCGGACGGACTCCGAGAGGTGCTTTCAAGTTGAGTATTGCGATCGCTACCAACGCCGTCGACATCGAGAATCTCACCATCAGCTATCGGCGGCGCGGTCGCTTGCTGCGCGTCATCAACGACGTCTCTCTGCAGATCAAAGCAGGCGAAGCATACGGACTGGTGGGCGAATCCGGCTGCGGCAAGTCGACGGTGGCAATGGCCCTCATGCGCTATCTCCCGGCAAACGCTGTAGTAGAGCACGGCAAAATCATGTTCGATGGCCAGAACCTGCTCGAGCTCAATCAGGGCGCACTGCGCCGCCTATGGGGCAGGCGCATGGCAATGGTCTATCAGGACCCAGGCAGCGCCTTGAACCCGTCGATGCGCATCGGCGATCAGATCGCGGAGGTATTTCGCTACCATCTCAACCTGGACAAGAAGGCGGCGATGGACGCCTCCGGATCTATGCTCGAAAAGGTCCAGATTTCGAACCCGGAGGGGGTGCTTCGACGCTATCCGCACGAGCTGTCTGGGGGCCAGCAGCACCGGATCATGTTCGCCATGGCGCTGGCTACCGACCCCGAGTTGCTGGTGCTCGACGAGCCGACCACCGGGCTGGATGCCACGGTCGAGGCAGAAGTACTCGATCTGGTCGAGAAGCTTCGCGCCGACTTCAATACCTCAATTCTGTTCATCAGCCACAACCTTGGAATCGTGGCCCGTATCTGCGAGCAGGTGGGCGTCCTCTATGCCGGGCAGCTCATCGAGGAGGGTGCCGCCAACGACGTCTTCGCCTCCCCGCGACATCCCTATACCCTGGGCCTCTTACGCTGCGTCCCCCGCCTGGGGATGAATAAACACACGCAGCGCCTGGACCCGATACCCGGCTCACTACCCGCACTGGGCGCCACGATTACAGGCTGCGTGTATGCGGATCGCTGCGCGCTGGCCCGCGATCGCTGTCGAGCGGAACAACCACCGCTCATTCAGTTAGGGAACGGCCGGTCCAGCCGCTGCTTCTATCACGAGGAAGTAAGCGGCATGAAGCCAAGTCCCGAGGCGCGGGTCGAACCTCCACCACCCCCCAGTGAGGAAATCCTCCTCAAGCTCGATCACCTCATCAAGACGTATCGGTCGGGTGGACAACATACGGCGGCGGTGGCCGACGTGTCGCTCGAAGTGCGGCGGGGAGAAGTATTTGGGTTGGTGGGCGAATCGGGCAGCGGCAAGAGTTCGCTCGCCAAGTGCATCGTGGGATTGACCAATGCGAGCGGTGGCACGATCTCGTTCGATAATGAGGATCTTTCAGTCTCCAGCCACCGTAACAATCAGACGCTTCGCCGCAGTCTGCAGATGGTGTTTCAGAATCCGGATAGCGCGCTCAATCCGAGCTATTCGATCAGGAGTATTCTCGAACGTGCTCTCAAGCTGCTGGCCGGGATTCACTCCCATTCAGACCTGGATGCTCGCTCCGAAGAGTTGGCGGCCTCAGTCAAGCTCGAGTCCCGACACCTCGATTCACGCCCCACCGGACTTTCCGGAGGCCAGAAGCAGCGTGCTTCCATCGCCCGCGCCTTTGCCGGCACCCCACAGCTCGTACTGTGTGACGAACCGGTCTCGGCGCTGGACGTTTCTGTACAGGCCGCCATTCTGAACCTGCTGGTCGATCTCCAGAAAAGCGGCGTATCGTATATCTTCATCTCCCATGATCTCGCCGTGGTGCGCTACATCGCCGACTGGATCGGCGTGATGTATCTGGGCATCCTGATGGAGGTTGGTCCGGCGGAGTCCGTGTTCAGCCTCCCCCACCATCCCTACACGGAATCGCTCCTCTCGGCTGCCGCCACCCTGGACGCCGACCGTTCCTTTGCGCGGGTACGGCTGCGAGGGGCGATCCCGAGCCCCAGCAACCCGCCCTCCGGATGCCGCTTCCACACCCGCTGCCCGCTCTACCTGGGAGACATCTGCAAGACGCAGGAGCCACCCTGGCAGCAGACGGCATCTGGGAACCAGTACATGTGCCACATCCCACCGGACGAGCTACTCGCCAAAGAGCTGGCACTGCGTGAAACGGGGCAGCAGGTCGCCAGCTGAGTTAGGTAAAGATAACCGTGCTGTTCTCGTGCACCAGCACGCGATCCTCGATATGCCATTGCACGGCTCGGGCCAGCACGTGGCGCTCGATCAGTCGGCCGATGCGAACCAGATCGTCCACCGTGTGCCGGTGATCAACCCGCTCCACATCCTGCTCGATGATCGGCCCGGCATCGAGCTCTTCCGTCACGTAGTGAGCGGTCGCCCCGATCAACTTCACCCCGGCACGTAGCGCCTGTTCGTACGGCCGCGCGCCGACAAACGCCGGCAGAAAGCTGTGGTGAATATTGATGATGCGTTGCGGCCACTGCCGGCAGAAGTCGCTCGACAGTATTTGCATGTAGCGGGCAAGGACGATCAGATCTACCTGGCCATCGAGGAGCGCCAGTTGGCGGCATTCGGCCTCGTACTTTGCGCCGGGAAGGACCGGCACATGATGAAACGGAATGCCGAGTGATGTCGCGGCGTCGCCTGAATCCGGATGGTTGCTGACAACCATTGCGATGTCGGCGTATAGGTCGCCGGCTCGCCACTGCCACAGCAGTTCCAGCAAGCAGTGATCCTGCTTCGACACAAAAATCGCCAACCGCTTGCGGCGAGCAGCATGCTCGATCCGCCATTGCATGTGGAATCGATCGGCGATTCCCCCGAATCCAGCGTCGACCTCCGCACTGTCGGTCGCGAATCCGGGCAGATCGAATACCACCCGCATGAAAAAGCGACCACCGGTCGGTGCCGTGCTGTGCTGGCTGGAGTGAATGATGTTGGCGCCTCGCCGAAACAGGAAATCCGACACCGCCGCCACGATCCCCGGGCAATCGGGACAGGATATGAGAAGGCGACCGCGATCGTCTGCCGTGGGCACAGTCACCTTCGAGGACTCCACCATGCATCACCTTACCAGAGGCGAGTTCCAATTCAGACTCCTCACCTGTTCGACCAGATCTCCGAGCACTGGATGTGCGCCGCCACGCTCCAACACCGTGCGTATGCTCTGATACACCGGGGTGATTCTTACCCCCAGCCGTCGCTCCGGCAGCGACGCAAGCTTGTCCACCGCCAGCAGCGCCTCGATGGCCAGGATGGTTTCCAGGATCTGCAGGGCTTCGCGCGTTATCATCACCGCCAACGGCGCCAGCGTGGCATGATCTTCGATATCCAGATCCAGCGGAGGCGCGCCGAGGGTCACCGGTGCGGCCAGGTGTTTCAAGCGTGCCAGCAGAGCCGCCGCCGAATATGCCAGGACGCCTTCTTCGGCGTATCTACCCGGCGTCCAGGCTTCGGTATTCGAAAAGAGCCGGCCCGTTCCAAACGAGAACGAGACCACCTTATTCATGCGGCGTTCCGAGATCATGGCGGCATGCGCCAATCCCACCCGCAGAGATTCGAATGCTAACGCCAGTACCAGCGGATGGAAGTTGCCATTCGGCACCATCGCTTGCCGGTCCACCGACACCAGGGGGTTGTCGTCTCTGGCATTGAGTTCGGTGTGTACACTATCCCGCGCGATCCGAATCTGCTCTCGCAGCGCACCATGCACTTGCGGCATAACCCGCATGCTCAATGGATCCTGAAGCGACGTCCCCTCACGACCTACCAGATCGCTTCCCTCGAGCAGAGCACGCAGGTGCGCCGCTGCCACCTGTTGCCCTCCGAACGGCTTCGCGGCCGCCACTTCCGCATCGAAAGGATGAGCGCTGCCGTCGATCGCCTCGATCGTGAGCACCCCTGCCAGGTCGGCGCGCGCGGCGATGCGCTCTGACTCCAAGACCGCGAGTGCACCCAGTCCGATCGAGGTGCCGTTGCCGCTGATCAGGCTGAGCGCGTCCTGCGGCGCAAGGGTGTGCGCCCGGATCCGAGCCCGGACCAGAGCCTCCTCGCCGGGTAGTACTTCGCCCTGATAGTAGGCCCAGCCCCGACCGATGACCACCTGTCCGATGGCCGCCAGGTGCATCAGGTCAGATGCCCCCACCGAACCGACCTCCGGGACGACCGGCGTGACGCCGCAGTTGAGCAATTCGATCAGAACCTGCACCACGCCCGGATGCACGCCTGCTCCGCCGCGTGTCATCCCGACCACGCGCGCAAACATCATGGCCCGCACGTCGGCATCCGGCAGCGGCGGTCCCACGCCCACCGCGTGAGCGTCAAGCGTTTGTATACCGTATGCGCCCAGGTCACGAGCGGATAAGCGTTCGTCCTTCCCATGACCCAGACCACTGTTCAAGCCGTAGGTATGGCGGCTCTCGGCGAGCGTACGCTCGACCACTTCCCGGGCTGCGCGCAGACTCTCCGCCGCATCGTTACCCAGCTCTACTCGAGCGTGCTCGATCGCAACCCGGCACACGTCTTCCAGGGTAACGTCATGCGACGTCACGACCACCACGGGTGAGTCCGACATGCTTTCCGCCATTCACCCTCCCCGACGCTGCGTTGGCCGGCACGGTTCAATCTTATGGCTTCAGACCCACCTGGACGCGCTTATTCTTTGCGTGTTGTCACCATTCGGTCATCTGGAGTCGATAAAGTGGAGACACAAGCCAGGACGTCCCGAGGGAAGGAGATTGATAGTCGTGCGTCGCTTCATGAGCGCCATCGGAGTGTTGGCCATGTTCGTTGGCGCGCTCCTGTCGCCGCACCTGGCTGCCGCTCAAACGGGTCTCTCCGTGCCGCGTGGTTTTCGCGCCACGGTCTATGCTTCCGGCCTCTCCAGCCCCACCGCCATGGCACTCGGGCCCGACGGGCGCCTGTACGTGACTCAGACCGACGGCGCCATTCGCGCTATCGGCAAGAGCGGCGTCATCACCATTGCCTCCGGATTCTCAGTGGCACTTGGTCTCGCCTGGCACAATCATGTGCTCTACGTTTCGTCCACCGGACGGATCACAGCTCTCACGCCGTCAAAGTCGTATCGGTCCTTCACCAAGCGCGTCGTGGTTCAGGGGATTCCGACCGGGAAGCACCAAAACGACAGTATCGTATTCTCAGGAGGGTGGATGTACGTCGGCGTGGGCTCGACCTGCAACGCCTGCGCGGAAAGTGACCCACGTAGCGCCTCCATCATGCGTTTCCGTCCCAACGGAAGTAACGGACAGGTTTTCGCTCACGGCTTGCGAAATCCGTACGGCCTGGCGATTCGTCCCGCTACCGGACGGCTCTATGCTACTGATAACGGGCGCGACGATTTCGGCGACTCCGTTCCGGACGAACTGAATCTCATTCAACAGGGGGGTCGCTACGGCTGGCCGGATTGCTGGGGCCGAAACGGTGGCACCCACTGTGCAGGTACCATCCCTCCGGTTGCGCTGTTCGAGCCGCACTCCTCGGCGGATGGCCTGACCTTCTACCGTGGCACGTCATTTCCCGCAGCATACCGTGCTGATGCCTTCGTGGCGGAGTGGGGCGACGATGTCGACAACCTCGGCACCGGGCGGATCGTCAAACGCGTTCACTTTGCGGGCTCCAATGTCACGGTCTCGACCTTCGCTACCGGCTTATCACATCCGTTGGCGGTAACTATCGGGCCAGGTGGCGCACTGCTCGTAGCAGACTACGGTACGGGCACTATCTGGCGTATTGCCTGGACCGGTTGAGAGGCCCCTTTCGCGCGGAAGAACATTTTCTCATGATTAGATTGGTCGTTATCCTGGCTGTCATGGTCCTCTCAAGCGGATTCATGTTTCCTCGAGCGTTGCCTGCCGCTGCTGCGCCGAGCCTCCAGACGCTGGCTGTCGTCGGCGGCCAACCAGACGACATTACAGTCGACAACGCGGGCCGATTAGTGTGGGGAGACCTGGCACATGGCACCGTCGACCGACTGCAGGGGAATCGGGTGGTCACGATCGCGCGTGGCATATCGGTACCGGAAGGCATCGTGGTACTGCCCAATGGGTCCGTCATCGTGGCCGAGCAGGGCACGGATCGAATCATCCGCCTCACCGGTCGCGGCGGTTTCAAGGTGCTCTACAGCCTGACGCCGGTCGCGGGACAGGAAGGTGTCGACGGCATCGGTCGAGATCCTCGTTCCGGCGATCTGCTGGTACCCGACTCACCTCGCGGGACCATCCTGCGCATGAACGCGCGCGGAGGACAGGCCCGCATCATCGCCACCAATCTGGGGCGTCCCGTGGCCGCCGCGGTCGACGCGCACGGGAGCATCCTCGCGCCGGATGAGCACCTGGGTACCGTCGTGGGCGTCCCTCCGCGCGGAGTCATC
>JANWJD010000239.1 GCA_025449555.1 Chloroflexota bacterium | reverse complement strand
GTGGACGGCCTGACGGCACTCGTTTCGCCGGTCGTACCCATAACGCTTGAAGACGATTCAAATCTCGCACTTCAAGATGACACACAGCTCACAAGTAAGAAAGGTGCATAACACAATGGCAGGCATAGAAATCGTCCTTGGCGTGCTCGTCCTGTTCGTCCTGTTGGTCGGGTTCAAGTCGATCCGACTGGTTCCTCAGGCCCGGGTCGTGATCGTACAGCGGCTGGGCCGCTATCTGAAAACGGCCGGGAGCGGTCCCGTCTTCGTCATTCCCTTCGTCGATAAACTCCTACCCACGATCGATCTGCGCGAACAGGTCGTGCCGTTTCCCCCACAGGCCGTGATCACGTCCGACAATGTCGGCATCCAGGTCGCGACGGTGGTCTACTACCAGATCATCGACGCGAAAAACGCCACGTACGGCGTGGTGGATCTGGTCGCCGCCATGGAGCAACTAACGATCACCACATTGCGTAACGTCATCGGCGGTCTGACCCTGGACCGAGCACTGACGAGCCGTGAGGACATTAACTCCAAGATGCGCGCCTCGTTGGACGAAGTGACGGAAGGCTGGGGCGTTCGCGTCACGCGAGTCGAGCTGAAGGACATCATCCCGCCGCATGACGTGCAGCAGGCGATGGAAAAGCAGATGCAGGCCGAGCGAGAAAAACGGGCTGCCATCCTGCGAGCCGAAGGACTCAAGCAGTCGTCGATCCTGCAGGCCGAAGGCGAGAAGCAGTCGGCGATCTTGACGGCCGAAGGGAAACGACAGTCACTGATTCTGCAAGCGGAAGGCGACGCACAGGCACTTGTGACCGTGCAGTCCGCGCAGGCACAGGCGGTCCACCTCGTGTTCGATGCGCTCAACGAGGCTCACGCGACGCCCGAGATCCTCAAGTACCTGTACATTCAGAATCTGCCCAAGATCGCCGAGGGGTCGGCCAACAAGCTGTTCATCGTCCCGTCGGAACTGCAGAACATCGCCGCCATGGGCGCGACCTTCTCAGCAGCGGCCGAGAATAATGGGAACGTGACGCAGGCTCCCGTCGTGCCGAAGCTTCCCACCGAGGGCGGGGCCCGGTAAATAACACCTCACCGCACAGAGGGGCCGTCGATGGCGGCCCCTCTTTCCTTTTTGAGGGGATCAGTCCTCGGCGCGGAACAACTGGTGCTTGGATGTCTGGCGTTCAATTACGCCCATGTCTCGTTTTCGCCCGTCCCGTTGTTCGAAATATTTGTCCCATTCCTCGGCCGCTGCCAGGCTGGTGCCACCGTGACGAGTCAGCCTGGTACGCGTCTGGCAGATGACCGGAGTATTCAAGGAGCTGCCCGCGATCACCACCTGACCCTTTGACAGTGCAGGTAGCTCGTCCAGCAGATCGCGGCCCACGCTCTCCACGGCGCTGGCGATACTCCCCTGGTCGACCGGATTGACGATTCGCATGATGAAGTGGGTCATACACTGCGACAGCACGTCCTGATCGAGTTTGCCGGGACGCTGGCTGATGAGCCCGATGCCGACACCGAATTTTCGCCCTTCGGAGAGCACCTGTTTCAGGATGTTGGTGCTCACGACATCGGCACTTGCCGGCGCGAAATGGTGTGCCTCCTCGAGCAGGCAGAAGACCGGGTACGGTATATACCGCTCCTCCCCCTCCCGACTATTCCCCTTATCGGTATCCATCCGAGCCTTGAGGAGCCGGCGCAAGAGGGTGGCCACGATGACCTGTTGATCGCGCTGATCGATCTCGTTGAGCTGCAGTACGGTGCATTGTCCCGGCTGGAACAACTCGGTGAGATCGAGATGCTTGTTGTCGTCGAAGTTGGGAGAGTTCTTGAGCTGACGTTCGATGCGCCACAGCAGTCCCTGCACGCTGCTGCTGTAGTCCACGTTGCGTTCGGCGTATTCTCGATCGATGTCCCGCACCGCGTTGATGAGATCGTTCAGGGTCCACTTACCGTCGACTGCACTGCCTTCGTCCCGCTGCACCCGGTTGAACGCCTCGGTAAGGATCCACTCCATGCGCTCCCCCAGCGAGGGAAGGAGGTACCGCAGATCATCCAGCGTCAGGTTCGAAATGCGCACCTTGACCTGTTGCGGCTTGAAGATGCGCACTTTAGGTCGGTAGTCACCCTCGCAAAATCGGTCGTCGTTTTGCATCTCAGCCAGGGTGGAGTACTCGCCGTGCGGATCCGCTATCAGCACGCATCCTTTGTTGTGCGGCTTCATGAGCTCTTCGATGGTGACGCCGGCCAGGTAGCTTTTGCCCGAGCCGGTGCCGGCGATGATGGACAGATGAGTGCTGGTGAATTCGTTCACATCGAGCGCCACAGCCACTTCGCCCGGCTCACGACTTAGTAGCCAGCCCACATGCGCCGACCCACGCTCCCCGACCTTGCGCCGGCTCAAGACCTCACTCAACATCTGGCTGGGGGCCAGATAGATGGGGCTGCCGCTGCGCGGCAGTATCCGGGGATTGACGAACGCGCTGAGGCCCGGGTCGAAGTGGCCCATGACCGACGCGGTCACTTCAAACAGTTCATCCTCCTCGTCGACATAGCCCACTGCCGCTGCGATTTCGGCCGGCGACACGTCGGGCGAGGCCATAAACGAGTCGGGGAAGAGTCGTACGGGCGCCCGCTGCACGATCCGCCCAAGCACGGGTCGCTGCCCCTCGACCCCGTGCAAAACGTAGAACACGAACTCGCCGATCTTGCATGACCCGTCTTCGTCCGGCGTGATGAATAGAAACTGGTGCGGGTGCTCGCCCGGTCCCTTGGCGGTTCCAATGGTGACGTAGCTCATGTCTAGCCTGCCGGCACCACGCGTGCTTTCCACGCCAGATTGTTTCGCAAGACCGAGATGACACGCCGTCCCTCCGGGAAGGCGGGCGCCATGCGGTCCAGGACAACCAACAGGAGGTTCGCCACCATCGGATCGTTGCGTGACATCAGGGGCGGAAGGTATCCCATCAAGAAGTTCCCCCTGGCGTCACGGTGGAAGTCTTCCGCGTCTTCGTCCGACATCAACTCGACGACGGTGCCGATCTGCGCGGATACGGCCGGCACGGCGTGATGGGCGCGTCCCGATTCGGTCCATCCCAGGATCAGCACGTCGACCAGTACACCTTTCTCGTTCAAATAATCCGGCGAAAAGACCGCCAGCTCGGCGTCACTGGAAAGGCGTGGACCAAAGTTCCCATAGTCCGGGTTCAACAACAGCGTGTCGTGGACCACTCCCACCAATCTCACCGGCGAGCCGAGCACGGGTGCCAGCGTCACGAAGTTCCCGAACGCAAAGTGGTGTGGTTCGGGCACCTCGCCCGTTTCCAGCTTCCCGTACACGCGGCAGAGATATGAAATGTGCGAGTTGGATTTGACGATGGTGCCTATGAGCACGCGACTTCCTGACGGTGGGGGACGCGCGCAGTGTAGCACACGAACGGATCGATTTTGGGTGATCCTTGCCGCTCCAGAGCGGTGCTGGCTATAGTTGGCTGTGGGCAGAGTGGCGTAACAACCATATTGTCTTCTTCCCGATTTTTATACCCGTGAGCGAGTGTTTTTTTGACATCACGATTGGGCGAATTGACCCGTGTCGACCGTGTGCGGCGCAATCATGCGCTGGAACACGCGACCATCACGGTCGTCACTGAACGACACCCGTCAGTCTTCCTGTCGGGCCGCTCCAATCGCAAGGGCTTCTACATTTTCGGGGACATCGAAACGGCTGAGCTGGAGTCGGCGATCGGGGAAGCACTGCGCCGTCTGCGGTCGGGTGAGAATGAGCTGGCGATACATCCGCGCTGCGGCACCAATCTGGCAGTGGCCGGCATACTTTCGGGCGTGTCGGCTGCGCTGGCCGCGCAATTGAGACCGCGGCAGAATCGTTTCAGCTACGCTGTTCTGGCAGCGATTGGCGCCTTGATGCTCGCGCCGGGGATCGGCACGGAGGTGCAGCGCCACTGGACGACGCTGGCCGACACGGCGGATTTGCAAGTCGGACGGGTAGTCCGGCGGCGATTTCCGCTGGTCCGAGCCGCCAGCCACTGGGTCGAAACGCACTCAACCTAGCGCCACGTCTTACGTACCTGCCCTCGGGTTGACACGGCCGAGGGCTGCACCTGTCCAATGAACATCGGAGTTGAGGGAGGCGATGGACAACAACACTGTATTGACCCTGGCGTTTGTCGGGGCGCTGGCCGCCATCCTATATGGCGTCGGCCTGATCGTCTGGATTCTGCGGCAGTCCGACGGCACGGAGCGGATGAAGAGTATCGCGCAGGCGATTCAAGAGGGGGCTGGGGCGTATCTGAATCGGCAGTACACCACGATCGGAGTCATCGGGGTGGTGGTCGCCATACTTCTGGCGATCTTTATCCAGGGCTCGACCAAGGGTGACCCCGGGCACATCCTGACCGCGCTGTTGTTCGTCGTGGGCGCGGTCTGTTCCGCGGCCGCGGGGTATATCGGCATGAATGTCGCCGTCCGCGCGAACGTGCGCACTGCACAGGCCGGCACCGTGGGTTTGAACCAGGCGATGCAGGTTGCCTTCCGCGGAGGCGCGGTCACCGGGTTCATGGTCGTCGGGCTGGCGTTGCTCGCCGTTACCGTGTCCTACGCCCTGTTCGGCCAGGCGCATACGACACCGGTGCAGACGGCTTTTCATGCTGCCGGTTCGGCGGGTCCGAGCACTCTGCTCGGGCTTGCCTTTGGAGCGAGCCTCATCAGCGTGTTCGCCCGATTGGGCGGCGGCATTTACACCAAGGCCGCAGATGTCGGCGCTGATCTGGTGGGTAAGGTTGAGGCAGGAATCCCCGAGGATGATCCTCGCAATCCGGCTGTTATCGCCGACAACGTGGGCGACAACGTCGGCGACGATGCCGGTATGGCCGCCGACCTTTTTGAAACGTATGTCGTCACTTCCGTCGCGACTATGCTCCTCGGCTTTCTGCTTTTCCGCCACATCGGCGGATCAACGCAGCTCCACGCGATTCTGTTCCCGCTCGCCATCGGCGCGGTGTCGATCTTCGCCTCTATTATCGGCAGCCTGGTGGTACGGGCCTACAACGGCAGCATCATCACCGGGCTCTATGTGGGAATGGTGGTCACCGCGGTCCTGTCGGCGCTTGCCTTGATTCCGGTGAACGCCAGCTTGCTCGGCAATGCCCGGTACTACTGGTGCGCGATCGTAGGCCTGGTCGTGACCGTGTTGCTCTTCATCATCACTGAGTTCTTCACCTCCGACCACTATGCACCGGTGCGCAGCATCGCCAAAGCGTCGATCACGGGGCACGCCACCAACGTCATTCAGGGGCTGGCGATCGGCATGATGGCCACCGCGCTTCCCGCGATCGTGATCGCACTCGGCGTGGTGATTTCCTTCAACCTGGCTCCCAACGGATTCGGATTGTATGGGGTGGCCGTAGCCGCGGCCTCGAGGCTGTCGCTGACAGGTTTCATCGTCACGCTTGATGCCTTTGGACCGGTGACGGACAATGCCGGTGGGATCGCCGAGATGGCGGACATGCCGGCGCAAGTCCGGGCGATTACCGATCCGCTGGACTCGGTCGGCAACACCACCAAAGCGGTCACCAAGGGATACGCCATCGGTTCGGCCGGACTCGCCGCCGTGGTGCTGTTCGCCTCCTACGTGCAGGTATTGAAGGACCAAAAGGGCATTCACAACCCGGTCTTCGCGCTGGACGACCCGTATGTCATCGCGGGACTCTTCATCGGTGGGCTATTGCCGTTTCTCTTCGCTTCGCTCTCGATGCAGGCGGTGGGTCGTGCCGCCGGTCAGGTGGTCGAGGAAGTGCGACGGCAGTTCCGGGAGACTCCGGGCATCATGGAAGGCACGGTGCGACCGGACTATCGCAATGCGGTGGACATCGTGACTCGCTCGGCCCTGAAGGAGATGGCCCTGCCCGGTTTGATTCCGGTGGCCGCACCGATCATCGTGGGATTCGTCCTGGGCTGGAAGGCGTTGGGCGCGATGCTGATCGGCAGCATCCTTACCGGTCTCTTCCTGGCCATCCAGATGACCTCTGGGGGCGGCGCGTGGGACAACGCCAAAAAGTACATCGAGGAGGGCGCGTACGGCGGGAAAGGCACTCCAACCCACGCCGCGTCCGTCACGGGTGATACTGTGGGCGACCCGTACAAGGACACAGCCGGCCCGGCCATCAACCCCATGATTAAGATCATTAACATCGTGGCGGTGCTGATCGCCCCGCTGGTGGCCGCGCATTCGATCTTTCATTGACCGGTCGATCAGACCTGCGGAAGGGATATTGACGCAGTCCAAGTAGTTACGAGGGGGTCGCCCACGAGGGGCGACGCTACAAGCCTCGCCGGGGTCGGATTCTTGCGGGGGAAGATGTGCTTGCGCGCGCGGTGCGCGAGTTAGGTTGACAGGGGTCTTTCCGCGTGGTAAATTTTTCTCATTCAAAATAATTTGATCGAGAAAAAATGGTTACAGATGAGCTTCCGGAGGTTTATAACCTCGAGACCATCGAGCAGATGCGGGCGATCGCCGACCAGTTGCGACAACGCATTGTGCAGGAGTTGCTACAGGCACCGCGCACCGTGACGCAGGTGGCGGAGGTGCTGGGGCTCGCGCCGGCGAAGGTTCACTACCACGTGCGAGAGCTCGAACGGGTGGGGTTAGTCAAGCTCGTCTTCACGCGCGAGAAGGGCGGGATTCTGGAGAAGTACTTCCAGCCGGTGGCCCGGAACCTGTCCGTGGACGAGGATCTGCTGCAGCACACGCCGCCCGAGGAGTACATCGAACTGGCTAATCGGCTGCTGGGAGATGTTCGGGCGAATTTTGTTCATGCACTTTCTCGAACTGTGGAGAGTCCGCCGGAGCACGATTTCATGACGCTGCGCATCGGCCACCTGTGGATCACTCCCGACGAGTTTACCCAGCTCAAGCAGGAGCTCGGGGCGCTCGAGCAGCGCTATGAACGGCGGCGCGGTCTTGAGGAAGAGCGAGAAGTCAGTCTCGTCGTGGTGACGAACGAACCCGGCACGGTGCACGAGGTCGAACCGGCTGTACAGACACCGTCGTCGCAAGCTCCAGCCTCGGGCTCACGGGCCGGGACAACCAAGCCTCATAAGATGTGGACCGTCGGCGCTTTCAAGTGGGGCGCAGCCGAGCTCGAAAGTTCGTTGGCGCGAGGTGAAACGCTGGACATCACGGTCCTCGGGGTCTGCAGCTTCGACCGAGACGTGAGCGCCGACCTCGCGAATCGGGCCATATCGCACTTCACTGTTCTGGGAAAACTGGTCGCATCTCCTGAAGTGCGAGAAGTGCTGAAAACCAAGGAGACCGCGTTTAGCGCCTCGACGACGTAAATAGGCACGTGGTCCCGCTACCAACGTCACCACGCGCCCAGAGCCCACCGCACGTTTCAGAACGGAGGATTCGGATGGATACTAGCACGCAGCCGGTGCATCCCCCCGCCCCTCGGGCGGTTCCGTGGATCAATCGGAACTTCGGTCTGTTGTGGACGGGCCAGGCGATTTCCAATGTGGGCGACCTGGTGTTCGACACCACGCTGATCCTCTGGATCGCAACCAGGTTGGCGGCCGGCATGTCGTGGGCGCCGCTCGCCGTCAGCGGGGTCCTGTTGTCGGCTCTCGTTCCGACCGTCCTGGCCGGCCCGTGGGCCGGCGTGTTCGTGGATCGTTGGGACAAGCGACGAACGATGATCGGCATGGACGCGTTGCGTACAGCATTCATCGTGCTCTTGCTGCCGTTGACCGGCCTGGTTCCCATTTTTGGATTGCACCCGTCGGTCGGCTGGCAATTGGGTTCCATCTATGCGACCGTCGTGCTCTCTTCGTTATGCTCTCTCTTCTTCGGCCCGGCGCAGGTCGCGCTCATCGGCGATGTCGTGGCACCGGAGGAACGTGGCCGCGCGAGTGGACTGGGCCAGATGACCCGGCATCTGGCTTCACTGATCGGTCCGCCGGTTGCCGGCCCGCTCTTTTTCACGCTCGGCGCGCGTTGGGCTTTGCTGATCAATGCTGTGTCGTTCGCCCTGTCGTTCATCTTCATCACTCTCGTCCACGCGCCCGCTTCGGCGCGCAGTGTGACGGTCGGTGAACGGGGGCATGCCATCCGTGAGGCGCGTGAGGGACTTCGTTTCTTCGGTCAGAGTCGTGTGCTGGTTACGATCACCGTTTCCGCTGTCATCATCATGCTCGGGGCCGGCTCGCTCGACACACTCGACGTCTTCTTTGTGACCCGCACGCTGCACGCCTCCGCCGGCTTTTATGGGTTGATCTCGGCCGCCATGGGTGCGGGAGCGCTGCTCGGCGCAATCGGCGTGAGCGTCTTTGCGAAGAGACTGAACATGGCCCGTGTATTCTGGATCTCCATGCTGCTGTGCGGTCTCCTTATCACGGTGTACTCTCGGATGACCGCTTTCGTACCTGCAATTGTCGTGCTCTTCATCGCAGGTGTTCCGATGGCGGCCCTCAACGTGTCGGTCATGCCGCTGATGCTGCAGGTGACACCGCGCGAGCTGATCGGCCGGGTGTCGGGTGTCTTGCAGCCGGCCATTAGCACGGCGACGGTCGCAGGCATCGGCGTTGCAGGCCTACTAGCCGGGACCGTGCTGCAGAGTTTCCACGCCCATCTTCTGGGAATGACGTTTGGTTCAACGGATACCATCTTCGCGGCCGCCGGATTGTTGGGGTTGGTGGCCGGAATATATGCGATGTATGGGTTGCGCCGAGTCTCGACGCTGGATCAGGAGACGATCGAGGCGACCGTGCAGGAGTCGGTAGAGGTGCCTGCATAGTGCCGCTCGAGGTTACGACGGAGAGGCATTTCTGACGTACACCTAAGCGGAGCTTCCGTCCCTTATCGTTGTCAGGTCGATAGCAAGCCTCACTGCCGGCTTCGCCGGAACTCAGCTCACGTACGTGGATCGACGCCGTAGAAGTCGAAGAAATACTGGATGCTGCAATGCGTGGCCAGCACCGGCAGTGGGAAGCTGTCCCTCAATTCATCGGGCGTGCTCGCTGTGTCCATGTGTTTCCGGAAGATGTCGGTCGCCTTCGGTCGAAGATTCCCATTTCGGTCAATGAATTGGCCCCATAAGGACATGAATTGCAGTTCCGGCGCGACGGGATCGGCAGTTGTCACATAGTCTGGCGGGAAGAGGCGGCGGTACGCCGGGAGGTTATACATCCAGGAGCGGCCCCGCACGAACTCAGCTTCCGGTAGATCCAATCGCACGGAGCTGAAGAGTGTGCGCAATTCGTCACTTCGATTTTGCTGTCTCCGTACGCTCAACGGCCCATCGGTGCATGAATCGCGGTTTCCAAAATGCAACCTCATGCATCGCGTCTCCGGTTCGTAGTGATATGAGAAACAGCCGAATGCCGACTCTGGGTAGCTGCGCGCGTGGACGAGGTAAAAGGAATGCGTCCAGCCGGTGGGCTCGAAGGCACGTTCATAGCCCGCCAAGAACTCCTGCCAGATGGGATTCGCGGGGTCGAATGACCGGTCGAGCCCGAAGTTTAGGTATAACGGCGTCTTGCACCGGAGGGATTCCTCAAGTGCCTCACCGTCGATATCCGCCGCCGTCCTGGCGAAGCGAAGCACCAAATCTATGAACGCTACCGACCACGTCATCGACTGGTTTCCTGTGGGTATTTCCCCACATTCTCCATGCAAATCATGCGAGTACTTTACCGGGTGTGGCCAAAAATCGTGCAAATTACATACCCGGAACCTGACGAGGTGTGGCACCGGAGCAGCCTCGATGTTTAGCACACAGATCGTAGCGCGATCAGTTTGGACCCTGCTTCGATCACTTGATGCACGGCATCCCGCGTGAGCCTGCATGGAGCAGACTCGGCAGGACCGAGACAATTTTACCGGCGCACACCACCCGGGTCGCCCACGAGGGGCGACGCTACAGGTCTGCAGTGGGACGCGCAGGTTGGGGTGAGGCGCCTTCCAAGGATGAACTTCGAACAGGCCCTTTTTGGCTATTTAACGCCAAGAATTGCCGTTCATTACCTTGACTTTCCGGCCATATTTTGTTACTATTAGAACAGGTGTTCAACATGTTCATTGACCAGGAAGGATCGGAAAATGAAGAAAGAGTACATCATCGAGCGCCAGGGCAAGCAGTTCGTTTTGTACGAGGGGCTCCTGGACGAAGCGCATCAGCAGGGCCTCTGCCGCATCTCCACCACATTGATTCAGGTGCCTCATCCCGATAACGGGAATGTGGCAATCGTGGCCGCCGAGGTCGAGACCTCGAAGGGCTCGTTCAGCGGGATCGGCGATGCGTCTCCCGGCAATGTGGGGCGGCCGATCGTTCCGCACATCGTTCGCATGGCGGAGACGAGAGCCAAGGCACGGGCCATGCGAGACGCGGTGAACATTGGGGTGACCGCGCTCGAGGAGTTGGGCGATCTGGACGAGCAGCATGTGGAGACGTTGCAGCGGGACGGCTTTGAGCCGGCCGCGGTCACCGAGTCGCCTGCTTCGTACCGGACGGACGTGCCGAAGGCGTCTCCATATAAGCCGGCCAGTGCCAATCAACTGGCGACGGTCGCCAAGTTGTCGCGCCTGTTGGGCCGGCCGGAAGAGCCCAGCGAGGATATGACTTCGGCTGAAGCTTCCGATCGCATCACGGACCTGTCACGCGAGTACAACGAACGAAAGGGAAGTACGCCGGCGCGGCGCTCAGCGTAGCCCCTCTCCTCCTGCGACCGGCTTCACGCTGCGGCGTGGAGCCGGTCGTTTTTATTTACCCGTTGTTTAGCCGCAGGTAAGGGGCCGGTAAGAATTCGCTGATACAGTGGCACCTATCGGCCGGTGAACGAGTCATCCGGACGCTGGAAGCAAGGGAGACGATATGACAACGGCAAGTCACGCCGCCCGCCGGACGCCTGGACAAAGCAAAAGCCTACACCAGGCACTGATCGATGTGGCCCATCTCCTGCGTCGGGCAGGTTTTGGAGCAAAGCCGGACGAGACCCTGGCGGCCGCGAAACAGGGCAGGGAAGCAACTGCCCTCAATTTGATCGCGTACGACCAGATTCCGGAAACCGCCCCCGCTCCACCCGCCTCGATCAGCGATTCCAAGTCCAGGAATCCAGACGATCTGGCGGCGTGGTGGTTGGCCCGCATGATCACGACTCAGCGCCCGCTGCAGGAAAAACTCACGTTGTTCTGGCATGGACACTTTGCCACGGCCATTTCCAAGGTTGGGCAGCCAGGCTTCATGTTCGCTCAGAACGAAACGCTTCGAGCCAACGCGCTCGGACGCTTCGACGATCTACTCGCGGCCGTCTACAAGGACCCGGCAATGCTGATCTGGCTGGACGGCCAGCGCAACATCAAGGGCGCTCCCAACGAGAACTGGGGCCGTGAAGTGATGGAGCTGTTCACCCTGGGAACCGGCAACTATACCGAGGACGACGTCCATGCGTGCGCCGCCGCCTTCACCGGCTGGCGCATTGGAGTCGACGGTCAAGCGATGTTCGCTCCCCGTTTACACGACGACAGCACCAAGACACTGCTTGGACTGACCGGGACCTGGGGAAGTGACGACGCCGTGCGAATCCTGGCCGCCCATCCCGCGACGGGTCGTTTCCTGGCCACCAAGCTGTGGAAGTTTTTCGCCTCCGATTCCCCGCCGCAAACGGCGATCGACCGGATTGCACAGTCATATGTAGACAGCGGTCACAGCATCCGCGCGATGATCACGACTCTGTTCACCATGCCGGAGTTCTACGCTGTGTCGGTGCGCGCCGGTCACGTCAAGAGCCCGGTCGAGTTCATCGTCGGAGCGGTTCGCCAACTGCAATTGCAGCAGGTGGACACCAGGACCTTCCCGCTCTATCTCAGCCTACTGGGACAGGAGCTCTTCAATCCTCCCAACGTCGGAGGCTGGCCCGGAGGCACGAACTGGATCAGTGCAGCCACCATGCTGAATCGCTTTAACTTCGCGTCCCATCTCACGGGCGATGCCCCGGGTTCGACCAGCCTGGTGGACGGAAACGCGCTGGCCCAGGCCAGCGGAGCCGACACCACGCAACAGCTCATGTTCTACGTGGTAAATGCCCTGGGCCTGCAGCTCAGCCCGGCCACCTCGGCCGCTTTGATGAACTTCCTCGGCAGAGGGAGTGTGTCCAATATCGACGCCGATGTGAAAGTGCGAGGTCTGGTTCATCTTGCACTTGCGTCGCCCGAATTCCAGCTCTCGTGAGAAAGGCGCCAACGATGCAATCGGATACCGCACCGGAACAACGCTGCTGCGACGAGTACGACGAATATCGGCGGCGCCAGTGGTCATTGCAGCAGAACCGCCGCGATTTCTTGAAGACCACGGTGGGCGCCCTGGCAGCCGCTCCGCTGATGCCCCACATGGTGCTCAACTCGGCACTGGCCCAGCATGCTTCGGCCGTGCCCAGCACCGATCCCATTCTGATCGTCATCCAGTTGGCGGGTGGGAACGACGGACTCAACACCATCGTGCCGTACGGCAGCGGCCTCTACTATAGCGATCGTCCGAATATCGCCGTGCCGGCGAAGAGTGTCCTCCCAATCGACGGCACCGTGGGCTTCAATCCCAATCTGAAGGCTTTGAAAACGCTGTTCGATGCCGGAAAGGTCGCAGTCATCCAGGGAGTCGGCTACGACAATCCCAGTCGATCGCATTTTCAGGGGACCAGCATCTGGGAGACTGCCAACACGACCGGCGTCTCCACCACCGGCTGGCTGGGTCGGTTTCTCGACGCGGAACTGGCCGGCTCCAAGAACCCGCTGACGGCCATCGCCCTGGGGCCGCTCACGCCGCAGACCCTGCAATCGACCCGTGTCCCCGTCACATCGATCGATACGGTCGCAAACTTCCGTTTTCAGGTGGCGCGTCAGTCTTCCACTGCTATTCTGGACGCATTCAGCCGAATGTACGCCGGAACCGCCAAGCCGAATCCCGACTATCTCGCCATCGTGCGTTCCGCCGGATCAGATGCTCAACAGGGCGTACACGATCTCGCCACCATCGTCACCAATTACAAGTCGACTGTGCAGTATCCACCGAGCGTGCTGGCGCGCGAATTGCAAACCGTGGCCCAGATAATCTCGGCCAATCTGGGCACCCGCATTTTCCACGTCACGGTCAGTGGATTCGACGACCATGTGGCGGAGGTTTACACCCACGCAAACCTTTTGAAAGCGCTGGGCGATTCGATGTCGGCCTTTTACGCTGACCTCACGGCGCAGGGGAAGGCCGACCAGGTGATCAGCATGACCTTCAGCGAATTCGGTCGACGCGTCCGCGAGAATGCAGGGCGCGGCACCGACCACGGGACCGCGGCGCCGCTGTTTATCATGGGCGGCAAGATCAAGGGCGGCATGTACGGCGCCGATCCGATCCTTAGCAACCTGGACGACAACGGCGACCTCAAGTACGGCGTGGACTTCCGTTCGGTCTACGGGACGGTGCTGGACGGCTGGCTGGGGGCGAACTCGAAGGATATTCTGGGCGGGTCGTACGAGCGCCTGCCGTTTCTATAGCCGGGCGTCGACCTACCAGAAACCCAGTTCCAGCTTCGCATCTTCCGACATCATGGCGGGAGTCCAGGGCGGAGTCCATACCAGATTTACGTCCACGTCGGTTATGCCGGGTACCGGCTCGAGTGCCTCTTTCACCGCCGCGTCGATGTACTCGCTCAGAGGGCAAGCCGGCGTGGTCAGCGTCATCGTGATCTTGACACTTTCGCCCTCGATTTCGACTTCGTACACCATGCCGAGATCCACGATATTGACACCGATTTCCGGATCGATGACCTCACGCAACGCTTCCCGCACCATCTCATCGGCCGACATGATTTCTGTTGACATTGTTTCGACGCTCCTCCGCGGATGACTTACGATTCCGCGTTCCACTCGATATACAGTTTGCCGTCTTCCACTTTGACGGGATACGTCTTCAGCGGCAGGACGGCCGGCAGGCTCAGCACCTCGCCGTTGGTCACATCAAATTGCGCGCCATGCAACGGGCATTCCACTACATCGCCCCAGAGATCACCCTCGGCCAGCGACGTTTCTTCGTGCGTGCAAGAGTCCTGCGTGGCATAGTACGACCCGTCCACATTCCAGAGCGCGATCGGGTCATCGCCGATTTCCACCCGCACGCCCGCGCCCGGCAGAATCTCGGCGGTGTCACAGACCTCGATCCAATCACCTATCGCCACGCCGCACCTACCCCAGGTCCATCTTTCGGGCGATCAGTTCCCGGAGTTCGTCGCGGATGCTGCCGACCGGCTCGCGCTGCAGTACATCTTCGAAGAAACCTTCGACCACCATGCGGGTCGCCATATCCTTGGGAAGGCCACGCGACATCAAGTAGAACAGCTGGTCGGTATCAACTTTGCCCACCGTGGCGCCGTGGGTGCATCGCACCTCGTTCGCTTCGATCTCCAGATTTGGGCTGGGATAGGCCGCCGAGTGATCGCTTAGCAGGATGTTTCGATTCGCCTGATAGGCGTCGGTACCATGGGCGCCCT
>JANWJD010000238.1 GCA_025449555.1 Chloroflexota bacterium | reverse complement strand
TCTGAGCCGACGGCTGGTACTTCGTTATTGGCACTCGTTGCATATGTCAGATCATATCCTGAGCGACCGGAACCAGCGTCAGACCCTGGCAGACTCGTCAAGCCGCGTCGAGGACGAGGGGAGCGCCTCGCGCAATCGCCCCGACAGAATCTTCATCAGTTTGAGCGCGATATCTGGATTCTGGCGAATCTGAGCCCGAAACTCGCCACGCGACAGCAGTGCCACCTCCGTGTGCTCGTCGGCCACCAGCGTCGCGGAACGTGGCTCATCGTCGATGAGCGACATCTCACCAAACACATCGCCATCGCCCAGGTGCCCGATCACGTCGTGTCCGGCGTGGATCACACTGAGCGAGCCATGCAGCACGACACCCATACCGCCGTGATACCCGTCGTGGCCCTCCGTCAGGACGTGATCGTCCGGGAGGTACTCTTTGACTGTCATCGCCTCCGCCAGGGTGTGCAGCGCACTGTCCTCCAGGCCGGAAAAGAGGAAGATAGCGCGCAGATGTTGCTCCGGGTCCACCGTTGCCATTGGCCCTCCTCTTACGCTTCCTCGCGAAATGCCAGGGACGATAAGGCCTCCAGCATACCGTGCGACCGCCAGGCCGTCAATAGAGCGCCCGGCTTGGGAACGGCCATGTGGGAACCCAGCAAGAGCGACCGGAGCGCCTCCCGGCTAGCTGTGTATTTGAAGGCATATTCAGTGTGTTCGAGCAGCTCCGGCAGCACGCGCTGACTTGCCATGACCGACTCTCCCATTTCGCCCAGCCCCAGTTTGATGCCGGTCGCCATCATGGGTACCCAGGTGGGGCGCCCCAGAATTTCGCCGATCTGACGCGAAAACACCTCAAACGTCACAGGATTCGGCGATGCAACATTGAACGGGCCACGCACCCGGTCGCTGTCCAGGGCATGGAGGATCGCGCCCACCTCGTCGTCCAGGTGAATCCATGAGAGCCAGGCAGCAGGATGCCCCGGCGTCCCGCCCGAAAAGAAACGAAAGGGGAGGACGAACAGAGGCAAGGCGCCACCGCTGCGACCGAGCACCACGCCGGTGCGGGCCAGGGCGAGCCGGACCCCCATGTCTTCAACCGGTCGGGCAGCACCTTCCCACGCCTGCACCAGCCGTGCCAGGAAATCAGTCCCGGGCCCACTCTGCTCGGTGAGAACAGTCGATCCGCGCGAGCCGTAATACCCAATCGCGGAGCCGTTCACCAGGACCCGGGGTGGAGTCTCAACCGAAGCGATGGCATCCACCACTGCCTGCGTGGAGGCGATGCGACTTCCCCACATGCGGTCTTTCTGCGTGTGAGACCAGCGCTTTGCCTCAATCGGCTCGCCGGCGAGATTGACGACACCGTCGGCTCCTCGAAATGCCTGTTTCCACTCATCCGTGCCGGGTGGGTTCCAGGCCCGTGCTTCCACCTCCGGGCCCAACACTGCGCGGGCTGCCTCGGCACTGCGGGTGAGGGCGACGACCGAGTCGCCTCGCTCTACCAGCGCCTGCACCAGAGCCGAGCCGATGAAGCCCGTGCCTCCAGTCACGATGACTTTCATATGAGTATCCTTTCCCCTTTCGGCGGCCACGTGCGCGACGTTGCTTCTGTTGCCGGCACACGTTCAGGGTGCCGAGCCCCGCTCATTACCTCTGCCGCTCCTTCGGCAATGCGCCCAGAGTCGCCCCAAACGCCACGTGGCGAGCGATTTCCACCCAGAAGTACCTCCACGTCAGCAAGGACGGCAACCGGCCCGAGCGCACCTCGGGATGGAGGGCATTGAGCACCGGCACACTGGGATAGAGGAGTGCGTTCTCGATCTGAACGAATGCTACGCCACGGACCCATCCAGGCCATCCTGGCAGCAACGGCGAAAGTGTGCAGTACGCGGCCGCCAGGGCGATACTCAGCAGGTAGTGGATGGCTGCTCCCAGCAGACGCTGCCGGGCGCGATCGCGTGTGACAAATCCGCCCCACAGCACCAGGTCGTCGTAGCGGTTGGACGCCACCCGCATATCGAGCGCCATCTCTGTCAGGTAGGCTGTGCCGGCGATCCCGCCGATCACGGCGGAGCGGCGCAAGGACGGACGGATCAGTTGATTCATCGCGGGCCAGTGCATTACGATACTCCTCTCCGGCCGGTAGCCACCCTATGGAGGCGTAGAATTGTGCCAGAGTGGGACTCCGCTCGCCTTCTGCCGGCGCTGGCGGACGGTATCAGCCGCTAGGGCAGAAGGCCGCGCGTGAGTTCGTTCGTCATGTCTGCTTCGTAGACGGACTTCGGATCAAGGGGCCGGTTCACCGGCACCACCCCCTGCGGCAAGATTCGCCCGCCACAGCGCGGGCACTGAAAGCGGCCCCGCCGGTCCGTGGTCAGCCGGTCTCCCTGGTGGATCGGCAGGAAGATCAGATCGTTGAGCGATGCCCCCCGAGGCCCCTCGACGTCACCCATGTCATAGCCGCAGTTCAAACAACTCAATTCCGCATGCACGATCACGACTGTTCCTTTCCTTCTGCGCCCCGGCCCTCTTCAAGTCCCGTTGGACGCACCGCCGTGCAGCGCATCTCGCGCCGCTGCTTCTCTAAAAATCTCCTGATAAAACCTTATGCAATCGGTATGCATTGTAGCGTGATTACCGGCAAGGAGCAATAAGTGTGCCTGATGAAAATCCACCGTCCAGCATACGATTCATGCGTCCCCCATGGAGGTGTACGGGGGTGAGTAACAATGAAGCAAAAAGGTGAGTGAGAATGACCGACCTGACCGGTCCGAATGAGCTACGCGATCATCTCGCGAACGAGCGTACCTTTCTGTCCTGGGTGCGCACGGCCATCGCGCTCGTGGCCCTGGGTTTCTTGGTCGCCAAGTCCGGCATCTTGCTGCGTGAGGTCGGCTCCGGCCGCATCCACGCCGAAACAGCGCGGGCCGGCGCGGTAGTGGGCGTCATCCTGGTCTTCGCCGGCATGCTGATCGCCGTCCTGGGAGCCGCCCGTTTTTGGCAGATTCGCCGGGATATCGACCGCGGCGTGGTGCGATTTTCCCCGAGTCTCGACGTTGTCCTGGCAATCGTGGTCGCCGTCACCAGCGTCATGCTGGCGATCTATCTGATCGCCACCGCCTGACGCGCATCAACGTTGCCTTCACTACCTCGTGGCTGGCGAAGGCGGCAACTTTCACTCCGCACTGACCCCGCCATTTCGACCATCCCCTCATCGGATGCCACCACCCGGCAATGTATAACTCTGAATCGACCCCGACAGTCTAGAAAGATCAAGTACTTTCGAGCAATGCTGCGGACAACGGAATCGCTGCCGCCGATTCGCGCCCATCATCACCAAACTCGTTGCCGGGTATGCCCGGATGCGAGCATTGAGTAAGATGAAACGGTATGTACGGGGCCATCGTCTAGGGGACTAGGACACCACCCTTTCAAGGTGGCGACACGGGTTCGAATCCCGTTGGCCCTACCACGCTCGCAACATCTGGCAGAAAGTGCGAGGCCCTTGACGACGGCGCAGTGGGCGGTGGAACGAACCTTGCGACCACGTATAACAAGGTAGCGATGCAGACTCGGAATCCAGGACGGATTCCCGTCGGTGTGCTTGCAAGCGCCTGCTAAGGCAGAAGGAGCAATCATGACCAACACAACTGACACGAACCTGGCCGCGGCCAGCGGCACGTTTCAACTGGGCGGCGACCTCCCCGTGTATCGCCTGGGCTTCGGCGCCATGCGTATCACCGGAAAGGGCATCTGGGGTCAGCCGGAAAATCGCGCGGAAGCTCTCGCCGTGCTACGGCGTTCCGTCGAGCTGGGCGTCAATTTAATCGACACTGCCGACGCGTATGGCCCGTACGTGAGTGAAGAACTCATTGCAGAGGCGCTGTATCCGTATCCGGACGGATTGGTCATCGCCACCAAAGCCGGACAGGTGAGAAACGGGCCCGGCCAGTGGAGTCCGGATGGCCGGCCAAAACATCTGCGCGCAGCCCTGGAGAGCAGTCTTCGACGTCTGCGACTCGACCACATCGACCTGTATCAGTTCCACCGGCCCGACCCAAAGGTTTCGTTTGAGGAGTCCGTCGGCACCTTCGCCGCTATGCGGAAGGAAGGGAAAATACGGCACGTTGGCCTGTCGAACGTCACAACCGATCAACTCGCCACCGCGCAGACAATCGTTCCGATTGCCTCCGTGCAGAACCGGTATAACCTGACCGACCGCGAGCACGAAGACGTATTGAATGCCTGCGAACAGCGGGGAATCGCCTTCATACCGTGGTACCCGCTGGCCACCGGCGAACTGGCGAAACCCGGCGGCAGGCTCGACGAGATCGCACGGGCACACGACGCAACACCCTCTCAGCTCGCGCTCGCCTGGCTGCTCAAGCGCTCCCCAATCATGCTCCCCATTCCTGGAACGTCCAGGGTGGCACACCTGGAAGAGAACATGGCGGCGGCCCGTATCCAACTGAATGATGACGAATTCCAGGAGATCGACGCTCTGTCTGGCGGCTAGGAGACACTCACCTCCCGCTTCATTTCGCAATCACTGGGAGAGGCGCCTCAAAACGAGGTGCTTCTCTCTGCGTTCTGGAGCTGCTCGCCTGGGCCCACCGGGGTTTAACGTCGACTTAATGTTGTCTTCGTACGATAAGTCAGGAGATGGTATGCGTCTACTGCTCGTCGAGGACCAGCCAAAAGTCGCCGGCTTCATCCGGCGTGGACTGGAGGAAGAGCACTACGCGGTCGACGTGGCGTCGAAGGGACGGGACGCGCTCGATCTCGCCTTCGTCCAGACCTACGATCTGATCATCCTCGATCTGATGCTGCCTGATATGAGCGGCATTGACGTCTGCCGGGAACTGAGACAGCAAGGCATGGCCGTTCCCGTGCTGATGCTGACGGCGCGGGATGCATTGGATGACAAAGTATCCGGACTCGACGCGGGCGCCGACGATTATCTGACCAAACCGTTTGCCTTTCCCGAGTTCCTGGCTCGCGTGCGCGCGCTGCTGCGCCGGCGTGATGATGTGAAGTCGACCAAACTTCAGATTGCCGATCTGGTCCTCGACACGGCGACGCATGACGTGACGCGTGGCGGAATGCCCATCCAGCTCGCCAGCAAAGAGTACGCGGTCCTGGAGTATCTGATGCGCCACGCTGGGCGGGTGGTGACTCGCACCATGATGCTGGAAGCGGTGTGGGGGTATGACTTCGATCCAGGATCGAATGTCGTCGATGTCTACATTCGCTATTTACGCCGGAAGCTCGACGATCCATTTCCGGTGAAAGTCTTTGAAACCATCCGGGGTACGGGCTACCGGCTGCGAGCTCCCCGTGTTTCGTAGCGCGCGTCTAAAACTCACCCTGCTCTATACGCTGGCGATTGCGGCCATCATGGCACTGTTTTCGATCGCCCTGTATATCGCCATCTCCACCGCCACGTCCAGCAATACGGAGGTGCCGGAGTCCGTTACTCCGGCCGTCGAGCAATCCATTCTCGACGCGCAACTGGCCCGGGCACGTCTCGCCCTGGTAGGTATCAATGTCGTGGGATGGGCGGTTGTTGCGAGCGCCTCGTATGTTGTGGCTGGGCGCACGTTGGCACCGATCGAGCGAGCACTCACCCGCCAGCACCAATTCACCGCTCACGCCTCGCACGAGCTACGGACGCCACTGACCGTGATCAAGGGCGAAATCGATGTAACCCGCGCCCGCGAGCGTTCGCCCGAGCACTATCAACAGGCGCTGGAGCGCATTGACGCCGAGGTGATCCATCTCGACACCATAGCCTCCGATTTACTGGCGCTGGCACGCATGGAAGGTATGGACGAGCGGGCGGAGCGTCAGCGCAGAAACGTGGCAGCGGTCATTGCCGAGGTACTGAACCCGCTGCGCCCTACTGTGCATGAGCGCAACATCGGGATCACGCTGGTGGTGTCCTCGGATCTGGAGGCCACCCTCGACTGGAATCGCATCCGACACCTGTTGACGAACCTGATGGATAACGCCATCCAACACACCCCTGCAGACGGTGAGATCCGGATTGGAGCCGCCCGCGTCGGCAAGAACGTGGAATTCGACGTGTTCAATTCCGGTTCGTTCATTGAGCCGGATGATATGCCGCATGTCTTCCTCCCGTTTTATCGCGGCAAAGTGAGCGATCCGGAGACCGGGACGGGCCTGGGACTCGCGCTCTGTGAGTGGATCGCCCGCCTGCATGGTGGCACCATCCAGGCGCGAAATATGGCCGAGGGTGTTCAGTTTACGGCGCGACTACCCACAGATTAAGGACATCTCACAAAGGTTTAATCCACCCTTAATCGGCCTTGTACACCATGGTGCTGAATGCCGATTGCGGCCGAGACCACAAGCTCATGCACCGTGTCCGACGCCGACCATGGTGCAGAGAAGTAATTGGAGAGATGGGAGAGCATGTACAGAGTGATAAGTACACGATCATCATCCCGGCTGTGAGCCGGTGTCTTGGTAGCGTTCGCGGTGTGCTGTGGTACAGGGATTTCAACGGGACACCCTGCGGGTGTCTTTGCGGCCAGGGCGACTCCTACCCCGGTAACGCGGACTTCGAGCGGCGACATCCCGGACACCGCGACCTACCTACGATATCGCGGCAAAGTCTATTCCATCGAGTACGTCGAGGGCTGGGTCCAGGCGCGTCTGACTGGAGACGGTGTCCGTATGAGCGATATCGACAGTTTTGAGCGGGTCACACTCGCCGCTCGTCCCTCCAAGCCACTGGCGAATTTTGTGAACGGACTCGGGCTGGCCCAGACCAAGCGAGAGTATCAACGAGTCGTCAAGGTCTCGGCGAAACCGATAAAACTGCCGGCCGGCTCCGCCACGCTGCTCGTGTTCAAGGCCCGGTCCGCCCCCGATCCCGTTACCGGGAAACAGGTCACTCTGCTAGTCGATCGCTACTACGTGCCGGGGCGAAGTCGGATGGCCGTAATCACGCTGGCTACCCCGGTGGGCGTGGACAACGTCGATGCCTTTCGGCGGATCGCCCATAGCTTTACCTGGAGCAAGCGATGAGTGTGAATCGCCGGTCGGTCTCCCAGAGCGACCCCATCGAAGCTGCGGCGCTGCCCGCTGCTCTCCGGATCGAGGACGTATTCAAGATCTATAAAGAAGGCTCCGTGGAGACGGTGGCGCTGCGTGGGGCCTCGATGGAAATCGGTCGGGGTGAACTGGTCGCCATGCTCGGGCGGTCAGGCAGTGGCAAGAGCACCTTGCTCAATTTGATCGCCGGACTCGACTCGGCCAGTGCCGGGCGTATCTGGCTCGCCGGGCAAGAAATGACCAATCGGGACGGCGAGGCGCGGTCGGAACTGCGACGGCGTGCACTCGGACTGGTCCTCCAATCCGGCAATCTCATTCCGTTTCTATCGGCGCAGGAAAATGTCGAACTACCGCTCCTGCTGGATGGCACAGATGCGGGATCGGCTCGGCGGCGGGCGACCGAGCTCCTGGAGCTCGTCGGTCTGGGAGCTCGGACGAACCATCGCCCGGGTGAACTATCCGGCGGCGAAGAACAACGCGTGGCCATTGCCTGTGCTCTTGCCAATCACCCGGCGCTGGTCCTCGCGGATGAGTTGACCGGAGAACTGGACTCCACCACGGCGCTCGCCATCCTGGACCTGCTCGAAACCATCAATCGCAAGCAACACACCGCCTTTCTCATCGTCACGCACGACCGAGACGTAGCGGCTCGTGCGCGCCGCGTGGTGCGGATCGAGGATGGGGAGATACAGGATGTACCCCATGAGCGATAACGGCGCCCTGGCACATCCCATCGTGCAGGGCCGCAACCTGCACAAGGTGTACCGCCTGCGAAATACCCGGGTGGAAGCGGTACGAGGGGTCGATCTCGATATCTATCCCGGAGAGTTTGTCTCCATCATGGGACCATCGGGCTGCGGGAAGTCGACCTTGCTCAATCTGCTGGCGGGCCTCGACGAGCCAACCGAGGGTGAGGTCTTTGTGGCCGGGCAGTGCCTCGGAGGGCTCGGCGAGGGCGAACGGGCGCAGCTTCGGCGGCGCCTCGTTGGCTTCGTGTTTCAGTCTTTCGACCTTCTTCCACTGCTCACCGTGGTGCAGAACGTTGAATTTCCCCTGGCACTGGTGGGTACCGATCGCAAAACCCGCCGGGAGCGGGCGATCGATATGTTGTCGCAGGTTGGTCTCACCGGCAAGGAAGACGCTGTGCCCGATGAACTCTCCGGTGGGCAGAAGCAGCGCGTTGCCATCGCCCGCACGCTCGTCACGGGACCTGATGTGATCTTTGCCGATGAGCCCACCGGCAGCCTCGACAGTGTGACCGGGAGTGACATCCTGTCCCTGCTACGCGCGGCGGTCGACGAATCCGGTGCGACGGTCGTGATGGTGACGCATGATGAGCACGATGCACGAGTAGCCGATCGCATCCTCCGACTCCGTGACGGCCGTCTCTCGACGCGGGAGGCGGCATGAGCATTCTCCGCTACTCCATTCGCGGCCTGATTCGATCGCCCCAGCGATCCTTCGCCGGCATCTTTGGGATCGTGCTCGCCATCGGGCTCCTGAGCAGCGTCTTCCTTTTCGTCAGCTCATCGGCGCGCGATATGACACAGCGCACTATCGCCCAGGAACCGGTCGATCTGCGGGCGCAGGCACTGACTCCCGGGATGAGCGTGCAATCGGTTGCCGCAAATGTGCGACGCCAGAAAGACATCGTGGCGGTCGAGCCATTGACCATGTCCCATATCAGCGGCAGTTCTGCCACAAGAGCCGGCCATACGTATTCGACCGCTTCAGGCCCGATTCTGGCGGTGAACGCCGGCTATTTCCGGACATTTCCCGCTATTCGGATCGTGCAAGGACAGTTCAGCTCCTCCGGAGTCGTGTTGAGCCAGGATATGGGCTCCAATCTGGGTGCGCGCATCGGCGATGTGGTGACGCTCCGCCTCCCTGGTCATGGGGGACCGTATCGGGCCAGAGTCACGGGCATCGCCAATATGAAGCGCGCCGACATCCTGTTCGCGCCGACCGATCCTCTCCTGGCCGGAGCGGCGTACAATCCGCCCGCGAACGTGGTCATCATGCCGCTTTCCGTGTTCAATGCCCGCCTCGCAACGCGGCTGGCGAGCGCACCCCCACCGCCTGATCCCACGACGAGTGGAGGACCGATCGCGCCCATCGTGCAAAACAGCATTCTGCCGGTCGATCGAGAGTGGCATGTGCGCATCAACCGGGCCGGCCTGGCAGGTGACCCGGGACAGGCGCAGCTTCAAACGTCCCTGCTTCGACTCTCTATCGAGAAGCTCTACCCCGGCCAGCTCCGGGTGACGGACAACCTGTTCAACGCGATCGATCTCGTCAAGAATGACGTCCTGTGGGCCCAGATTCTGTTCGTCTTCCTGGCCATTCCCGGCGTCCTGCTGGCCGGCTATCTTTCGCGCTACGCGGCGGAAGCGCTGGTCGAACAGCAACGGCGAGAATTCGCGCTCCTGCGCGCTCGCGGCGCCTCCGCCGCCCAGGTGTTGAAAATAGTCGCCACCACGAGTGCCATCGTGGGCGTACTCGGATCGATCATCGGGCTGGCTGCGGGCGCCGTCACCACTGCTGCCTTGTTCGGAACGCAACTCTTCTCTGCTTCGAACTGGCGATTGTGGGGCAGCGCCGTACTCTGGTGCCTCCTGGCCGGCCTCGTGATCTCGGGTGTGTCCAGCGTGCTTCCGGCGCGACGCATGCTGCGACGGGAGGTCACGGGCGAGCAACAAGTAGCACAGCGCACGCGGTCGAAGCCGCTGTGGGCGCGACTGTACCTGGAAGTTTTTGCCCTCGTAGCCGCCGTCATCGTCTACAAGATCACGCAGGTCAACGGGTTCCATCCGGTGTTGAATGCGGAGGGCAACCCCACGCTCTCGCTGTCGTTCTATACCCTGCTGGCGCCCTTGCTGTTCTGGATCGGTGCAGTGCTGGTCCTGGTTCGTCTGGGGGCGGCCCTCTTGCGTCGCTATACCTCGAAACTCGGCTGGTTGTTACGAGGACTCTTCGGTGAAGTTGGATCGTACGCGGCTCTCATGAGTTCGCGGAGAGCCCAGGCCATGAGCAAGGCGGCGGTGATTGTCGCGCTCGCCCTCTCCTTCGGATGGAGTGTCGCCCTCTTCTCGAGCACGTATACGCATCAGCAAGAGGTGGACGCACGCCTCACGCTGGGAGCAGACGTCAGGGTGACGACGAGCACGGGACACGCTCAAACCGCCGCCTTCACCTCCCGCCTGGACACGATCCCCGGTGCGGCTGATGCCACCCCCTTTAAAACCACGGTCGCGTATGTCGGGTCCGAGATTCAGGACATCTTTGGGTTAAACGTGGCCGGCATGCAGAAGGTCACGTCGTTTTCGGACACCTTCTTCCGTCCGTATTCGGCCCAGGCCACGCTCGCCAAGCTGGCCTCGACTCCCGATGGAATCTT
>JANWJD010000237.1 GCA_025449555.1 Chloroflexota bacterium | reverse complement strand
GGGCACTGCTCGACGTGTGGATCACAGAACATCCCGGGCGAACTGCGTTGCCGATTCTGCGGGGGCTGGCTCTTCGGCCTTGGGCGCTGCGGCCTCTGCAATGAGATTGTTGCTACTCGGGACAAGCGGTGCGTTGCCTGCGGCACATCGTTTGATGCCTTGACTCCAAAGCCGTACATGCCGCCCCCTGCACGGAAATCGCGGCCCCGAATATGGCCTGTTCCAGCGGTGACGCTGCTTGTTGTCCTGGCTTTCTTACCCGACGCAATCATCATGCACGACGCCTCTCACATCCTCCTCGTCCTGCTCGGCGGCGCTTTGTTTACGATCCTTGCGGCCCTGGGGGCGTGGAGCGCGGCTGACGGTGAGGATCCGGTGATAATGCCATGGTGATGTCGGACTCCGTTGTGACGTCAGAAGACTCGGCTTTGATGGTGACTGCGTGGTTTCGTGCGTAGGCATGTTTCAAGGCAGTCTGTTTTCGACTGTGCGCGTCACGAAGGAAGATCCGTTCGAACAGCCAAGAGCGGTCTGTGTGTTTCCTGGTTCAGGATCCCAGGTAGGGTGGAGCATGGAATTTGCCTCTTGACAAGGAAGCCGGTACCGGTTACTATATCCTCATTGGATATATCCGAACGGGATACAACGATAGAGTTCAGGTAGGAAGTGCTATGCAGACGGATACCGGCTCGGAGGGACGGGTTCCTCTTTCGCCCGCAACCTTCCATATCCTGCTTGCCCTGGCGGGAAACGAGCGGCATGGCTACGGCATCATGCAGGAAGTCGCGACAATGACCGACGGAAGCCTGAGGCTCGGACCCGGCACGCTGTACCGGTCCATCAAATCGCTGCTGGCGGAAGGATTGATCGAGGAAAGCAGCCAGCGGCCTGATCCCGCTCTTGATGACGAACGCCGTCGCTACTACCGCCTGACCGAAGTTGGACGCGGCGCCGCCGAGGCGGAGGCCGAGCGCTTGGCCGCGCTGGTGCGGGTCGCTCGCTCCCGGCGGCTTTTACCGGATGTCGCGTTGCTCCATGGAGGCCGACCATGACCCGTTCATTGGATCCCCGCGCGGTCGACCTTTCTATCCCCGTGTACCGGGCACTTCTCCACGTCTACCCGCGCCGTTTTCGGCTTCAGTATCGAGACGAAATGGCGATATTGTTCCGTGACTCGTGCCGGGAGGCGTATCGTGAACGGGGCTCGCTCGGCCTCGTCCCTGCATGGGGACGGGCGCTCATGGATCTGGGGAGCAATGCGCCCGGAGAATGTGTGAGCGAGCGGATTGAGCAATCTCGCGCCGCGGTGCCCATTTCTCGCAGTTGTTCTTGCTGTTACAGCGAAGTGGCATCGGAGTGGAAAGTCTGCAAGATTTGCGGAACGGTCCTGAACGATGGCACGACCCACCCTAGTCGACCACCTCACAACGAGATCGATCAGCTGGAGCGTCTCAGAAGGCACTTCGGCGGAATGTAGATCGTGTTTCCTGCCACGGCACACTCTTCCGCATCTTCGATGCTCAATTGCTCGAGCCGCTATTCCGTTCTCGGGCCGAACTGGCAAACCTGCAGCGACTGCAGCAGGGCCTTGAACTTAGGAACGACCCTCGACACGCGAGAAGGTTGTGGATCAGTCGCCGCTGTCACCCTGCTTGGCGCCGTGAATCTGCCCATTCGGATCAAGGGTCGGGGGGTGAGACTTGGCAAAGCTAGGATTTCACCATGACTGGCCGATTTGAACACCGGGTCATTACCCTGTCGCAGTGCATTTACCGTGCGCTTCTAGCAGCGTATCCTCGTCGCTTCCGCCTCCAGTATCGAGATGAGATGGCACTGGTCTTTCGCGACTGCTGTCGAGCGGCATACCAAGAGCACGGTGTGCCGGGACTCGTGTCGGTGTGGAGGCGGGCACTGCTCGATCTTGGTAAGAATGCACCAGAGGAGCATATCGCGCAACTCTTCAACGGATCGCCGACGGCTGCATCGGAGCCTCGTAGTTGTTCCAGTTGCTACAGCGAAGTAGAGCCGGATTGGCGCATCTGCCGCATTTGCGGAACGGTCCTCAACGACGGAACCACGCACGTGACGCATCGACAGTTTTCCAAGCGACCAGAAGACTACCCCCTGGGACTATGGAGAGCCGCAGTGCGACCCATATCAAGCCACGATCCACATGGCTGAAAGACCGGACCACCTCGGTCTCCCGATGATCATTGTTCCGGAGGACAAGAATGACCGCTTCGCCTGATCCCCACCCGGTTGCCGTTTCCTATCGTGTCTACCGAGCCGTCCTCCGCGTCTACCCTCGCCGCTTTCAGCGGGAATATCAGAACGAAGTAGCACACCTCTTTCGTGACTGCTGTCGGGATGCTTATCACACTCAAGGACTATGGGGTCTGGCCGGCGTCTGGGCTCGGGCGGTGCTCGATCTGGGGAAGAATGTGCCTCAAGAGCATGTGGAACAACTGACCACAAAAAACCCTGAAGCACCACAGGTGTTTACACGCTGCACCTACTGCAGCGAAGAGATCATTGTCAATGATGCCCGCTGCATGTACTGCGGCGCTCGCCTCTCCGATCCGCTCGCCACGGCGACTGCGGTTCGACCCGTCGACCGCCCGGGAAGCTTCACCGAAAACACGCCTGGGGCCTTCATCGGCGGGTGGTACCGCCCGAAGTCTGATCGCCATGAGCGCCACACTTAAGCCACGTCCTGTTGCGGTCTCCGGCCGAGCGCACGACGAACTACTTCACCTCTATGCAGGAGGGAATGATGATCCCAGCTGACCGCCGGCTCAATGCTCAAGGGTACCGCCTCCGTGGCGAGCTCACGGCTGTTCATTCCGCGAACATGGTGCAACTATGACTCTCCTGGAAATACTCTTCTGGCTCGGTTTATTGCCCGCAATGGGAGTCGTCATCACGGCCTGGCTCTTTCGCCTGCCTGAGCGTGCCGCGATTCCCCGGATTCTGCACTTGACCTGGAACCGATTTCTGGGTCGGTACCATCGATTTCTACAAGGACGATTGTTGGATCCGGGGGAACTGGAATACTGCCGCTGCAAACTCCTTGCAGTGAGATCCTATTCCGTTGACCGGCAGGTGATGGTGACACGTGACGCCCTGTGCATCGTCACAGACCACAGGGTCATGGTTGAAAATCAGCAGGGGTTTCACGTTCAACTCGACTCCAACAGCCTCCGTGCGATACGAGCGCAGCGTGAATACGAGGCGCGACTTGGCTTCGCATACTGGGTGGTGATGGAACGAGCCGGCAGTAACCTCCATGATCCCGAAGGCGATATCGCCCTGCGCTGTAAGGACCAGGAGCAAAGTCAGGCCTTGTGTTTGGCGATAGAACGCACCACAGCGGTTGCCGTTCCCACCTGACTGTCTTCCGTGCAGGCTCTATCCCTCAGGAACGCGCCGATCAGCGTTGGCGGGTGATTGATCCTGCGGTCTGCTTCGTTCGCGCTCGGTGGACCATGACGGGCTGCGCTTTGTGAGCCTGCTCGAAGCCACGTGTCCGAGTGCTCGATCGGTTGTGCTTGGCGGCCGGCAGGCGAGCCTGCTGCAGTGCATGATGGTTGGTGGTCGGCTTGGCGGAAGCCAATGAGCCACCAATACCGTACACCCCAAGCAGCATCCCGGTGGCCAACGCGAAGGCCAGTCCCAGTTGCTTTCGCCTCGAGGGGCGGTACACCTGCTCGAAGCCTTCGACTATTTCGACCGGATCTCCCAGTCGAAGCAAGCTCTCTCGGGCGGCATCCTCGCGCTGCCAACCTGCCTGCACGAGCTCATCTTCCGCCTCCTGCAGGTGCGATCGCAATTCCAGCGTGATCGCACGGCGGCGCCGCCTCGACACACGAAGCGATCGGCCCCATTGGTCGATGATGTCTCGTGACATGGACGCTATGCCTCGGTCCAATCGAGCACCGGGGCACCTGTCACGCGGCCCACGGCCTGTACGAATGATTGCCACTCGGTAAGCTTATCAGATAGCGAACGCTCACCTTTCATGGTCAAAGCGTAATATCGGCGTTCACTCCCGTTCGGCATCTTTTGCCAGCGCGCGGCCAGCAAACCCTGGGTTTCGAGGCGATGCAGGATGGGCTACAAAGTACCCTCCTTGTGCCGAAAGAACCCCTCGCTGCGCAGCTCCAGTTCCTTGACGACCTGATAGCCGTACTTCTCGCCGTCGCGAAATGAAGAGAGCACCAATGTATCGGCTGCGCCTTTGAGCAGTTCCTTGGAGTAGCTAGCCATTGAGTGTCACCGGTCCGAGATTCAGGTGAACGGTCGGTGGGCCGTCAAAGACATGCAGTTCCTTGGGGGGCCAGTACGACACCCAGGCTTTGCCGATGATGTATTGCTTCGACAGCATGCCCCACAGGTGTGAATCCTGGCTGTTGTTCCGATTGTCTCCCAGCACGAAGTATTCATCCTTCGGGACCTTGGTCGGGCCTTCAGTGTACAGCGGCCGATGGGCAGCATCGATGTACTGCTCCGTCAATCGGTGATTGTTGATGTACACCGCACTATTGTGGACCGCGACGGTCTCGCCCGGTAGACCGATGACGCGTTTGATGAAGTCCTTGTCCGGCTGCCCCGCCTGCACCGCGTGAAACACGACGATGTCGCCACGGTGCGGCGAGTGAATCATGTAGTCCACTTTATTGACCAGAATATACTCGCCGTTGTGCAGGGTGGGAAACATCGAGTCCCCCTCAACCTTGAAGTTCTGTAGGGCGACCCGCACCACCAGAAAAATGGCGATGGTGAGGACGGCCGTCTCGAGCAACTCGCGAACGGCTGAACGGCGCTTCATCGATATGACTCCGAGTACCTAGTATCACTACTACATAGCGTAACTAAGTATAGGGTCGCCCACGACTTTCGTCAAACTCGAAAGGAGGGATGGTGCACGGCACCATCCCTCCCCGAATTTGGTCTGATCTACGGCTTCTTGGTAGCTGACGGTCTGGCGGCCTGTGTGGGTACCTTCAGCGGCGCCGTCGTCGGAACCGCCGCGGGCGCAATGGTCGGTTGCGAGACCACCACCGTCGGTGTGGTTACCACGCCGGGCAACTGGTTCAAGGCGACGAAGCGCTGGATGTGCAGGATGCCCTGTTGTTTCGCGAGCCAGGACTGCATGGCCGTGGCCTGAGCGGTCTGCAGCTCGGTCGTGGTCATGTGCATACGCTGCCGGCCGGTGAGCTTGATGATGTGCCAGCCGTACTGGCTCTGCACCAGCCTGATCTCTCCGACCTTCATCGAGAACGCAGCTTTGTCGAACGGCGCGACCATCGTGCCGTGCCCGAAGTAGCCGAGATCCCCGCCCTTGGCCTTGCTTCCGGTGTCGGTCGAATACTTCTTGGCGAGGGCGGCGAAGTTAGAACCTGCCTTCACTTCGGCCAGTATCTTCTCGGCGAGTGCCTTCTGCTTGGTCGCCACCAGAATGTGACTGGCACGCACCTTGAGTTCGTACGGATTCACTCCGGCTGCGAGCTTTTTCGAGATACTCGAACGCAGGATGTCGCCGGTCACGAGCATTTTGAACTCGTCATACGAGAGGTTGGAAGTCTGCAGAAACTGCTGGAAATGCAGCTTTCCTCCCGCATTTTTCTCGGCCACCACGATCTGCGCATTGATCTGTTTCGGCGTGGCGGTCACGCCCAGCACGTGAGCGCGCTGCAGCATCGTCTGGTCGTCCAGCAGCAGTTGCAGCGAGGCCTGACTGACTGTCCCCTGCGACTGCTGAATACTACTGATCTGTGCCTGAACCTGAGCGAGCTGAGCCGCGTTCTTGGTGGGGTTCGCGTTGAGCGTCGTCTCTTCCTGTTGGTATTGGTTCAGTTCAGATGACAACTGGTTACTGCGAAATTGCTCGAAACGCTTGAAGAATCCAGTCGTGATGGTCGCGTTCCCGATCTGCGCCACCGGCTTATTGTTGGCCGAGCGTGCCTGGGCAGGTCCGATTACATTGTCCTGGAGGAGCCCCCAACCGACCAGTCCGGCGATGACCACCGCCAGTGCAATACCCACCAACAACGCGATGCGTTCTTTTACTGCCTCGCGCTCCCGATGCGTCAGATCCGCGCCCCATCCAAAGGCAATCGGCTTGCGTTCTCGCTGTTCAATCACAGCGGGAACACGGCGTTGCGGAGTCTTCCGCTTTCTACGAGCGATTTTTTCCGATTGCGTGTCCAAAAACCTATTGCTCCTGAGGGGATGAATCCGAGGCGGGGCTTACATACCGATGCGGTTTGCCTGGGTGGGAGTGTACGGCAACAGGGCGAGAACTCGAGCTCTTTTCAGCGCGATGGTGAGACGGCGCTGATGCTTGGCACAGGTTCCGGTCTTGCGACGCGGCTCGATCTTGCCGCGATCCGAGATGTAGCGCCGCAGGCGCCCCAGGTCCTTGTAGTCGATCTCAGTAATGTGGTCAACGCAAAAGGCGCAGACCTTGCGTCGATTAAAGCTGCGATAGTCGCGGCGCGGCCGCGGCCCGCCGGGAGGTCCGCCCGGTCGTGGACCTCGATTGTCACCTGATGAACTTCTTTCCAATCTTTCCTCCAGCGTGCGGGTGCCTAAAACGGCATACTGTCGAATTCGTTGCTTTCGTCGGCGGCGGCGGGGGCGCGGTCGTTGCCACCCCCAAAGTCGCCGCCTCCTTCGCTGCGTTGTCCGATGAACTCAATGCTGTTGGCTATGACTTCGGTGCGATACTTTTTCTCACCCGTGGTCTTGTCGTCCCACGAACGAGTGTGGAGACGACCCTCGACATACACCTGCTTGCCCTTGGTTAGATACTGGTTCGCGACCTCGGCGAGCTTGTTCCAGCAGTTGACGTCAAACCACTCGGTTTCTTCCCTCGACTCACCGTCGGGCGTGCTCCAGCGGCGGCTTACCGCGACGCTGAAATTGGTCACAGGGGAGCCGCTGGGGGTATATCGCATCTCGGGATCCCTACCGAGGTTCCCGATGATCATGACCTTGTTGAGACCAGCCATACTCGTTTACTCCTGTGGTTCGGTGGATGTGCCGGCCGTTGCAGGCTCGGACACACGTTCTGCTTCGACCGACTCGTCGACACTCTCGGCGGGCTGAGGTGCGGCGGAGGCGGCGTCAGCCTCTTCGGTGTCAACCGCCGGCTCGACTTCTGTCTCGGGCGAGGCGACCGAAACCGTCTCGGGTACCGGTTCGATGTCCTCAGTCACGTCGGGAGAAGCCTCTTGCGGCGCGAGTGGCACGGTGTTCTGCGGCGCCGCACCGGTCGGTGGCTGTGGTGGCTGCACGGGCGGCGCCTGAGCAGCCGCTTGCTGTTGCTGCAACCGCTGCTGCGCCTGCTTGATGTTCAGTTCGGTCGCTTGCACGATCAGGAACCGAAGAATGTTCTCGTTGAGCTTCAAGGCATTTTCAATCGGTCTCAGCGCCGACGGATCCACTCGAAACACTGTGGTGACGTAAAAGCCGTCACCGAAGTCTTTGATGGGATACGCCATCCGGCGCCGAGGAGGATTCCACGGAATGGCAGCGATAATTTCACCACCTGCAGCGGAGATCCGCCCGGTGACCGCTTCGGCCACGGCACGCGTGCCGTCCTCATCGCGGTCCGGCCTGATAATGAAGGTCATTTCGTACGGGTTCAAGGGCCCTCCTTCCCTCGGGTAAAGTCCTGGGACACTGGTGAAAACTAGCCCAGAACAGGAAGTAAGCCCCACGAGAGCGGGGCCGACGAAGTATACCACCG
>JANWJD010000236.1 GCA_025449555.1 Chloroflexota bacterium | reverse complement strand
TTGCTCGCAATTTGGCGTAACTGATAAATTGAGCACGGAGAGGGGCGCCGATTGTCTGCCCGAGGCTCAACGTCTGGAGGCCGCCCGAAGAGTGGCTTTGCGCTGGCAGGAACGATCGGTGGCTACGTCGCGCTCTGTATCCTGATCGGTCTGGCGCTCGGCATAGGTTTAGATCGGCTGCTTCGTACCGCACCACTGTTTCTGATAGCTGGGGTAGTTCTCGGGTTCATCGTGAGTTTCTACCTGGTATACAAGTTGGCAATGGGAGCACTAGAAGAGTGACCCGTCTTATAAGGCTGCCCTCGCCCCGCTTTGGGCGAGTGAACCCGCTCATTCCTGGTGTGATCGCTCTCGCCGGCCTGGGCATTGTTCTCGCGAGATACCGTCCCATCGGCCTCGGCATCGCCATTGGCGCCGGCTTGGCTCTGCTGAACGCTTTGATTCTCTCGAAGCGTGTCGAGTTCGCTGCGAGCACCGGAAGTGTAGCTCAAGCCCTGATGGTGATGCAGATCGGTTTGCTGGTCACCTTCACCATTGTCGGCATCGCAACCGTCATCCTGATCCACTATTCACTGCCGCTCACGATCGGCTGTGCCATCGGCTTTTTGACCGCCCAACTGGCCATCCTGGCAGCGTTTTACTGGTCACACGCCCGCACCATGCCCGCGCTGGACGTCACCCCTTCGGTTGAGAGGAATCCTTCATGAGTCCTTTGTTCGGTTTCATGGGAGTTGCTCTGCCCATCGGTGAACACTGGCAGATCGGCCTCTTTGGGCAATCGAAGACGGGAATCTGGAACCTCCATCTCGACACCGTCTTGCTGACCCTGTTGGTAGTCGGCATCCTGCTGTTGCTCGGCTTATACATTCGCGCGAACGTCACGTCGGGGCCACCCAGTCGAATTCAAAATGCGGTGGAAAGTGTCATTCAGTTTCTCAACAACATCATCGAAGAAAACCTGGGGCGCAATCCCGGGCGTATAGCTTCCATCGCGCTGACTCTCTTCTTCTTTATCTGGATTGCGAACCTGCTCGGTCTGGTGCCGGTTCCCGTCTACATCCACTCGCCGACCTCGGACGTCAATGCCACCTTCGCCCTCGCTTTACTGGTGTTCTTCTTGCTTCACGCTAAGTTTCTCGGCACGAGCGGGCTGAAGGCCTACAAAGGGCACTACTGGACCAACGTTTTGGGCGGCAACCCTCTCTGGATTCCAGTGAAGATCCTGTTGGACCTCGTGTCGGTCATTCTCAATGTCGTGAACGAGCTTTCGCGCCCGCTGACGTTGTCCTTCCGACTTTTCGGCAACATCCTGGCCGGCGAAGTGCTGCTCATCGTGTGGGCGTATCTCCTTTCGCCGTCTGTCGGTGCGCCGATCACCGCTATCTGGAACACCATTTTCGTCGCCTACGGAGTTTTCGTCGGTACCATTCAGGCATTCATATTTACGGTGCTCACGGTGGCCTATATGGCGATCGCCAGTGAGCCCGCACACGACCATTAACGGAGGATGAAATGAGCGATCTACTGTTTCTTGGAGCTGCCGTGACCGCCGCCGGGGCCACACTGTCCGCCGGGGCCTACGTCGGTGCGGGACTTATGATCGGCGGCGGAGCGATCGGGGCCGGCGTGGGTGACGGTCTTGTGACCTCACAGCTTGTCGCCGGATTGGCTCGGCAGCCGGAGGCCAGAGGGCTTCTCACCACCTGGATGTTCATCGGCGTCGGACTGATCGAAGCATACGCGGTTATCGCCCTCGTCTTTGGACTGGTCATTCTCTTCGGAAAGCCATAAGCGTCCATGTTAGGTCCCGTCAGCGTCAGCCTTCCGACGCTCGTCATCGAGCTCGTCATCTTTCTGGCCACGGTCTGGCTCATGCAGACCCTCGTGTTCGAACCGATTCGGATCGCGCGCGAAGAGCGAGAGAAGGCGATTCAGGAAGGTCTGGCGGCGTCCAGCGACAGCCAGGAGGAGGCGCAGCGCGGCGCTGAACAGGTGCGCGAGGTGTTCGCCGAGGCGCGGCGACGTGCCCAGGCGGAAGTTGACGCCGCCGCTACGCGCGGCAGCGAGATCCGGGAAGAACTGATCGCCAGGGCGTCCGCCGAATTTCGCCGCCTCCTGGACGAGGCTCGAGTCGAAATCGCGCAGGACCGCGAACAGGCGGCCGAACACCTGCGCGACCGCATCGTCGAAATATCCATCCTGGCAGCCACCAAAGTGACTGGCCAGACGTACGACCAGCCACACGTACGGGAACTGGCCGCCGCGGTTGTGGCACGAGAAGGTCTGAGGTAACCCATGGTTCTCGCCGCAAGTACACTCTCCGGAAACTACCTCGTGTGGTGGGTGGCGCAAATTGTGGCCCTCGCCTTCATCGTCTTCCTCGTCCTGCGCTGGCGTCCGGGATTTCTGGGCGGCAAAACCATCGGACAGACTGTGAATGCCTCGCTTGATAGCCGTGCGGCGCAGATTAAGGAACAGCTGGAGGCGGCCGAGCGCAGCCGGCAAGAGGCAGAGCGCATTCGCCGGCAATCAGCTCAAGACGTGGCACAAGCGAAGGAGGAGGCTGAAGGCATAGTGGCCCGCGCCTCCGAGACCAGCCAGGCGATTCAGAAGGACATTGAGACGCGAGCACGCGAGGAATATGACCGGATTGTGGGCCAGGCCCGAACTGAAATCGACGCGGAGCGGCGGCAGGCTGAACTTGCACTTCGCCGGCGTGCCGCCGACATCGTGGTCGATGCGGCCCGTCAGATCGTGGAAAAGAACCTCGACGCCGAGGCGGATCAGCGGCTGATCCGCGAATCGGTAGCACAGCTCGGAAACGGAGATCGAGGATGAGGCCGTCAACCAGCGCCCGGCGGTATGCCGAAGCTGCATTCGACGTGGCGCGCAAAGATGAAGACATCGAAGGGTGGTTGCAAGACCTTCGCATCGCCACGCAGGCCGTCACCGAGCCGTCCGCCGCCGCCTTCTTTAAGGATCCAAACTCATCAACGCCGGAGAAGATTCAGACGTTGCGGCAGATCGTCCCGAGCGTGCGACCGCATGTCCTCAATCTCATGCTGCTCCTGGTGACCAGGCACCGCCTCGGTCTCATGCCCGGGATCTTGCAGGAGTTTGAACGATTGGAGCATGAAGCACAGGGTGTGACCGAGGCGGATATCACGGTCGCGCGTCCGATGAACGATGCCGAGGCACGTGACGTGGGCGAACAGCTCGGGCAAGCCACCGGCGGACGAAAAGTCAATCTTCGAATTCATGTGGACCCGTCCGTACTGGGCGGCATTGTTATTCGCATCGGCGACCAATTAATCGATGCGAGCGTTCGTGGGCGCCTTGAGCGTCTCCGGCAGGAGATCGCGGTCTAAACGGGTAAAGTTCAGACGGACGCTTTCGCAACATTCAGGGTAGGAGCTGTACATGGCGGTAGGTGCGGATCAGATTGAACAGATCATCCGTGATTCCATTGAAAACTTCGGGACGACTCAGACCGCGACCAACGTCGGCACGGTAATCGACGTCGGCGACGGTATCGCTCACGTCTACGGCTTGCAAGCCGCCGTTGCTAACGAGCTGGTGGAGTTCGCCGGCATTATCGATCCGACAACCGGTCAACCCGTACTCGGCATCGCGTCGAACCTGGGCGAGGATACGGTCGGCGTGGTGGTCATGGGTCCGTACGAAGACATCACCGAGGGCACTCAGGTGCAGACCACCGGACGCATTGTCGAGGTGCCGGTGGGAGACGCGCTATTGGGGCGCGTGGTCGACACGCTCGGTCGGCCCATCGACGGTCAGGGTGATCTCAGCACCACCGAATCACGTCCGGTCGAACGCATCGCTCCGGGCGTGGTGGAGCGCTCTCCGGTCGACACGCCCGTACAGACGGGTATCAAAGCCATCGACTCCATGATCCCGATTGGTCGAGGGCAGCGTGAGCTGATTCTGGGCGATCGCCAGACGGGAAAGTCGGCCATCGCCATCGACACTATCATCAATCAAAAAGGGCAGAATCTGCTCTGCGTCTACGTTGCCATCGGCCAGAAAGATTCGAAAGTGGCGGCAGTGGCCGCGACCCTCGAACAGTACGGTGCGATGGAATGGACCACGATCGTGACTGCGTCGGCCAGTGTGTCGGCTGCGTTGCAATGGATGGCGCCGTACGCCGGTTGCGCCATCGCCGAGTTCTGGATGGATCAAGGGAGAGACGTCCTGGTGGTCTACGACGACCTCTCCAAACATGCCTGGGCCTATCGACAGGTCTCGCTTCTCCTGCGCCGGCCGCCGGGACGAGAGGCCTACCCCGGTGACGTGTTCTACCTGCATTCCCGACTACTGGAACGCGCTGCTCGCATGAATGATGAACTGGGAGGAGGCTCGCTCACTGCGCTTCCGATCATCGAAACTCAGGCCGGTGACGTGTCCGCCTACATCCCAACCAACGTGATCTCGATCACGGACGGACAGATCTACCTCGAATCAGACCTGTTCTATGCCGGCATTAGACCCGCGATCAGTACCGGCTTGTCGGTGTCCCGGGTGGGTGGTGCGGCTCAGACCAAGGCGATCAACTCGGTCTCGAAAGGTCTCCGCACCGACCTGGCGCAGTACCGCGATCTTGCCGCTTTCGCCCAGTTCGGCTCCGATCTCGACCCGCAGACTCGAGCCCGGTTGGAGCGAGGACAGCGCGCGACCGAGGTGCTGAAACAGCCTGAAAACGCTCCGCTGACGATGGCACAGGAAGCGATGATCCTCTATGCGCTGAGCAACGGCTACCTTGACGATGTGCCGGTCGACAAGATCGGCGATTTCCAGACTCAGTTCCAGCAGTTCATGGAGGCGAGTCGCTCAGACATCGCCGACGCGATCACCCACGAAACACGCATCTCGCCCGAAACCGAAGAAAAACTGAAGCAAGCAATCGACGAATTCAAGAAATCGACTCAGTTCTAGCAGACTCTGGATATGGTGGAAGTATTTCCACTTCATCGAAACCTCGGTAAGGATCACGGATGGCTTCTCAGCGGGAAATCAAACGCCGCATTCGCAGCATCAAAAACACGGCGCAGATCACCAAGGCGATGCAGATGGTTGCTGCGTCACGAATGCGGCGCGCGCAACAGCAGGTGACGGACACCCGGGCATATGCGCAGCATATCCGGGGCATCGTGGCCGACATCTCCCGCCGGTCCGGCGCCGACGATCATCCTTTGCTCACCAAACGAGATGGCGGGCGCGTGGAGATCGTGGTGCTCACCCCCGACCGCGGCCTGGCAGGCTCGTTGGTTGTCAATATGAATCGAGAAGCCGTCCGGCTGGCCGAACGAGTAGGCGGCGATATTCGGGTGGTCGCGGTGGGCCGCAAGGGCCGGGACTTCGCCCTGCGCATGCGCTGGAAGCTCGTGGCGGAATTTACCAATGTGGGCGATCATCCCGAAGCTTCTGTGGTAGGCCCGGTGGCGCAGCAGATTCTCGACGACTTCGAAAATGACGCAGTGGATTCCGTCTACCTCGTTTATAGCGAATTCGTCAGCACGCTTCGCCAGACTCCCAGGGCCGTTCAGCTTCTGCCGGTAGTCGCTCCCGAGCAGGCGGAGGAGGACGTCCCGCAACTCGGTGGACCATGGAACTACGAGCCGGACGATCCTCAGGCCGTGCTTTCGGCCCTGCTTCCGCGCTACATCGAATTCACCATGTATCAAGCGTTACTCGAAACCAAGGCGAGCGAGCACAGCTCCCGCATGGTAGCCATGAGCAATGCCACCGATAATGCGAACGAACTCGCGAGCGACCTGACCCTGCTGGCGAATAAAGCGCGTCAGGCGGAAATCACCAAAGAAATTGCGGAAATCAGCGGCGCCGCCGAGGCGCTTCGAACCGGTTAGAGATTGTTCTCTCCCACTCTTCGTGGGGAGACTGCCGGAAAGCAAGGCGGTCCAGTAGAGAAAGCAGAGGAACACATGGCACAGGCTCCTGAAGAGGTCAAAGAAGTCCGAGAAAAGCACGCCGAGACTGTCGGTCGAATCGTTCAGATCACCGGCCCGGTCATCGACGTCGAGTTCGAAGAAGGACAGGCCCCGGACATTTTCTACGCGCTGGAAGTGCAGAACACTGGCCGCGATTTACCAGTGGTACTGGAAGTCGAACAGTCGCTCGGCAACAACTGGGTCCGCACCGTCTCCATGTCACCCACCGAGGGCCTGTCCCGCGGCATGGCGGTGAAGAATACCGGTCGGGCGATCATGGTTCCTGTCGGGGAGGCGACCCTCGGTCGGGTCTTCAACGTAACCGGGCATCCGGTCGACAATCGCGGCCCCGTTGGTACCGACGAACGCTTGCCGATCCACCGCAATCCGCCGGCATTTGAGGACCTGGTCACGACCCCGGAGATTCTGGAAACCGGCATCAAGGTCATCGACCTTATCGCACCGTTTGCTCGCGGCGGTAAGGTTGGCGTCTTCGGCGGAGCCGGCACCGGGAAAACCGTAATCATCCAGGAACTCATTCGCAGCGTCGCGCAGGAACATGGCGGTTTCTCGGTCTTCGCCGGCGTGGGCGAGCGTACCCGTGAGGGCAACGATCTCTGGCTCGAAATGCAGGAGTCGGGGGTCATCGACAAAACCGCCTTCGTCTTTGGACAGATGAACGAGCCGCCTGGCGCTCGCATGCGCGTCGGCCTCAGCGGTCTCACCATGGCCGAGTACTTCCGAGACGAAGAGGGCCGCGACGTCCTGCTCTTCATCGACAATATATTCCGATTCGCGCAAGCCGCCTCGGAGGTTTCCGTTCTCCTCGGTCGCATGCCGTCCGCAGTGGGTTACCAACCCACGCTCGGCACCGACATGGGTGAACTCGAAGAACGCATCACCTCGACCAAGAAGGGCTCGGTCACCTCGTTCCAGGCGGTGTATGTACCCGCCGACGACTATACCGACCCGGCCCCGGCCACGGTATTCGCCCACCTCGACTCGACTCTGGCGCTCGATCGCGCCATCGTCGAACGGGGTATCTATCCGGCCATCGATCCGCTCGCGTCCACCTCGAACATTCTCGACCCGAAGACCGTCGGCCAGGATCACTACGACACGGCTCGCGGCGTCCAGCGCGTGTTGCAGCGCTACCGCGAGTTGCAGGACATCATTGCGATTCTCGGTATCGACGAGCTCTCCGAAGATGATCGCCTCACCGTGTCCCGCGCCCGCAAGATTGAACGGTTCCTCTCACAGCCGTTCTTCGTGGGAGAGCGTTTCATCGGCATCCCGGGCCAATACGTCCAGATCGCCGAAACCGTGCGCGGTTTCAAGGAAATTCTGGATGGCAAATGCGATGACCTTCCCGAAAGCGCGTTCATGTACAAGGGCGGAATCGACCAGGTACGTGAGGACGCCCAGAAGAACGCATAGGGGGACCAATCTGTGGCACCAATTCGATTGGAAGTCGTAACGCCCGAGCGACTGGTTCTGGAGGAGGACGCGGACATCGTGGTCGCGCGCGGCGCGGACGGCGATATCGGCATCCTGCACGGCCACGAACCGCTCATCACGCCTCTGGCAACCGGCGAGCTCATGTACCGCGCCGGCGGCGAAGAGCGACATCTGGCGATCTCGGGAGGGTTTCTCGAAGTGCGCCCGGACAAGATAGTGGTTTTGGCCGACCTGGCCGAACGGTCGGAAGAGATCGATCGCGACCGGGCCGAACAAGCGCGCCAGCGAGCCGAAGCTGCGTTGACCGAAAACCGCGGCACGCAGCTCGAAGCCGAGGCGGCGGCCAGTCTGCAAAAAGCGCTCCTGAGATTGCGCGTCGCCCAGCAACGGCGTCGCCACGAGCGACCAGGTCCCCGGACGGAGGCCTGATCTGCCAAAGCAAATAGGAATAGACCTGGGCACGGCAAACGTATTGGTGTACGTCCGGGGTCGCGGAATCGTCCTGAACGAGCCTTCCGTCGTCGCCGTCACTGAGGACAACAAAATCGTTGCAGTGGGCGATGAGGCGCGCCAGATGCTTGGCAAGGCGCCGGCCAGCCTCACCGTCGTGCGGCCGATGCGCGATGGCGTGATCGCCGATTACGTGCGCACCGAAGGGATGCTCCGGTACTTCATCCGACGGGTCAGCGGCAGCATGTCAATGTTCCGCCCCGAAGTCATGATCTGTATTCCGGCGGGCATCACCAGCGTGGAGAAGCGCGCGGTGCACGATGCGGCCGTGCAGGCCGGCGCGAAACGAGCGTTTCTTATAGAGGAACCGATCGCAGCCGCCATCGGCGCCAATGTTCCGATCGCCGGCCCCACCGGTAACATGATTGTCGACATCGGCGGCGGCACCACCGAGATCGCGGTGATCAGCCTCAACGACATCGTGGTGTTTCGCACGGTTCGCATGGGCGGCATGAAGATCGATGAGGTGATTTCAAATCACATCCGCCGCAAATATGGGCTGATGATCGGCGAGGCCACCGCGGAGGATGTGAAAATTCAGGTCGGCAGTGCGCTGCCTCTCGAGGACGAATTGACGATGGAAGTGCGCGGCCGTGACCAGGTAACCGGCTTGCCCAAGTCCATCCCAATTCGCACCAACGAAATCGTGGAGGCCATCGCGGATCCCCTCACTGCCATCGTGGATGCCGTGCGAGCCGTTTTGGAAGAAACGCCCCCGGAGCTGGCCTCGGACATCATGGATCGCGGTATGGTGATGACCGGTGGTGGCTCGCTCCTACGGAACATCGACCAGCTTCTGACCCGGGTAACCGAGGTCCCGTGTCACGTGGCGGAGTTCCCCTTATATTGCGTCGCCGTCGGCACCGGCAAGGCGCTCGAAAACTACCACATCATGAAGCGCCACCTGGCCTAGGTTGATAGAGCGATGGTCGTAGGCCGGTCGCTCCGTCGCCGGCTCCGGCCCACCCGTGCACCATTCCGTACGCCGGTCGCTCTCTTGCACCAATTTGTCCGCCATTCGCCGCGATTTTCGTAGGGCCAGGCCGGCGTGCCTGGCCGCCCTGTGGCGTCTCCGGGAGACTCGGGCGGATCGCCACGCCGGGCGATCCCTACCTAGTACCAGATAATGTCAAGATAGCCTCACCGGTTGCATCCGACGTGGCGCCGCGAAGCGGCATGGGAGACTCCGTCGCCTGCTCGCTCGCATTGACTCAACGTTTAAGCCGCTGACAGTACCGCGACCGCAAAGTTCGGTT
>JANWJD010000235.1 GCA_025449555.1 Chloroflexota bacterium | reverse complement strand
GCTCTGTCCAGTTGCCGTCGGGGCGCCGGATCGTGTGCCAGAGCCTGCCGTCCTGGGTGGTGAACAGGAACTGCGTCTCCCCGGCGATCCCGTCACCTGCGGTGGCTACCGCTGTCACCGGCCCCGGAATCGGCAGTACGCCATTGACGTCAGTGGGCTCTGTCCAGTTGCCGTCGGGGCGCCGGATCGTGTGCCAGAGCCTGCCGTCCTGGGTGGTGAACAGGAACTGCGTCTCCCCGGCGATCCCGTCACCCGCGGTGGCTACCGCTGTCACCGGCCCCGGAATCGGCAGTACGCCATTGACGTCAGTGGGCTCTGTCCAGTTGCCGCTGGCGAGGCGCATCGTGTGCCACAAGTGCGGCTGGCCCGGCCGCATGACCTTTGTCGTGAACATGAACTGAGCTCGAGGTGGCCGTCCCGAGCTCCCAGCCATTCCCGCAGGGAAGTCGTAGACGGTCGCTACCTGTGGAGGGGTCAGCGGCAATATGGCCAGGCTCGACGCGGGAGCCTGAACGAACAGCGGCCGGGCCATCCGTCGGTTGTCCAACCCGAAGACGCCCTCGACGATATCGATCAAATCGGCCGGAAGGTGTATGAAGCCTTCTCGCCCTCGGTACCTTTCATCGCCGGATTCGTAGTATCCGAGCTCCACTATGAATGCATTACTCACTTGCTCGACCGTTCCCGCCACGATAACGGTCCGCCTGGCCTTACTTGTCTCCACCACTGTAAGTCCTGCGCTTCGCGCGAATGCCTCAACCCGCTCCAGTTCCGTCTGCTCCGCTCCATATCTCTCGGCGAATTCCTCATGCGTCAGAGGACGGCGCTCGCGTCCACCACTCGATGACTCGCCGGGCTCGAAAAGCTCAGGTGCATTAGGCGAGCGGCGCACCCGGATGCTTATTGTCAACTTCTCTTTGGGGTCCGCCGGGCCTACCAGTCGAGCGCCCTTGGCGGGAGAACGCTTGCTTTTGCCCAGTCGTTTATATCCATCGGGTAGCTCCACTCTCGAGTTCCCCTTCTGCACAGCTACAGTCCATGCTTTCGCTGAGGCGTCTGCAGACTTCGAATGTGATTACGATCCCGCAGCTAGTCATGGTGTCTCGTAAGATCGTTTCCGCAGGCGGGCATTTTACACCTCGCCCAGCCATGATGAAATATGAAGTTCGCGTTCGACCTCACTCATACCTATCGCCGCCCGCGTGCTGGGGACGCGCGGGCGACGCCAAGATGCCCGGTGTAGGAAGGGCGGATGGGGGCGAGCCAGTCGCAGTGGGTGAGGCCGTCCCGGCTGGTGAACCCGCGCAGCCCAATGAGGCAGCAAGTCGGCGCGGCCAGCCATCTGCTCGGCCGTGCCTTGACACGCTTTTCCCTCATCGTTGTCTTTTCGACCCGACGTTGTGGCGCGATGCCGGGCGGAGGTTCTTCGACTCCCGGTTGCCGGGCGGGGTCGGCTTCCCAGGTTCGGTGCAGTGGCCCGGTAGGGGACCGTCGCGCGGATGTTCCTGACCTGCGGCGTACGCGGCCGGGCGGGCCGTTCCGGTGGTCGCTGGCCGTACCCAGGGGCGCGAGCTAACCAGGCAACTCACGGCCGTACATGTGCGGCTGGCCATTCGTGCCAGGCTCGAGCGGCGGCCCTGGCGGCCGCAAGATCCGGTCTGAGCGCATCCACCCCGATGTTAACAATGCTCCCATGGCGCGCAAGGCTAAAATAAGATCACTCGCGCTCCAGTAGTCTAGTCGGTTCTCCATTGACAGAACGCCAGGATTCGACTGCAATGGACAGACGGCAATCTTACGGAACAGGGGAGGTCGCTAGGACATTTGCATGCGTCTACGTGGTCGGACGCATGCTGCCAGGTAAAAGGGGCTGGCCAGAGGGGGAGCATTGACGGATCTGCCGGACGCGCCGGTCTACGAGGTCGTCATCAACCATGAAGAGCAGTATTCAATCTGGCCACAAGAGCAACAGGTCCCACTCGGTTGGTCGAAGGTAGGCATCCAAGGAACCAAGGACGAGTGCCTCGATTACGTCGAGCGGGTATGGACCGACATGCGCCCGCTAAGCGTGCGACGGTGGTCCGAGGCAGAGTAGCTGAGCCGGGTTTCTCCGCAGCCTGCCAGACGAGGCACGGGGTAATGGCCCCGTGAGTAATGGCACTCTGATATGTGCTTCTAGCCCCACAAGCAATATGGTTAAGGGGGGGCAATGCCAGAGGAACCTTACTTTTTTCCGATGTCCTTTGCGCAACAACGCCTATGGTTCCTCGATCAGATCGCCCCCAATAATCCCTTCTACAATATTCCGCTGCAAATACCGATTCGTGCAGTCGTCGACGCGAGCGTCCTCGCTGCCGCCATAAACGAAGTTATCCGACGCCATGAGGCGCTGCGAACAGGCTTCCGCGTTGTGGAGGGTACACCGTTTCAGGTCGTCAGTCCGTCGCTCACGGTGACACTCGGCAAGATCGACATTAGCCACCGTCCGCCTGCTGAACGCGAAGTGCTCACGAGCAGGCTGGCGACCGAGGAGGCGCGGAAACCGTTCGATCTACGCCTGCCACCTCTGATTCGTGCCACACTGCTGCGGCGGGGATCTACCGACCATCTTCTGCTACTGACGATGCACCACATCATCGCCGACGGATGGTCGGTCGGAATCCTTGCCCGTGAGCTAACCATCCTCTACCAGGCTTTCTGGGCCGGCCGACCGTCACCACTGCCGGAACTTCCCATCCAATACGCCGACTTCGCCGTGTGGCAGGGTGAGTGGCTTCAGGGTGAACGTCTCGATCGTCTGCTCGGCTATTGGACGAGCAAGCTGACAGGTATTCCAGTGCTCGCGGTGCCGACCGACCGGCCGCGGCCAGAGATTTTCTCCTACCGGGGAGCGGTCCACCCGGTTACCTTGCCGTCCGCGCTGTCGGCCGCCGTACGTGAGTTGGGCCAACGGGAGGACGCGACGCTCTTCATGACGCTGATGGCTGCGTTCATCGGCCTGCTTCACCGGTACACCGACCAGGACGACATTGCCGTGGGTACTCCGATCGCCAACCGCAACCGCGAGGAGATCGAGGGCCTCATTGGCTTTTTTGTCAACTCCCTTGTGATTCGTTGCGACGCAACCGGCAATCCCACGTTCAGGGAGCTGCTCTCACGAGTACGCCGCGAGTGCCTCGACGCCTATGCGCACCAGGACCTCCCGTTCGAGAAATTGGTCGAACATCTCAAGATAGAGCGTGATCCGAGCCGAAACCCGCTCTTCCAAGTGACGTTCCAGCTCGTCAATGCGCCAACGCTCGCCGAGGCAGGGGCGATGGGCGGACCGCCGACATTTGAAGTGCAGCGCGGATCCGCCATCTTTGACATCGCCTTCACGCTTTTGGACGTGCCAGGGGCCCTCAAGGGGATGATTGAATACAGCACGGACCTCTTCGATAGTCAGACGATCGCCCGGCTCGACGCGCACTTCCGCGCCTTCCTGCGCGCCGCGGTGACGGATCCGGACGTACGCGTCGCTGACGTCTCCTTCATCACCCGCCGGGAGCGGACCGCTCTGCTCGCGTCGGTCAAGGCCGACACGGTCAAGCCGTTCACGAGCGTGCTGGACGTGTTCGGTGCCGCGGCGGCGCGCGGCCCGGGAAAGACTGCCGTGACAGCCCATGACGGGCCGCTCTCGTACGAGGAGCTGGACGACCGCTCGGACGATCTGGCGCGGTACCTGTCAGAGATGGGAATAGGACGCTCTTCGAGGGTCGGGCTCTTCGCCGAGCGGTCCGCACGCCTCGTGGTCGCGATACTCGGCGTCCTGAAGGCCGGAGCCGCCTACGTCCCGCTCGACCCCAGCTATCCAAGGCATCGGCTCGAATACATCCTCCGGGACGCCGGGGTGGCCGCAGTCCTCACCGATCAGGGACTGGCCTGCCAGCTATCCGACGACTTGCCTCGGCACGTCCGGCTGGACTCCGCCTGGCCGGCTGGCGGACGGCAGTCGGCTCGGCCGCGCCGAACGGCCCATCCGGCCGACACGGCCTACGTCATTTACACGTCCGGTTCGACCGGGTCGCCCAAGGGCGTGATGATTCCGCGATCGGCCCTTGACAACCATATGGCGTGGATGAGCGCGGCCTATCCGCTCACGCCGGAGGATCGCGTGCTTCAGCGTACGCCGTGCAGTTTCGACGCAGCGGTCTGGGAGTTTCTCGCTCCGCTCATCAGCGGGTCCGAGCTGGTGATGCTGGATCCAGGTGAGCACCGCGACCCACAGCGGATCGCGACGGCGGTCGCTCGGCACCAGATCACGGTGTTGCAGACGGTCCCGGCCCTACTGCGTCTCCTGCTCGAAGAGCCGGATTTCTGCGGCGCTTCCTCATTGCGCAGGGTGTTCTGCGGAGGCGAGGTGCTGCGCGGTGACCTCCGCGACAGGTTCTTCGCGACAATGGACGCCGAATTGTGCAATCTGTACGGCCCGACGGAAGCCACGATCGATGCTACGAGCTACTCCTGCTCGCGATCAGAGGGCCGGCCGGTGGCCCCGATCGGACGAGCGATTCGCAGCACCACGACATACGTGCTGGACGACCGAAGTGAGCTGGTGCCGATCGGTGTCCCTGGGGATTTGTATATAGGCGGAGCTGGGCTGGCAAGCGGCTACCTAGGGCGCCCGCGCCTCACGGCCGAGCGGTTTGTGCCCGATGCCTTGGGTTCGCAACCGGGCGCCCGGCTGTACGCCACGGGGGACCGGGTCCGCGTCCTGGGGGACGGGAATCTGCAGTTCCTTGGCCGGAGGGATCATCAGGTAAAGCTCCGCGGATACCGGGTCGAGCTCGGTGAGATCGAGGCAACACTATCGAGGTGCCCTGGTGTCGAGGGGAGCGCCGTCACCCTCCACGAGGATGATCGCGGCGAGCCGAGCCTCGTAGCCTACGTTGTGCCGGGAAGCCGGGACGATGCTGTCGCGGCGATGCAAAGCGACGCGGAGGTCGATCGCATTGGCCGCTGGGCGGCCATCTATGAGCGCATCTACAGTGATCTAGCCCCCGATCAAGATGTTGAGCTGAACGTCTTGGGCTGGGACAGCAGCTACACCGGCACCGCCATACGCGGGGAGGAGATGGCCGAGTGGCGGGCACGCACGGTCGAGCGCATCCTCGGGCTGCAGCCTTCCTCAGTGCTGGAGATCGGCTGCGGCACCGGGCTGATTCTCTACCAAGTGGCTCCGTTCTGTCGGCGGTATATCGGCACTGACTTTTCCCAGCAATCCCTCGATTATCTACGTGGCAAGCTGACCGACGCCGGCGACCGGATGTCCCATGTCGAGCTGCTTCACCGTCCGGCCGATGACTTCAGCGCCTTTGAAGATCAGGCATTCGACCTTGTGGTCCTCAATTCTGTCATCCAGTACTTTCCGAGCGAGCGCTACCTGCATACGGTGCTGGCCGGGGCATTTCGTTGCCTCGCGCCCGGGGGAGCCGTCTTTATCGGTGACGTGCGGAACCTTCAGAGTCTCGAACTGTTCCACGCGACCGTCGAACTGACCGGTGCGAACGCGAATCTGCCAGCGTTGGAACTGCTCCATCGCGTCGAAAACCGCGTGGACCAGGAACCCGAACTGGTCATTCACCCCGCCCTATTCTCGGCTCTGGCCAAGGAGTGGCCGGAGATCGAAGCCGCGGACGTACAGCTCAAGCGCAGCCGGTTCGAGAACGAGCTCAGCTTGTTCCGGTACGACGTTCTCCTGCACGCTCGTCGTGACACGGACACCGAGGGGCCGGATCCCGGCCTGCGCGTCGCGCGGCTCGACTGGCACCGGGACCGGCTGGAGGTCGGGGAGGTCCGGCGGCGACTCGAGGCAGCCGAGCATGATGTCGTGGTCGTATCTCGCGTGCCCGACTGGCGGCTCACGCCGGCACTCCAGCTGATAACGGCGATGCACGAGGCGAAGCCATCGAGCTCCGTCAATGATCTGCGTGCGCTCATGGAACGTGCCAGGAACAACGGTGTTGATCCAGAGGCCTTCCGGCACGTTACGGCCAAGCTGCCCTTTGAGGTAACGATCAGTCCGACCGTGTCGCCACGTCCTGGCTGCTTCGACGCGGTGTTCACTCATCGAAGCGTGAACCGCCGCCGTGCCGCCCAGCTCGCAGCGCAGCGCGCCTCGATGAGTGCGGCGCGGACCGCCCTCTTCAACAACCCCGTCCACAGTGACATCGCTGCCCGCCTGCTTCCCCGCATCCGCCACCATCTCGAGGAGCGGCTTCCCCCGTACATGTGGCCGAGCCGGATCATCCTCCTCAAGGCGCTTCCGCTGCTGGCCAGCGGAAAGCTGGATCGCAATGGCCTACCGTCGCCCGTCCGGGCACGTCCAGAGCTGGAATCGACTTATCTGGCCCCCCGGAACTCCCTCGAGGAAATGCTGGCCCGTTTGTGGGCCGAGGTACTGGGGCTTGATCACGTCGGCATCCGTGATGATTTCTTCACGCAGCTCGGCGGACACTCCTTGCTGGCCACCCAGCTCATCGCCCGGGTGCGGAACACCTTGCGTGGCGACGTGCCGCTCCAGCTCATTTTCCAGTACCCGACTGTGGAGGAGCTTGCCGGTAACCTCGCCTCTGATCCCGAGGCCAAGTCGCAGCTCGAAGCGACCGCGACCCTGGTGAACCAGCTCGCGGACCTGTCCGACGAGGAGCTGGACCAGCGACTGAGGGAGAGTGTCCATGAGCTATGACGAGACCGCGGCGAAGCGGTCCGAACTGCTGCAGCGCTATCTCGCCGCCCAGGGCATGGGTAGCAGCGGCATAAACGCCCCGATCCCGCGTCGCCCGCCGGGCGACCATATCCCGCTGTCGTTCACCGAGGAGCGGCTGTGGTTCCTCGACCAGCTCGTTCCTGGCAACCCGTTCTATGTGGAAACTGCTGCGCTGCCGATTAGAGGCGGGGTGAAACGGCGGGCGCTCGAGCGGTGTGTGAATGCGGTCGTGGTCCGGCACGAGATCCTTCGCACGACGTTCGTCCTCGACGACGTCGAGCCGGTCCAGCGGATCGCGCCGTCGCTGCACATCCCGTTGCCGCTCGTCGATCTCAGCGCCTGCCCGGTGGCGCGGCAACCCGAGGAGGTCGCCCGCCTGGCGGCTGAGGAGGCGACGAGGCCGTTC
>JANWJD010000234.1 GCA_025449555.1 Chloroflexota bacterium | reverse complement strand
GGCTGGCTGCCGTGATGGTTGTGGCTAGCACTCGGGCAGTGTTCCTCATCGACTTCCGCCGCTCTCTGCGCGTCCGGTACGCTCCGCTGCAGACCAGCGAAGCACGGCATGGACTCGGCTCATCCTTTGTACTGCTTGGTGCCGTTGCCGTCGCCTATTCAATCGCCTCCGCTCGCCAGTTTCCCGTCGGGATCGTGGCAGCGGTCGGTGCGCTCGCGCTCGCGCTGAATCTCCGGCGTCTGGGTTTCTTTGATGCGACTCGCTTCCGAAGTGATTTCAGCTGGCCCATTTTCGGGTTCATTGGCGGCATGCTGATCGTGGTGCAGGGGCTCCAGCACAGTGGGGTTACCTCCGCGCTGGGCCGTGCCCTGGTACTTGCCACCGGTACGTCAGCCCTCTCGGCCATCGCCGTCACCACCGTGGGGGCGGCGCTGGGATCGAACCTGATCAACAACCTGCCGATGTCGCTGGTCATGGCGTCGACCCTCCATCCCTTGCACGTGAGCACGTCGGTGAAACTCGACATGGTCTACAGCACGGTACTGGGCTGCGATTTGGGCCCCAACCTCACCCATCTCGGGTCGCTCGCCACCTTTCTCTGGCTGTTCTTTTTGCGGAGAAAGGGGATGCAGGTGTCGACCTTCGATTACTTCAAGCTGGGGATCATCGTCACCCCCATCATGCTGCTGGGAGCGATCCTGAGCCTCTGGGTGACGACACGTTGATGCCGGCAGTTGGCCGTTCTCCAGCAACATTTTGTCCGCCAAAGCCACCATGCGCCGCCATCGTCGTAGGACCAGGCCGGCGTGCCTGGTCGCCCGGTGGCGCACCGGCATCGGGCGTCCAGATAGCAGGGCAGTTCGACCGTATTGACAACTTTACGGCGACGCGACACACCATGCAAATTTGCATGGAGACTGGTACGCTTCGAATTGAAAGGGGGTCTCGGGATAAGAGGTCTGTGACGTATTCATTCAGTAGTGGAGGGACTTATGTGTCGTCGGACACTCAGGCGCTTGCTCTCTATCGTGGTACTCATGACGGTAGCCTCCGCGCTCGCTATCGCCCCTCAGATCGCGCGTACACCGTCTGCCTTTGCCAATGTGACGACCGGCGGTAGCGCGTGTGGTGTCCTCACCGGTTTCGTCGCCGCCACCCCGTCAACCGCTGGTCAAATCGTCATCGGCAACACGGCGTATTCGATTGCGCCCGGGGCCACGCTTTCTGGTAATCCGTCGTTCTTGTTCGGCTCAAACGTCTGTCTGTCCGCCACGGTCAACGGATTCGGACAGATCGTGGGCGGAACGTTGAGCACGACCTTCACGAACGCGGTCAATGTCTGCGGGGTGGTGTCGTCGTACACGCCTTCGACGGTGTTCACTCCCGGCTTCATCGTGATTGGAGGGCAATCGTTGGTGATCGCTCCCGGGGTGACGCTCACCAGCATCAACCTGGTGGGCGCCGGTGTGGTCTGTCTTACCGGGGCACTGAACGCAGCCGGACAAATCGCATCCGGGAGTTTCAGTGGTATCACCAGCCCCACCAGCAACGTGAACATCTGCGGAGCGTTCGGCGGCTTCACACCGGCGACCATCAGCACATCAGGGTCTATTATCATCAGCGGTCAAGTCGTTCCGATCGCGGTAGGCGTGATCCTGGGCGGAACAACCGCCCTGGCGCTCAATACCACGATCTGTCTGTATGGCACGGCGAACTCCGCCGGTCAGGTCATACTCGGCGCGGTAACCCCCACGGCCCTCTCCCCGGTGAGCGTGTGTGGCACGGTGACCGCGTATACCCTCTCCACTGCCACGACTGCCGGATCGCTCACTATTGGCGGGCAGACGTACGGCATTGCGCCCGGTGTAACGCTGAGCGGTGCGGGCCTGCTGACCATCACGGCCAATCCGACCCTGTGCCTCCAGGCCACGCTCAATGGTGCGGGCCAGATATCGACTGGAACGCTGGGAGTGACCCTGAATGGAACCCCGAGCGTGAACGTGTGTGGCGTGGTGACGGCCTACACCCCCGCGACTGCGACCGCCGGTGGCAGCATTACGATCGCCAGTAACACCCTGGTGATCACTGCCGGATCAACGTTCGTGGGGGCCACCCAACCAGCCGTCGGCAGCGGTGTGTGCCTCTCCCTGGTGGTCAACAGTTCCGGCGCCATTGTCGGCGGTACCGTGGTGGCCACGACGACCGGCGTGCCACTGTCCGCTACCATCGTCACACCCACCGGCGCACTACGGCATCAAGCCATGCACGCCTAGCATTCGACCAAATCGCCCCGAAACCGGTGCTGTCGTTGAAACAGCGCCGGTTTCTTTCTGCCCTCAGCTAATCCACCCAGACCGTGACCTCTTCCAGCGACTTGCGCTTGACACGCTGCAGAATCCTCGCTACGTCCTCCTCCTTCGGCACGATCGGATGTGCGCGATACCCGAAGGACAGAATTGTAGTCACGGACTCTGATGAGGGGACGCGAAGCAAGCTGTTGGCAGTGGCGGCGTCTCGTATCCCGTTCGGACACGAACTGATCCCGTCTGCCCAGGCGGCGAGAATCATGTTCTGAACGCAGCGGCCCGCATCGAATTGATTCCGAGCCGTGGTCGTGACGGCGATCGCTGCCTTACATCCCCTGACGTTGTCTGGAGCGTAGACGGCCTCGGCCAGATCGGCCAGCCGATCCGAGTTTCGGACGACATAGAATTTCCATTCCTGGCGATTGACCGAACTGCCCGTCACGCGTCCCGCTTCGAGGATCCGCCGCAGATTTTCCTCAGGAATCGGTCGATCGGCATAGTCGCGAACCGCTCGCACGCTGATAATGTCGAGAAAAGCATCCAAAGAGCACCTCCGGTAATCGTCTGGTTGACCTGACGATACCATCCGACATCGCCGCGTCGGCCACGGTGACCTGGATGACTGCTCGTGACCGATAATCTGGATGCAGGTGCCGTGGCGATGGCACGGCCCGGCGACCTGGGAGAGCACATGAACGTTCTTATCGGCGTCAAGGGCACGGAGCACTCCTCGTTTTTCGAAACGATCATGGCGCTCGGTTGTCTGACTGCGGCCGCAGACATACTGCTCGCGCATGTGGTCGACGTCGAGCCACGATCCGGTATCGAAGGCGGGCGCGAGCGTTTCATGGTGCACCGATCCCTGAGTTCCACGCGCAGCGGGCAAATCGAATCGGCCGAGCTGGAAGCTGCGCACGCTGTTCTCCAGACGGCTCACACGGTGCTGACCTCGGGTGGAATCCCGGGCGGGCGGATTCGCCGGACCGTGCTGCGGGGCAGGCCGAAAGAATTACTCCGGCAGCTTGCCGAGGAGGAATCAATCGATCTCATCGTGGTCGGGGGACGACCCGGCAAACCGGGACCTCACTCCCTGGGAAAGACTGCCCGCTTCCTGGTCGACCACGCGCCGCGCGCTGCACTGCTGGTGAGATCACAGTGAGGCGGAGTACGTTCGGTCGGGAGTGAGATGCTACGACCAGGTCAATTTGGCGCATTCTAGAAATTCCTTAGGACATCTTGCGCGGCGGTGGGCTACAATTGCTCCGATATCCTCAACATAACGTTCGATCTGTCGGCGCTGTGTCCCGCCTCTCAACGCATCGGTCGGACTCGAACGCTAAATATGCAGGCAAGGTTCGTACGCCTATGGTCATAGCACAGCGTGTAGCAGCTTCGGCGCGCGCCCGAGAGGCACTTCCTTCTCCGATTCGCAAATTGACTCCTCTGGCCGAAGCTGCCAAGGCAAGAGGCATCAAGGTCTATCACCTCAATATCGGCCAGCCGGACATCACGACGCCGGACGCGCTGATGGCGGGAATCCGCGAGTTCCGCAGCGATCTCCTGCCGTATGCTCCCTCGCAAGGCCTCCCGGAAACAGTCGCGGCCTGGCAGGAGTACTACGCGCAGCTCGGCGTCGAGTTCGAGCGCGACCAGTTAGTGGTCACCACCGGGGGAAGCGAAGCATTGCTCTTCGCCATGATGGCCGTCGCCGATCCTGGGGACGAGATCATCACCTTCGAGCCGTCGTATGCGAACTACTTTGGCTTCGCCCGCATGACCTCGGTACAAATCGTGCCGGTGACACTAGACGCCGGCAGCGGATATCACCTCCCGGATGCTTCGGATATCGAGTCGCGCATCACCGGGCGCACCCGTGCCCTGCTGTTCACCACACCCGGCAACCCTACCGGGACCGTGTTTTCGTATGCCGAGCTCGAGGTGCTCGGCGACCTTGCCCGGCGTCACGGTTTGTTCCTCATTTCGGACGAGACATACCGGGAGATCGTGTTCGAGGGTGACCGTACTATGTCCATGATGAAAGTGGCCGCCGCGCGGGATCGCACGATCGTGGTCGATAGCGTCTCGAAACGGTTCAGTGCAACCGGAGCACGGATTGGTTGCCTGGCGAGCCACCATCCGGGTGTGATGGAGGGCGTGTTACGTTTCGCACAGGCTCGACTCGCGTCGCCCACGGTGGAACAGAGGGGGTTGGTACCGTTACTGCGAAATTCGGCCACGTACACAGACCCACTCGCTGCGGAGTATCGACGGCGTCGAGATGTGGTGTACGGCGAACTGCTCACCATCCCCGGTGTACAGGTGAGCAAGCCGGAAGGTGCATTTTACCTGTTTGCCGTCCTCCCCATCGACGACGGTGAACGCTTCGCCAGTTGGCTGTTATCCGATTTCCAACTCGATGGGGAGACGCTGATGATAGCTCCAGGCGACGGCTTCTACTGTAGCCCTGGGCTTGGAAAACAAGAGGTTCGCTTCGCCTATGTGCTGCAAGAAAGAGATTTGACACGTGCCATGACGATCCTGCGTGAGGCGCTGCGAGTCTACCCCGGGAGCAAAAGAGAGGACGTATCTTGACCGAGCATCAATTCCATTCTCAGATCGACAACTTCCTCCAGTTCGTGGCGGCGGAGCGAGGCTTTTCCGCCAATACCGCCGGTGCATATCGGAATGATGTGTCTCAGTTCGCGGGATTCCTCGAGGACAATGGACGGATCGAATGGGACCTCGATCGAGAGATCCTGCAGCAATACCACATGTTTTTGTTAAAACGAAAATATGCCGACACCACAGTGGCTCGTAAGATCGCCGCGGTTCGGTCGTTTCTGCACTTCCTGCAGGCCGAGGGCGTGATCCATTCCGATCTGGCCGAGCACCTCACCTCGCCTCGTATCGGCAAGTACTTGCCTCACTCGATCTCCGAAGACGACGTCGAGTTCTTGCTTGCCATGCCCTCCACCGAAAATCCGGCGGGTCTGCGAGATAGGGCCATGCTCCGCATGCTGTGGGCCACCGGTATGCGCGTCACCGAGCTCATCACGCTCGACCTGGAACATGTAGACATGACCACCGACACGGTTCGGTGTATCGGAAAGGGCTCGAAGGAACGACACATTCCCTTTGGCCTCCAGGCTCGAGGCGCGGTCGCACAGTATCTAGAGAACGGCCGGCCGACCCTGCTGCGGCGTCCGCAGGAACAGGCGCTGTTTCTCAATCATCATGGCGAGCGCCTCACGCGTCAGGGATTCTGGCTCATTCTGAAGTCATATGCACGCCGGGCCGGGATCGACGAGATCAGCCCACACACGCTGCGGCATAGTTTCGCGACGCATCTCCTGAATAACGAAGCCGAATTGCGCGTCGTTCAGGAGTTGCTCGGCCACTCCAACATCTCGACCACGCAAATCTACACACACGTCTCGCGCGAGCGCCTGCGACAAGTCTACGATCAGGCGCATCCCCGTGCTCGGGCACTCGCGGACTGAGAATATGCGCTTCATCCTGCCTCAGCGGGTTCTGCCTGCCCTGGTGCTTGCCGGACTCTCGGTGGTGGGCGCGGCTCGCATCCATGCAGTGCGGCAGGACACCACCACACCTCGCGTGCAAGTAGCCTCGCGCATCCTGGCTCGGCAGCTCGTCCAACCGATTCCGTACCGAAATCTTTACGCGTTGGCCCAGGAATTCACGCTTCATGGCAAGGCTATCGGCTCCCACGTCGTGCGCCGCACTTCGCCAAACTACCCTGTCGGACACGCCGATTCCTTTCAAGTGCTCTCGGAAGACGCCAACCACTTTTTCACCATGCACGCGACGATTCGCGCCGAGACACCGCACCTCTATCTGTACGTTCAGAACGGGTTGAAGTATTCGAACTCGGTCCTCCAGCAGGCGGCACACAAGTTCGAAAACGTGACGTATCCCACTGACCGCTCGTACTTCGGTTCCGAGTGGCGTCCGGGAATCGACGGAGATCCCCATATCACGTGCCTGGTGGGCGATCTCCAGAGCACATCCACCGGCACTGCCGGGTTCTTTTCCGCGGAAGACGAGTACCCGCGCTCCGTCAACCCGTACAGCAATGAGCGCGAAATGTTCTACATCAATTCCGTCAATACGACTCCAGGCAGCACGGATTTCGATACGACCCTGGCCCACGAGTTTCAGCACATGATCCACTGGCACATGCACCCGCACGAGGAGCTCTGGCTGAACGAGGGGATGTCGATGCTCGCGCAGGTCCTCAATAAATATTCCGACGACGGTTTCGGCCAGACATTTATTTCCCAATCAAATACCCAGCTCAATACCTGGAATGAAGTAGTCCCGTATGCTCACTACGGCGCAGCACTACTCTTCCTGGCCTATCTGTACGATCACTACGGAGTCACCATCGTGCGGGATATCCTGGCCGACAAGCAGTACACCGATTTTCCGTTGATCGACGATGTACTGCGGAAAATGCATATTCAGCTCACCGCGCACGAAGTCTTCCAGCGCTGGGTCCTGGCCAATCTGGTCGATGATCCCTCTATCGCGCACGGCGTGTATGCGTACAAGGCGCTGAACGCGCTGGCCCACCCGATTTCGGTCAAGACCACCAAGTCGATTCCTGTCTCATACACGGGAAAGGTCGCTCCCTATACGGCCGACTATGTCGGCATCGACACCTCGGCCCAGAAGCAGCCGGTTCGAATCACTGTCTCGGCGCCCCCCACCATGCCGGTGGTCTCCGCCCCCGGCACTGCCCCGTTCTGGTACGCCAACCGGGGAGACATGAGCGATCCTCACATGGACCGTTCGTTCGATCTGACCAAAGTGCGTCATGCCACCCTGAGCTTCACCACCTGGTACGACATCGAAAAGGACTACGACTACGCGTACGTCGAAGCATCGACCAACGGCGGTAAAACGTGGACCACTCTGAACGCCACGCACACGACTCTCTCCAACCCGTTTCGCGCAAGTTACGGGTACGCGTATACCGGTGCCAGCGGAGGATGGCGAGACGCATCCGCGAGTCTGAATCGATATGCTGGTCACCGCGTGCAGATCCGGTTTGAGTATGTAACCGATGACGGCTACACCGGACAGGGTTTCGTGGTCCGCAATATCGCGATTCCTGAAATTGGCTTCCACGATACCTTCACCGGTTGGCATCAGAGCGGTTTCTTGCCCGTGACGGGGGATGCCGTCGCGGCCGAATGGAGCCTCGATCTGGTTCTCTATACCAGTCACGGCGTGCACATTCGACACGTGCCGATGTCCGCGACGGGCAACCTGTCCACCACCATCGATCCGGTGAAGGATGGAATCAAACGCATCGTGACGGTGGTTTTTGTCAGCGCCCCCAAAACCACGGTCCAGTCGGCCTACACCCTTTCCGCCTCGAGCGGCTAGCTGTGGGTAAGGCCGATCTACACGCCCACACCTGCCATGACGGATGGGGGGATGGCAATCAGTCGGTCGAGAGTCTTCTACGCTATGTAGAGGAGGAAACCGATCTTGACCTGTTCGCGATCACCGATCACGACAGCACAGACGCCGCGCGTGCCGCCTGGCGCCTGCACCGTGCCGGTGGATACCGCTACGGTTTCATCCCTGGGGTCGAAGTGACCAATCAGAGCGGACACCTGCTGTGCTACTTCCCGGCAGGCAACATTGTAGATGTGCCATCCTTGCGCCCATTCTGGTCCACCGTGCGATTCGTTCACGAGCGTGGTGGAATCTGCGTTGCCGCTCATCCGGTCTATCCTCCCTGGCTGGCGCCTTCTATTGCCCGCACGCTGCAGCGAGGTGGCAGCCTGGATGCGGTTGAAGTAGTGAATGCCGGCATGAGCGCCGGCGCGCAGGAACGTCTGGACCATCTCGCTGCCCAGTTCGAGCCCCTGGTTGCTTTGGTGGGAAATAGCGATGCACACGATCAGGATGCAATCGGGTCCGCCTTCACTCGCTATCCCGGGCAAGGAGTCGATGACTTCCTCCGCGCCTTGCAGCGGCGTCAAACTGAACCGGTGTTCGTGGTCCGTCCACAGATGCGTCCAGCGGCTCGTGCCTTCACCACCCGTCGCTCGATGACGCGTCCCGGCTGGGTGCGTAACGTGTGGCGCGAAGTGCGCGGCCGCGCCGAGCACGTGGGCAGCTAGTCACCCACGATGTCTCAGTCGGAACAGTGGCTCGATCTATACGACTTTCGGCAGCGGGTTGCCGCGCTGTATCGAGTACGCAATAAGGCCCTGCAGGCCGGCGGTTATCCCGCCCTGGTGTGGGAGGAGTTTCGGCACGGACGTGACGACCTGTTCGCTCATCACCCACAATCCGCTCTGGACGACGAGCAGCGAGCGAGTTTTCGAGGACTCGATTACTTCCCGTACAACCATGACGCCCGGGTGCAGGGCATTGTTACCACCGACGTTGAACCCGAACTTTCGCTGGTAGGCACCAGCGGTGATGAGGCGATGCCGATGATTCGGGCGGGCCGTGCCCGGTTCGAACTCGGAGGCGTGGCGCACGTGCTCACCATCTACTGGATCGACGTGTATGGGGGTGGGCTCTTTCTCCCATTCCGCGATCGAACCGCTCCGGTCGAGACGTATGGTGGTGGCCGGTATCTGGTCGATACGGTCAAGGGCAGCGACTTTCCGCAGTTCTCGCGCCAGGGAAATAGTGCACGGGTCACGCTTGATTTCAATTACGCCTATAACCCATCGTGTGCCTACCACTATCGCTGGGCATGTCCGCTCGCTCCGCCCGAAAACCACCTGCTCGGGGAAGTGCGCGCGGGTGAGCGAGTCTTTTCAACTGCCAGAGCACCGCGGTGAACGTCGTTGATGTGCTTCTGCTCATCTTGCTTGCGTTCACGACTTTTACTGGAATCCGGCAGGGTTTTGTCGTGGAGATTGCGGGCATCCTGGGCGCGGTAGCGGCACTTGGGGTCGCCCGACTCGAGTACGTCGATGTGCGCACTATCCTGGAGCAGTTCGCTGCAAAGTCGCCCTGGCTGACGATCGTGGCCTATTTGCTCGTCTTTGTGGTCATGTGGGGAGCCATCATCATCGTGGCTCGCAAACTCCGGCTCCTGGTGCGGCTCATGATGCTGGGGTGGCTGGACCGGTTAGGAGGCGCGGTCATCGGCCTGGTGCAGGGTGCGTTGCTGGTGGCGCTCCTGCTCTACTTCGCACGTCGCGTCCCGCAAACCGGCATCCGCCACCTGGCCAACCATTCCGCGCTCGCGCCAATCTTTCTGTCCGTCATGCCGCTCCTGAGTCACGTCTTCCCGCACGTACCCAGGTAATTCTCATGCAACTCCGCCGAGTTGCCAGGCAATATATCTGCATGCAGACCGCGTTCAGTAATACCCGCGTAACACTTACGCTCCATCTCTGTGCTGTACTCGGTCTCCTGATCGGGGTCTGGCTCGCGTACCCTGCGGCTGTCAGCGATGCCACTCTCTCGCCGGGCGCCTCCTCTCACATCACCGTTCTGCAGCCGTCACCGGCGAGCGTCCGCGCCGCAGCTCGTCGGAATGTTCCGGTTGCACCGGATCTGCGTCAGGTGCTGGCACGTGTGCACTACGCCCGCCAGCTGCAGCAGATACGCGATCGACTGATCGCCGCGCGTCGGGTAGCGGCGCTCAATGCCGTGCATGCCGATTTTGCCCTGCACGCGGTGGGTTCGCAGCTCTACACGGCCTGGAATGCACCGATGACTCTCAAGGCCATGAACTGGTACGGCTTTGAATATGCGCCGTTCGTCCCTGATGGACTCGACCAGGCATCGCTCGATTCCATCCTGTCCACCGTTCACGACCTGGGCTTCAACGCGCTGCGAATTACCTTCGCGAACGAAACCGTGGAATCGAATCCCGTCGTGGTGGCGGAGCTTGCCGCCAATCCCGAGTTGCGTGGATTGCACTCGCTCGACATCATGCAGCGCATTATCGAGCGCGCTCATCACTTCGGCCTCC
>JANWJD010000233.1 GCA_025449555.1 Chloroflexota bacterium | reverse complement strand
GGTCGCGCCACACCAGGGCGGCGGGACACTGCGGCTGGCGCCGCGGTCCCGCCCTACAGGGGCAGCCTCACCTCCCTCGATGCACACTCTCCCATCTGATGCTGCATTAGGTAGGTCGGCTACCCGGTTTCATCCAGCAATTTCTCCACGATCACAACGTCTCGCCACGTGCCATCCAGGCGGGCGTGGCGACGATACATCCCGACCTCACGGAACCCGAGTCGCCTGCACACCTGCAGACTGGCTCGGTTCTCGGGAAAGATCCGCGACACGACTTTCCAGATGCCGACCTGCGCACAGGCCTGCAACAAAGCAGCGAGTGTCGATCGGCCCACGCCCATGCCGCGGTGAGCGCGATCCACGTACACCGAGAACTCGGCGATCCCGGCGTAGCACGGGCGTGGGCTGTAGGGTGACGTTCCTGCCCAGGCGATGATTTCTCCATTCAATTCGGTGACGACGGTTGGATACCGCTCGCCTCGCTCCATTAGTTGGCGCTCCAGGTCTTCCGCTGCCCGTGGCTCGGTCTCGAACGTGGCGATGCGCTCGCCGATTCCCTGGTTGTAGATCGCTGTAATCGCCGGTGCATCGGTGGGTCGCGCCATTCGCACCGTCATGGTGACGTCATACTTCCCTCCTGGGAAACAGCGCTGTAGATGCGGAAAAGCCTTCCAGTGCCATGTGCACCAGAAGGCTTTCCGTCGTCGCTGGAACCAGTTTAGCTCTTGCTACTGATCATCCGATTCAGTTTCGTGCCGCACACCGGACACGTGCCCTGTAGCGCCTTGCGACCGTTCTTGAAGGTGACCTCTTTAGGATCCTGGATGTCGCGCTTCGTTCGACATTTCACACAGTACGCTTCCTCTGCCATGCGTGCTTCCTCCTCTATTCTGTAGTGGTATGGTCAGTAATTGGACTCACGAGGCTGGTTGACCGTGGTGAGTCATCGATCGGTTGTGCCTCTTGCACCTCGCGGACCCATGCCTCGCTCTGCCCCAACGTCGCGGCGATGTCGGTACGGGAGAAACCCCACTTCAGGAGTCGTGCGACTGCGTCACGTCGCAAGGTTTCGTCAACCGGCTCCGCGGTGCGTTCCGCCATGGCATCTCTCCTCCCATTGACATACCGTTCGCAAGGTCTATGCCACGCACTGCTGCAGGTCTGGAAGGAGCAAATGCACGGTTCGCGCGCGAAAAGATTGACAATAGTCCGGGAGTCTCTCTATTTTGAGCGCTATGGAGCAGTCGGAGGCGTGGGACGGTCTGGAACGTCGTTCGCGTGAGGATAGGCGGAAGGGCGAAGAGAGGCGGACCGACCTGGACACGCGACAGCGTTTGATGCTCCCCACGGACGAGATCGACGATTGGGCCATTCCGGACGGGCAGTGGGACCGACGCAGTCATCAAGAGCGACGGGGACATCCCTTTTATAGCCAGCGCGATCCCGAAGTCCCGTAGCGATCGGTCTGTGGCGTCGAATACGGTTTACCGGCCATCCAGCCCCACGGTACAGAGCGGAGCTAACCCGTCTCACCGCTCCCGGTTCAGGTCGGTGGGACCAAGCACACCGTGCATGTAACGTCGATTCCTCTGCTCTTGATTGCCGCCGGAACGGTCGGATTTCTGCATTCCATCCTGCCCGACCATTGGGTGCCGCTCGCCGTGGTGGCTCGCACCCAACGCTGGAGCATCGCTCGCACGGCCCGCACCAGTCTGCTCGCCTCGGTCGGACACGTGCTCACGTCGATTGTGTTGGGAGGTATCATCGCCCTGGTCGGTCTTCAGTTCCGTCACGCGGTCGAGAACGAGCAGGGTCACATCGTGGGCGTGGTTCTGGTCCTCACCGGGGCGGGCTTCTTCATATGGGGGCTTAGCGGCCGCGGACACCATCACCACGACCATGACCAACATCCCGACGCCGACCATCACCATCCGGACGCCGTGCACAACCAGGCGCACGACCACCCTCGCGGCGGAACAGCAGGGGGAATCGAGGCTCCGGTCGGGTCAGTGGCTCGACGCCTGGCCGCGATCGCGGTGCCGTTTGGGGCGGCTGCCTCGCCTGATTTGACGATCCTACCGGTGTTTCTTGCCGCCAGTGCGATCGGAGCGGGCGCCGTAATCGGTGTCCTCACCACCTTCTCGATCGTTACATTGGCCACCTTCGTCGTCCTCACCGTCGGCGCCACTCTGGCCGGTTATCAGGTGCAGGGCGAGTGGTTGGAGGAAAACGGCAATATGCTGACTGCGATTGTGCTCGTCGTGATCGGCATTGCGGTGTACGCTGGTCTCTAGTCTGAGCACGATTCCAATTCGAGCTGCTGCGCGATGAGTGGCGACACGCCTTCTCATAGGCAGAAACGATAGTGGGCACGCTTCGTGCTGCAATAACTCCGGTCAAGCCTGCGCCTGCGTTCCTCGCGGTTCAGTGCATCACGAAGCCTCTCCTTCCATCTCGTGAAGGTATCGTCAGATCACACTTTCCATAGGAGCGCACGGGTGGCAAAACGGGTGCTCATCGTCGAAGATGAGCAGGACGTGGCCGAGCTTATCTCTGATGTGCTCGGAATGGAAGGGTTCGAGACCTGTCCATCGTATGGAGAGATTGCTCTGACCGATGCGCTGCGTTTCCAGCCGGATGTCGTTCTGCTTGACTTGATGATGCCCGTGGTCGATGGCTTCGAAGTGGCACGACGCCTCAAGGCGCATGATGAGACGCGGCAGGTGCCCATCATCGTGATGACCGCTATGCATGACGCCGCCGCGAAAGCGGCAGAGATTGGGACACCATTTATCCTGCCCAAGCCGTTCGACATCGAACAACTCACGCTGAAGGTCGAGGACGCGTTGCGGAGGCGGTAAGTTCGTTACTTTCCGCTATTGTGAGGGCAGGACCATCCTCCGATCGGAGGCACTGGACCCACGATCATTTCACATCTGGAGACAGGTTCATGGCCCAGACTCTGCTGACCGATGTTCAGGCACTCACCGACGAGGCAGTGCGCCACCTGCAGGCCCTGTTGCGCCTGGATACGACCAATCCACCCGGCAATGAAACGCTCGCCGTGAACTACCTCGCGGATGTGCTCCAGCGCGAAGGATATCGACCGACCGTTATCGAGTCGGGTCCTGGACGAGGCAATCTGGTGGTTCGTTTTCGTGGCAGCGGAGAGCGAGAGCCTCTTTTGATCTACAGTCACGTCGATGTGGTGACCGCCGAACCCAATCATTGGACTCATGAGCCGTTTTCCGGCGACGTGGCGGATGGCTGCATCTGGGGTCGGGGCGCACTGGACATGAAAAGCATGGTCGCACACGAACTGATGGTCATGCTGCTGCTCAAGCGTCAGGGTGTACAACTCAAACGTGATGTCATCTTCGCGGCGACCGCCGACGAGGAAGCCGGAGGGGATGCAGGGATCGGATTCCTGGTCGATCATCACCCTGACCTCATCCGGGCCGAATACGGGCTCAGTGAAGGCGGAGGCACCACCATGTTCATCGCCGGTAAGGCGGTGTATGACGTGCGTACCGGAGAGAAGGGCACCTGTCGCTTCAAGCTGCGCGCCTATGACGAACCCGGTCACGGGTCGGTGCCCCGGCCGAGGACCTCGGTGAGCCAGGCAGCGGAGGCCGTGGTGAAGCTCGTCAACACGCCGCTCCCGTTTCGGCCCACCGCAACGTTCACCGCCTTTTTCGCGACCCTGACGGATTTGATCCAACTGCCGGCGGCGAAGCGTGAACTCAATGAGCGAAACCTGAAGGAGGTGCTCGACCTACTACCCGCCGCGCTCGCACGCTATCTGAATGCGATCGCGCGGGACACCGCCACGCCGACCGGTCTCAGAGCCGGCAGCAAGATCAACGTCATTCCGACCAGCGCCGAGGTGTCGGTAGACGGGCGTTTCCTGCCGGGTCAGACCGAGGAGGGATTTCTCGCCGAGGTGCGCCAGGTGATTGGTGAAGGCTACGAAATCGAGCAACTGGACACCGGCCGTCCGCAGGAGGATCCTCCTGGCGGGCCACTCTACGACACCATCCTGTCGGTGATGAAACGTTACGCTCCCGACGCGATTGTGATGCCGATGATGATGAGCGGCGCCACCGATGCCCGACATGTCTCTCGTCTCGGCACCAAGTGCCTGGGATTCGATCCGGTTCGCATCCGCGAAGACTTTCCAGCGGAACAACTGGTGCACGGCCATGACGAGCGCATCCCGATCGACGGCTATGTGTGGGGGCTGCAGGCTTTCTACGACATCGTCACGCAGTTCTGCTCCAGATAACGCCTGCCGTCGTGCCTCAGCAGTAAGGGTCTATGGGCTGAAGGGACGATTCGATCTGCTGACGCTCCGGCTCCAACCACGACGGAAGCATGAGGTCCTTCCCCAGGCGATCGGCTGGTTGGTCTATCAAGAAACCGGGCTGGGCAGTTGCGATTTCGATCAGGATATCGTCGGGATCGTGGAAATAGATCGAGTGAAAATACGTGCGATCGAGCACGTCCGTCACGCGAATTTCATGCTCACGCAGGCGTTCGTGCCAGAAGTGCAGTGCCTCGTCATCCAGTACCTCAACTGCAACGTGGTGGGTGATACCATGACCGACCTGCCCGCGAATCGCCGGGGCCGCCGACTGAGGCTGGGTGTAAATCACCACGGTGCCTGGCCGACCTGCCTCGCTCCCTGATCGGGTGCTCCAGTACCAACGAGGGGCCGCGTGAGAATCCGGATCGGTCGTGGTGCGCAGACGCGGCATGCGCAGCAGAGCATCATAAAACTCGTGCGTGCGCTCGATGTCCGAGCTGAGCCCGGCAATGTGGTGCAGGACCCCGAGGCGCATACTTTCCGAAATGTCGGTGACCGGTTCTGGCCATGTCTCGGCTGCCAGGCCGTTCGAGCGTGGTATGAAATCGTTTCCCTCACGTAGGTTCTGCCAACCCGGACCGGCGGTGGCGATCTCCAGGACAACGCCGTCAGGATCGGTAAAGACGATGCTTCGGTACGCCTGGTGATCGAAGGGGCCGGCGACCAGTAGGTGATGGTGCTGCAGCCAGGTTTTCCACTGGAGCAGGGCGTCCATCGAGCCGACGGTCAAGGCTAGATGGTGGACGCTGCCGAGCCCCAACCTGGCCGGCCGTGCATCAGGCCATTCGAAAAATGTCACCAGCGTACCCGGTGATCCCGTCTCATCACCAAAATACAGGTGATAGGTATTCGGGCGATCGAAGTTCACCGTCTTTTTCACAAATTTCAGGCCGAGCACCTGTGTGTAGAACCGTGCGCTCCTTGCTGCGTTGCCGGCGACGAGAGTGATGTGGTGGATGCCCTGTATGGGGTGCTCTAGCTCCATCGTTCCCTCCGCAGCCTCAGTGTGCCATGCGTGCAAGCGACAGTCCGACTACCCTGGTCGCGGGGTTCCTTTAACGAACCGTTAGCGCAGCGAACTGAGGTATCGATGCACGAACATCACCGCCACCGAACCCTGACCGACCGCCGATGCCACGCGCTTGATCGAGCCCGCCAGTACATCGCCGGCGACGAACACTCCCGGCACGTTTGATTCGAGTAGATATGGGTCGCGTTCGAGCGGCCAATTCTCAGGGGGCCTGCCGTTCTTCATGAGATCTGGACCGGCCAGCAAGAACCCGTATTTGTCGCGCGCGAGAATGCCCTCTACCCATTCGGTGCGCGGTGCGGCGCCGATAAAGACAAAGAGCGCGCGTGCCCGCTCGGTGGTCCGCTCGCCGGTTCCAAGGTCTTCGATCACGAGCGTCTCAAGCGTGTTTTCTCCCTCGGCCGCGGCCACGCCGGCGTGCGGTCTGACCGTGATGTTTTCGGTATCCCGGATTTCATCGACCAGGTACTGCGACATCGTGCTCGCCAGCCCGTCGCCTCGTACCAGGATCGTCACCAGGCGCGCGAATTTGGCCAGGTAGACCGCTGCCTGGCCGGCCGAATTGGCGTCCCCTACGATGTATACATCGTCTCCCCGACAGGACAGGGCCTCCGTCATGGCGGACCCATAGTAGACCCCGGCGCCTTCCAGCCGTTCGAGGCCGGGTACGGGGAGCTTTCGATAGGTGACGCCGGTTGTGATCAGCAAAGCGTGGCAACTTAACTCGAAGTCATCGGCCAGCCGAACGTATTTGTATGGATCCTCGATGCGCAGGGCCGTGACCTCCTGCGGCGTCAAGATTTCCACCCCGAACCGTTCCGCCTGAGCGACGCCACGGCGAGCCAGATCGCGTCCGCTCAGACCGGCCGGAAACCCCAGATAGTTCTCAATCCGGGAGCTGGAACCGGCCTGGCCGCCCGGTGCTTCCCGCTCGATCAACACCGTATCGAGCCCCTCCGATGCGCCGTACACGGCCGCGGCCAGTCCGGACGGGCCACCGCCGACGATGATAAGGTCGTGAAACGGCGTCTTGGTGCGGGTGCGGAGACCCACCTTTTCCGCGATCTGGACGTTGGTCGGGGCCTGCAACACGGTCCCATCCGGAAAAATGAGAACCGGCAGCTTTGGATCTTCCAGCCGGGCACTCTCCAACAACGTACCCGCCTCCGAATCGTTCTCCGCGTCCAGCCAGCGATAGGGAATCTG
>JANWJD010000232.1 GCA_025449555.1 Chloroflexota bacterium | reverse complement strand
TACGAGCCTGCTTACTTCTTCCTCCTCGATTTTGAGGGTAGGCACTTTCTTTTCGACACGGGCATGAACCCCCGGCTGAAGCGCGACGATGACGGCGGGCTCGGCGTTCTCATGTCCGACGAGGACACCCTGGTACCATTGCTGGCTAAGGTTGGAGTCACGCCAGCCGATGTCGAAGGTGTGGTTATTTCTCACCTTCATAACGATCACGCTGGAGGCCTGGAGTATATCGCTCGTGACACGCCTGTGTATATCAACGACCAAGAGCTCGCCTTTGCCCGCAATCCGCCCGTGTACCAACGGCCCTTCTTCGATGAAGAGGATCTTCAGCACGATACGAATTGGGTCGAGGCCAGCGGCGAGTTCGATGTTCTTGGTGATGGTCGTCTGACAATAGTCCCGACCCCTGGGCATACCGCAGGCCATCAGGTGCTGAAGGTTCGTCTGGAAAACCGCACGATTGTGCTGTGCGGCGACGCCGCCTATCTCACGGGGAAGATGCGGGAACGCCGGATACCTGGAGTGGTATGGAATCCAGACCTTCTCGTGCGGTCGTGGGAACTGCTGGAGAAGATTGAGCGAACCGAGTCCGCGTTGCTTGTGTTCACTCACGATCTCGATTTCCGCGAGACCAAGCCTCATCCTCCGCTCCAGTGGTACGAATGAGCAGGCGGGCCACATCGGTGCCCTCTGCAAAGGGCGCCATGATTTGGGCGAGGACTTCGGCGGCGAGATGAGTAGCGTTCGCTTGAGCTGGGCTGCACAGGGACGATTGTAGCCATCAAGATGGCTAAGGACCCGATGCGACTCGACGGCACTGTGGCTGTTGTCACGGGTGCAGCGCAGGGCATTGGCCGCGCGATAGCCGACTCACTGGCCCAGGCCGGCGCGCGCGTAGTGATCGGGGATCTCCAGGATGCCCGGCCTGTAGTCGGAGCGATCCGGGCTGATGGCGGCGAAGCCTGCTCTGTAATCATGGATACAAGTGTCCGTTCGGACGCAGATATACTCATGGATCTCGCCATATCCCAATTCGGGCAAGTCGATATCCTCGTGAATAATGCGGGACTCGACGCGCCGAGTGGGAACGTCTGGGACCTCACTAACGAAGAGTGGGACCGGGTGATCGCCGTCAACCTCACTGGGGTGTTTAACTGCTCACAGGCTGCCGTACTGAGAATGCTGCCCGTTTCGCGCGGTAACATCGTCAATATCAGCTCCCACGCGAGCTGGCTGGGCGTCGCGGGCATGTCTCCCGCATACAACGCGAGCAAGGCCGGGATAATAGGACTTACGGTATCGTTCGCTGCGCAGCTCGCCGATCGGGGAATCCGCGTAAATGCGGTAGCGCCCGGAGCTGTGCGCTCCCGTGACTTCGGATGGTCTGAGGAGGAGGAGCGCGCCAACGAGCGCCTGTACGCCCTCGGCCTGGGGGAGCCGGAGGACGTTGCGCAAGCGGTAAGGTATCTCGCCAGCCCAGCGGCGAAATGGGTGACTGGATCGATCTTCTACATTCACGGAGGTTTCCGCCGTGGTGGCCCGATCATCTGATGAACCGGCTGCTGGCCCAGCGCCTCACGCGACCGGCGTTCTGGTCGATGGCGCCGCGGCTTTCGTTACCGGGGGCGCTCGGGGAATCGGGGCCGCCGTCTGTCGGCAACTAGCCCGCGCCGGTGTGCAAGTTGCGTTTTGCGACCTGCGTACCGGGACGGAGGGGCTGGAACTCAGTGACGAGCTCGCGCGTGCTGGCGCAGTGGGCCGGGTCTTTGACCTGGACGTCACCGATGTTAACGCGCTCCAGGGCGCGATCGAAACCGCGGCGTCGGAGTTCGGGCGCTTGGACATCCTGGTGAACAACGCGGGCGTGTCCCGTCATGAGCCGATCGATGCCGTCACGGTGGAGTCCTGGGATGCCGCGCTGGCCGTGAACCTGCGCGCCGTATTCTTCGCAGCACAGGCGGCCGCTCCTCATCTCGCCCACAGCGGCTGTGGCAGGATCATCAACATTTCTTCCGAGCTAGCACATCTTGGCTCGCCACTGCTGCTTCACTACACCGCGGCGAAGGGAGGCGTGCTCGCGCTCACACGCTCGCTGGCTCTCGCCCTTGCGCCCTCGGTGAACGTCAACGTTGTCGTACCTGGCCCCACTGACACGGAGCTGTTCAGGCGCTCGCCGCTGTATGACCCGCGTGTGCAACGCGAGATCCCGATCGGACGCTTCGGTGTCCCCGAAGACATCGCTCTCACCGTGGCCTTCCTGGCCGGTGAGGGAGGCGCGATCTACACCGGCCAGCAGTTCGACGCCAACGGCGGCGTCGTCATGCCGTGAGGCGACGCAGTTCGCGGCGCGGGAGTGGTGATCATAGATAGCTGCTGCGCGCCCTGAAGAAGACCTCGGCGGGATGACTGGGGTCATTGGCGGGATGGCGGCTCTGCCACCAGTCGGAGACTTGATCGCAAGTTGCGAACATCGTGTCGCTTGAGCTCCTGATGACATCGAGCAGGTCCCGGACGAGATGGAAGCGCCCAGGCGTGCCGCAGATCTCCGGATGCAGCTGGATGACGAAGCATAGTCCCTCGCGTTGGCAGCCCTCCAATTCGTAGATCCAGTTCCCCAGCACCTCCGAATACGGGGAGATCCTGGATTGCCCGGGGGGCATCGGTGGACTGAAGTTCCAGAAGAAGGCGATCCGGTCATCAAGGGTGTAGCTGGTCGGGATCTCTAGCAACCTGCGTTTACCCGATCCAGGCAGGTGAAACGGCAGGTCCTCGCCGAACCAGGACGAGGACCACGAGATTCCGCAGTCGAGTAGCTGATCTGCCAGAGTGATCGGCCATTCCCCCGATGGCAGGCGAAAACCACGCACGGGCGATCCGAGCAGGTCGCTCAGGGTGTCTCTTCCGCGCCGGAGCGCCTCGGCACTTCCTGGTTGGCCCAGGGAGTCGTACCGCTCGAGTGCGTAGCCGCGCATGCCGATCGAGTGACCGGCCTGTGCAACATCGCGAACAACACCTGGATAGGTCTCGGCAACCCGGCCGGGCACGAACCAGGTGGTTGGCACTTCGAACTCGTCGAAGACCTCGAGTAGCCGCTGCGCCCCGCGATTCGCGCCGTACCTCATGATCGACAGAGACTTCTGGCGGTCCGCGAACGACGGATCTTCACTAAGCAAGAGGGTTTCGGCATCAAAGTTCACGGTGACCACCGCCGTGCAGTGGGTGCCGGCCGGCCACCTACCCTCGCTGCCCGCTTCAGCCATGTTCACTGGGCAACTCCTCGTGAGTATCTGCTGAACGCCACCATGCAGCTATCTCGCGGCATCGGGCGAACCAGACGCCGTTCTGCTCGGTCAGGTGCTGTAGCAATTGCTCCAGCAGGATGGCGCGTCCTGGTGTTCCGGAGACCTCTGGGTGAAAGATAGTGGTGAAGCATCCCCCGATCGCATGATGACCGTCGAATTCCTGGCACCAGTTATCGAGGGTCAGCCGGTAACTCGCGATTCGATCCTGGCTGGGCGGAAAATCGGGATCGCGAAAGTATGCGAAGCACGAGTAGTCATCCATGTCAACCCGCGTTGGGATCTCAACCAACTCCGAGAGGGTACCGTTGATGACGTGCCTATAGGGCCTATCATCGTCTCTCATCGAACTTGAGTAGAAGATCCCGTGTTCTAGCAGCAGACGCGGGGTCTCAAGATGCCAGTCGCCTGTCGGCGCGCGAAAGCCAACCGCAGGAGCGCCGAGGACCCGCTCAAAAGTTACCTGGGATCTTCCGATCACCTCGTGCTGCTCTTCGACCGTCAGGTCCCAGAAGCATTCATGCATGTATCCGTGATGTGCGACCTCATGACCGTGATCGACGATTGACTGGCATTCGCGCGGCCATTGCTCGACAACCCATGCTGGGACGAAGAACGTGGCAGGCAGCTGAAACCGCCTCAAGATTTCAAGTATCCGAGGAAGCGCTCGGAAGGGCCCATACCCACCGAGGCAGAATCTTTTGGGCGACCTCCAGATGCTGCCATCGATCAACTGTGGCCCAGTCGGACCGTCCAGAGCGAAAGCGAGGGCAACGCAGGAACGCGCACCATTGGGCCAACGGTCATCTCTCATAAAATCACACCTCTGCCTGCCCGAGGTCCAAGCTAAGCCACGCACGGACCCATGGACCGCGGCCCGCCGGGCCCGAGGCTCTGCCAACCGGCCCGGCGCCGAGCTCGGTTCCCCCGTAAAATCTGGTAGTTGCCAAGCGCAGGTTCGTGATCCCCCAACCGCTCAGTTCTTCCCCGTCCCAACAGGCTGGGACGATGCGGCCCCACTGACGTCTCTGCATACGCTTGACGACTATAGGGAGATTCCGCAGACCAGTATCGAGACCAAGATCCATCACTCGAATTGTAGCCTAGTCCAAATAAGCAATACCATGGTCACTCGGAGTCACCCCGGCGACAGTGGCAGGCCGCTCGATGGCCTCCCAGCCCTAGCGAGCGGCGTTGTTCAGCCCGCAGCACAGCCGAGTGGCGGGCGAACCCAGGCACGCCATGACACCGGCAAGACCCCAGCCGCGCTTCGTGGGCCGCCTGAAGACGCAGTCGGCCTTGCCAACATCGAGATTATCGAAACGCTATGGGCTCTTAGAAGCTACAGCCAGCCGGGCCGCCGCTTACGTGCGGGCATGGAAGAGCTGAAGCGCACCGGCGAATAGACTGTTTGTTAGCCACCGTCCCTCAGGTACGGTCGGTGGCCACAACATCAGGCTCCCCCCTGACCGTGACGCATCGTCAGATCGACCCCTCGCAAGCGCCGACGCTCAGACATGATGTAGGGACGACTTAGAGTAGGGAATGCGTAGCACGACTGGTTCGGTAATGCGAGCGACTGCAGAGGACTGGCAAGGGTGGTGGATCCGATGACATCTGTCGAGTTGGGACCTAATGGGCTACTACTTGATGGTCAGGTTATCCCGTTGGTCTCCGCAGAGTTCCACTACTTCCGCCATAACGCACTGTGGTGGCCGCGCTGCCTGGAAGCCATCAAAGCCGCGGGAATCGAGATCGTGTCAACTTTCGTCTGCTGGGACTTCCATGAGACTGCGCCGGGAACCTTTGACTTCACGGGCGTTACCAACACATCGAGGGATCTCGTCGGCTTCCTGAACCAGTGCGCTGAAGCGGACCTCAAGGTCCTCATCAGGCCTGGCCCAGTTATCGATGCGGGATGGGAGACGCGCGGGCCTGCAAGAGACGTGATGACCCTGGAGAGGCTCGACCAGATCTTCCTGGATCGTGCCGCGCAGTACATATCGGCCGTGT
>JANWJD010000231.1 GCA_025449555.1 Chloroflexota bacterium | reverse complement strand
GGACCACGCACGACGCGTCGTCACGGTAAACGGAGAAGTGATCTCGCTGACGCTGCGTGAGTACGATCTGCTTCGGCTCTTTATGCTCAATCCCCAGATAGTTCTCTCCCGTCAGGTCATTCTGGATCGCGTCTGGGGATACGATTTCTTCGGCGATGACAATAACGTCGAGGTGTATGTGGCATACCTGAGACGAAAGTTGGGCCAGGAACGCCATCACATCGAGACGATACGGGGCGTCGGCTACCGCATGGCAGTGTGACGCGGAGATGGCACGTACCTTCCCCCGGTTCACGAGCCTGCGCGGTCGAATCGTCGTCTGGTATCTGGCGCTGCTCGCGACCCTTCTCTTTGGCCTGTGCGTGGTTCAAACCGTCACGCTCACCGGGTATCTGCGCGCGGCGAAGGTTGAGACCATGCAGCAATCCGCGAATGCTGGGCTCGCGCTGGTCGGTCCGTGCTTTATCCACTCCGCCTCGACGCTCCGCCTCAATGCACGTGGCGCGGCAGTCCTCCTGGGCTCGAACGATGTTGCGACGTCGGTCGTGACGCCGGGCGGCCAGGTGCTGGCGCAATTCAAACCGGATGTCGGCGCCCTTGGTGGTTCACTCGCCGCGACACCTGCAATCGTGCACAACCTGCTCTCGTCTGTACCGGTGGCACACCCAACCACTGTTTCCCGTGCCGGTTGTCACCAATCGGGCATCGGTTCGAGCGCCACGACTCCAGTTTCGGTTCACAGCGGGAACGCTCTCTTCGTCGCTATCCCGTTGGGACTGCCGGGGAGCCCGGTAGGGTACGCTATCCTTTCACGTTCCATGGCGGCCGAGAACGGCACGCTGCAAAACGTACGTGTGACGCTCATTCTGGGTGCTCTTTCGGTCCTGTTCATCGCGGCCCTGGTGGGGTTGCCAATTATTAATCGCGCCCTTCGTCCCCTCCATCGTGTAACCGCCACGGCCGAAGCGATCGCGGCGGGTGATCTCGAACAGCGTGCCAAGCTCGCCCCATCGGCCGATGAGGTCGGTCGACTGGGAAGGGCGTTCGACATGATGGTGGACCGCCTGCAGGCGGCACTCGCGGCATCCACCGACTCGGAGGAGCGGATGCGTCGTTTCCTGGCGGATGCATCACACGAACTCCGCACACCTCTGACGGTGCTACGTGGCACGTCGCAACTCCTTCTGCGGCACAACCAACTCGAGCCGGAGGAGACTGCTGCCGCGCTGCGAGCGATACGGGACGAGGCGGAACGGATGTCGAGACTGGTCGATGATCTCTTGACTCTCAGCAAGGTAGATGCAGGTGTGCCGCTCGATCCACATCCGATCACAATTGGTCGCTTTCTCGAAGAATTTGTCGAGCGCTACGCCTCTGCCTGGCCGGCACGCACCCTGGAAATGCGGACCGAGAGTCTCAATGGCACACAGGCCAGCGTCGACCCGGATGCCTTGAGACGCGTCCTGACCAATCTGGTTGAAAACGCGGCTCGTTACAGTTCAGCCGGTGCGCCGATCGCACTGGAGGGAGAGGCGAGCGCGCACACGGTGTGTATCCGGGTGAAAGACGCTGGTCCGGGCTTTATCGAGGAAGACGTCAGGCACGTGTTCGAGCGCTTTTACCGGGGCAACAAGAGCCGCGCCCGATCGAACGGAGGCTCTGGCCTCGGGCTGTCCATCGTGCATGCCCTGGTGCAGCAGAGCCACGGCGAGATCCAGATCGACTCCGGGCCGGATCGAGGCACCGCCATCGCCATCACGCTCCCTCGGCTGTCGCCACCCGTGGATTCGATCAGCCCATGAATTTGACGTGAACGAGATCTAGGCGTAGAGTCCCCCTATCGACGGGCAAGGTGGAACTTGTGGCGTTCGCGCAAGTAAACGGCATTAACCTGTACTACGAGCTCACAGGCGACGCTGCGGACCGGCTTGTCCTGGTTCACGGATCGTGGAGCGATCATGCCACCTGGGATCTGGTCGTACCATCCCTGGCCGAGCATTTTCGCGTCCTTACCTTCGATCGCCGTGGACATAGCCGGAGCGAACCCTCATCCGGGGAGGGGACGTTCGATCAGGATGTAGCCGATCTCGAGGCGCTCTTGGAGCATTTGGATTTCGCTCCTGCTGTGATCGTGGGGAATTCGTTTGGTGCGACGGTCGTTTTGGGACTTGCGGCGCAACATCCGGCCCTGTTCCGAGGATTGAGCGTCCACGAGCCACCGCATTTGGGACTCCTGGCCGGCGAGCCCACGTATGGACTCATGCTTGAGGAAGTGAATCGCCGGCTCGGTATGGTGTTGGAGCAGATACGCCAACGCGATGCAGCGGGAGGTGCGAAGCGATTCGTAGAGACGGTTGCCGTTGGACCGGGAGGATGGGCGCAACTTCCCCCGAGTCTGCGTCAGACCTTCATCGACAATGCGTCGACCTTTCTGGACGAAAGTTACGATTCGGCCTGGCTGTCTCCAGATCTTGAAGGTTTAGCACGGTTCGACCAACCGGCGCTGCTCACCCACGGTGACAAGAGTCCGCCGATGTTCCTTGCCATCGTCTCGAAGATCGCAGCAGCCGTCCCCGGAGCTGACGTGCAGACATTGGCCGGGGCCAGCCACAACCCTCAGATCTCCCATCCGCAGATGTTCGTCGACATGATAGCCGCATTTGTCGGACAATCCTCTTCCGCACAGCATGCCTCCGACACAGTACGCGAGACCAGGACTGAATCGGTCGAAGCAAATAAGGCGATTATCCGGCGGATGATTGAGGACGTGGTGAACGCCGGTAACGTGGACGCGGTCGACGAGTTGCTCGCGCCTGATTTCATCAATCACAATCCCATGCCAGGCGGGACACCCGATCGCGACGGTTTCAAGCAGGCATTTCGTAGTCTGCATGAGGCATTTTCCGATCTCCGCGCAATCAATTCTGATCTTGTTGCCGAGGGAGACAGAGTAGTTGCTTTACGGGGGTTCGAGGGCACGCATGATGGACCATTCATGGGCGTAGCCGCCACGGGGAAGCACATCACCCTTGATGGAATCGCGGTGTTCCGCGTGGTGGACGGCCGAGTCTCCGAGCGCTGGGCAGTGCTCGACGTCATGGGCCTGATGACACAGCTCGGACTCATACCAGAGAAGCGAACCGCTCACGCAGACGGGAAGTAGATTCCTCTGACCTGCCGACCAATGTGTTCCTCGAGGCATTCGCTCACTGCAACTCGAGACCTGCCCCCTTTTTGATCTTCCGCCGACGCTGTGCTACCGTACGAGAGAGCGCGGCTCACGCGCATGTCGGAGGAGGCACACCCATGAGAATCACGTTCACCGGTTTCGCATCAAGTTTGGATGCACGGTGTGATTCCACGATGTATGGGTGCGCCAGCTAACAGCTCTCCGTCCTGAGGACGATCGAACGACCGAGAACAGACACGACGGCGTGACACGTTCTCCTCTGCTGCTCTGGTAACACGGGCGCATCCCGCACCCGGACCATGCCGGCAGTTCTGGAGACTTCATTTCCACGTTTCATGTTCATGGCTTATTCGACTACCAAGTCCAAAAGGATCCTCGCATGCTTCCGTCCCTCAGACGGCACGGCGACCTGTTGGTCGCCTATCTGAGTCCACAGCGTTCGCGCGTGCTGCTCCTGGCAGTATTGCTCCTGGCCAGCATCGGTCTCGAACTGGCGAATCCTCAGATCGTACGTATTTTCATCGATACCGCCCAGCAGGGCGGTCCGGCCGGCACATTGACGGTGGCTGCCCTGGCATTCCTCGCCGTTGCCCTGATCCAGCAGGTCGTGGCACTGGGCTCGGCCTACGCCGGAGCGGTCATCGGTTGGGAGGCCACCAACCGGCTGCGTGCCGACCTGATGCGCCACTGTCTGGAACTCGACCTCCCGTTCCACAAGAGTCATACGCCCGGTGAGTTGATAGAACGGATCGACGGCGACGTGACCCTGCTCGCCAACTTCTTCTCCCAGTTCACCATCAATATCCTCGGCAATGCCCTGCTGGTGGGCGGCATCCTCGTCATTCTCGGGCGCGACAGCGCGTGGCTGGGACTGGGCCTCACAGCCTACTGCGTGGCCACGGTGCTTGCATTGCGGGCGGTGCAAAAGCGCGCGGTGCTGCGCAATGCCACGGACCGACAGGCCAGTGCCGAGCAGTATGGGGCCATCGAGGAGCGCCTGACAGGCACCGAGGACATTCGCGGTGTCGGGGCCGAGTCCTGGGTGTTGTGGCGCCTGCTGGGGGTGATGCAGCGCCGTCTGCGGACCAAGCGTAGCGCTAACCTCGCCGGTACGCTCTCCTATTTCACCACCAAATTCCTGTACGTCATCGCCTACGCCCTCGGGCTGGGGCTGGGCGCGTTCCTATTCGAGCGCCACCAGATCACGCTTGGCACCACGTATCTGATCGTCTTTTACATCGGGATGCTGGCCCCCCCGCTGGATCGAATTCAGCGGCAAGTCCAGGACATGCAGCAGGCGTCGGCCGGCATCGGTCGTATTGACGCCCTCTTGCTCACCCGGCCCAACCTGCCGGCGGGTGGCACATCTATCGTGCCGACCGGTCCGCTATCCGTCGACCTCGACCACGTCTCGTTCAGCTATGAAGATGGCGATAGCATCCTCCACGACATCGCCCTCTCGCTGCAGCCGGGTGAGACACTGGGACTGTTGGGCAGAACCGGAAGTGGAAAGACGACGCTTACCCGCTTGCTGGCGCGCCTCTATGACCCCGACGCGGGAAGCATCCGCCTGCACGGTGTCGACCTCCGCGACCTATCAGAGGGCGACCTGCGCCACCGGGTCGGCATGGTCACGCAAGCCGTGCTGTTCGTGCGAGCGACGGTGCGCGACAACCTTACGTTCTTCGCATCGGGGTATGCGGAGGGTACCCGCGATCCTGACATTCTCGCGGTCTTTCGCGAACTCGATCTCTGGGAGTGGTATCAAGCGCTGCCGGACGGGCTCGACACTGTGCTCGGACCAGGTGGCACCGGGGTCTCCGCCGGGCAGTCACAACTTCTGGCGTTCGCGCGCGTCTTTCTGCGCGATCCGGGCCTCGTCATCCTCGACGAAGCGACGTCGCGCCTCGATCCCGCCACGGAACGGTACGTCGAACACGCGGTCGACCGATTACTCGCCGGTCGAACCGGCATCGTCGTCGCGCACCGGTTGCGGACGGTGGGGCGAGTCGATCGCATCATGATCCTCGAGCACGGACGGATCGTCGAGGCCGGGCGCCGCGTGGACCTGGTGCGTGACCGGGAATCGCGCTTCAATGCCCTGCTGCGCGTCGGACTGGAAGAGGTGCTGGCATGAACGCACCGGCGCACATGAAAACCTGGCCATTCAACGCACGGTTGATGCGCTACGCACCCGGTGCCTTCGCCGTATACGGGTTCTTCACCTTTGTGCTGGTGGCGGGGGAGATAGTTCCCGGCATCATCGTGCAGAGAATCTTCGATCGACTGACTGGACACCAGGCCGCCGAGTTGGGCATCGGGGCGCTCGTCGCGCTGTTCGTAGCCATCGAGGTCGCGCGCTTCGCCACCAGCTTCGGGCACGAGTGGGGTTATGTCACGTTCAAGCTGACCGCTGGTGCGCTGCTGCGGCGGAACATCCTGGCCGCGATCCTCAACCGTCCCGGCGCTGTCCCTCTTCCGGTCTCCTCCGGGGCAGCCGTCAACCGTTTCCGCGACGACGTAGACGAGACCTCCGACTTCCCTACATGGTTCCCGCAGGAGGTCGGGCATTGGGTGGGAACGGCCGTGGCGATCGTCATCATGGCTCGCATCGACCTCACCCTCACGATCTTCGTGTTCCTCCCGATGGCGGTCGCGCTGGGGGCGGGGCGACTGGCGTGGGACCGACTCAGGGAGTGCATCGCACAGAACGACCGCGCCACCGACGAGGTGACGGGCTTTCTAGCTGAAACGTTCGCCGCGGTGCAGACGATCAAGCTTTCCGGCGCCACGGGCGACATGGTCGACCACTTCCGTGCGCTGAACCAGACGCGCCAGAGGTGGACGGTGCGCTGGCTCGCGCTGTACCAGGCAGTCAACTCGATGACGGCCACCGCTGTCGCATTCGGCATCGGCATCGTCTTGTTGCTGGCGGGGCACGCCATGGCGAATCACACCTTCACCCTGGGTGACTTCGCCCTCTTCGTCTACTTCCTGCAGTTCACCACCTCGGCCGCGACCGACTTCGGCAACTTCCTGGGAGACTACGCCAACCAATCCGTCTCCATTGTTCGCATGGAGGAATTGGTACGGCCGGAGCCACCGGCGGCGTTGGTGGAGTTTCATCCTGTTTTGCCGACCGCGACCGCTGTTCGCCAGTCCTTGCCGACAGAGTCGCTGGAGATACTACAGGCGCACGGCCTGAGCTACTCGTACCCCGGCGGAGGCGGCATCCGTGACATCGATCTGTGTCTTCGCGCCGGGACGTTGACCATCGTAACCGGGCGGGTGGGTGCGGGGAAGACAACACTCCTGCGTGCGGTCCTCGGCCTGCTGACTGCGGAGAGCGGCGAGATTTGCTGGAACGAACGGTTGGTGACCGATCAGGCTGAGTTCTTCCGGCCACCGCGCACGGCGTACGTGCCTCAGGTTCCTCGGCTGTTCAGCGAGACACTCATCGACAACATCATGATGGGTTGGCGGGCGTCGGATTACGAACTGGACGAAGCCATTCGGCAGGCAGTTCTGGAGGACGATGTGCCGGGGTTAACCGATGGTCTGGACACCGTCGTGGGTCCCCGAGGCGTGCGACTGTCCGGAGGCCAGATCCAACGCGCCGCAGCAGCACGAGCGTTCGTCCGCAAACCACAGCTCCTGGTGGTGGATGACCTATCGAGCGCACTGGACGTCGAAACCGAGCGACTGCTGTGGGACCGGCTGCTGGTGCGACGCGACGTCTCCACGCTGGCTGTGTCCCACCGTCGCGAGCCGCTGGCCCGAGCCGATCAGGTCATCGTCCTGCGTGACGGCGAGATCGCAGCCCAGGGCACGCTCAACGAGCTGCTGGTGACCTCTGAGGAGATGTGCCGCCTATGGGCGGCCGAGGAAAAGGGCGAATAAAGGCTGCTAATTGCGTTAGCAGCACCCCTGCTCCAATAATGAACCAATTTTCAAGGAGAGGAAGAGGATGGGAAAACATGCATCGCGCTTGACAACGTTTACGGTCGCGGTGGCGCTGTTGGCGGCCTCGTTCGTGGGGGTGGCACTCCACTCGACCGGCAACACCGTGGCTGCTCCGTTGGCGAGTAATCGAAATATCCTGGTGGTCGCTCGCGATCTATCGGATGGGAAGACGATGGATCCGGGTCGAAGCTACGAATTTTCCGCGTCGGCTGTCCAGCAAAACGTGTATGACCAGCTCATCACATATCGCGGCAGCAACACGGATACACCGGTACCGGACCTGGCGGCGAGCTGGACGATCAGCAAGAACGCGCGTTTCTTTTACTTTCACCTTCGGCACGGCGTGACGTTTTCGAATGGCGATCCGATGACGGCCCAGGACGTCGTGTTCTCCTACCGGCGTCTCGGCTACCTGAACGACAATCCCGCCTTCCTGATGGGCGCGACGTCTGTCGGCAAGAAGGTGACGATCAATAACGTGCGTGCCCTCAACAGGTACACGGTCGAGTTCATTCTGCCCACGCCGGATGTCTCGTTTCTGGCCGCCCTGGGTGACGTGAACTTTGCGGTGCTCGATTCCAAAGTGGTGCGGGCGCACGGCGGCTCGGATGCCCCCAATGCCGCGACTGCGGATCATGCCACCACGTGGCTGAACAGCCACTCCGCCGGCACCGGTCCCTTCGTCCTCACAAATTGGGTACGCGGCGCCAGCGGCCAGGTGGTGCTCAAGCGAAATACTCATTACTGGGGCAAGAAGCCGGCACTGTCGGAAATCGTCTTTCAGGGGATCTCAGACGCCACCACCGAGCGTCTGGAAGTATCGCGCGGCACCATCGACATCGCCCAGTCCGTCAACATCGACGGCGCCAAGGTTCTCCGGTCAGATCCCAATGCCCGCCTCGTAACGGGAAACACACTGGACCTGATCTACATGGGTATGACGTTGAATCCAAAGGTCGATAAACCGCTCAGCGATCCGAGGGTACGCCAGGCAGTGCGGGCCGCGCTCGACTATAACGGGATCGACAATGGCCTGTTGAGCGGCGTGGGAACACAGCCCAATAGCATGATTCCGGTTGGCATGCTCGGCAACGATGCCGCGTTCAATGCCAGTATCAAGCCACGCTCGAATATCGCGTACGCGCAAAGCCTCATGAAACAGGCAGGATACGCCAAGGGTTTCTCCGTCGACCTGGCCTACGACGGCGGGGTTACCTTCGATGGTGTGTCGTACGACCTGCTCGCGCCGAAAGTCGCGCACGATCTCGCGGCGATCGGCATTGCAATCAAACTTCATCCCATGCAGGACACGGTGCTGCTCGCGGCGTATCGCGCTCAGCAGTTGCCGATGGTGCTGTACAACTGGGGTGTCGACTTCCCGGATCCGAACGACTACGCCGGTCCGTTCTCTCCTGGTGGTGGCCCAGCGAAACGCATGTGGTATACCCAGGACTTGAGCATGATGAGACTGGCGGTGGCCGCAGACTCGACGGCGAACCGGGTCCGGCGCGCCTCGCTGTACCATCAAGTGCAGCGAACCTGGCTGGCAGAAGGCCCATGGGTCGGCATCGTCCAACCGAAGGGAATCGTCGCGTTGCACAAAGGCGTCACTGGCTACGTGTACAACGCGGTGTACCAGTCGAACTTCCGCAACATCAAAAAGAACGGTTAGCCTCAGGCAGGAGGGACGCATACGTCCCTCCTGCTCCCACTTCCCAGCATGAACATCTACGTCTTTGTCGCTCGGCGCTTGTTGCTGATGATCCCGGTTCTCATCGGCATTACGATCGTG